>JAGQPF010000528.1 GCA_020426845.1 Planctomycetales bacterium
GAGCGAACCGGTGCTTCGAATCTTCGTCGCCCGCTTGAGCGTGTCGTTCGGCTGCGACTCCTCTTCATTCGCGTCCAGCCGCCGCGACCCGTAACGCTGCTGCAACTCGGCAACGTCCGCGTCGGTGGGAAGCATGGCGTCGCCAAGCTGCGCGTACATCGGCGATGCGGGATCCTGGCTATGGCTCAATCCCAGCAAGTGCCCCACCTCGTGCAGCGCCGTTTTGTACACGGCGTCGAGCGAGTCGAAATTCGCCAGACTATTGAACAGCAGGTCGCCGGCCCAAGTGCCCGAGTTCAGCGCGTCCAACGGGACGGAAACCGCCAGGACATCGGGTGACATGGGAATGGCCGCAATGCGCACCTCGCCGAAACGGGCGTCGCCGTCCGCCAGCCCCGGGGACCCCAACGGATCGCCGCTATCGGCGACCACTCCGAAATTGATGTTTGCGCTCTCGCTCCAGACCTGAAACGCCCGCAGCACCGCCTCCTGCCACTGCGCGACGTCGCCCAGGCCACCCATCTTTTCGAATAACTGGCTGTCTCGGCCAGCTACGTCGGTGCCGTCAGGAACCAGACTAACCGTCAGGTCCGCGTGTGATTGCCACGCTCCGCTGCTTTCCGTCGAGAAGTCGAACACGTCGCCCGCCAACAAGCGGCGATCGTCCAGTCGCTCCAGCGACAATCGGCGAGACGGCCTCAGTGACTTGCCGCGATTGCGTTTCAGGAAACCCACGTACCGAGCCTCTTCGAATGTTCGCCATGCCCCATTAAGTAACCGCCGGCGCCATCCCGCAGGGAAAGTGGCCATTCCCGAAGGTTCCCTGGCCAGTTAGATGCAAGACAGCTTCCGGTATTGAGTAGTCACTTCGGTTGCGAAGTTCCGCCAAAATTCGGAAAGAATCCCGATTTGCGATTCCGATCCCTCGCTCACGCTTCGGGTTTCCTTTGAGGCGTGCCGGATTCGCGACGCCACCAAGCAATCGCATCAGCGAGGGCTGATATGACGTAGGCTCTCCATCAGGTCGCGAAAGGCGGGTGACCGGAAGAGCGGCCGGAGATCCGGGTCGCGAGGGGCGGTGCTTGCCACCAGTTGGGGTGAGCTCCACGCCGCCTCCTTCAGCAGTCGCAGGCACGTGTCGGCATGCTCGGGCGTTCGCTGGGAAGCGAGCGCATAGATGCCCGCCGCGCGGTAAGCCGTGTCCGCATCTCGACGCAAGTCCAACGACTTCTCCGCGTCGCGAAGCGCTTGCTCATCTTGCTCGAGTCGGGCTAGAAACACGCCTCGGCTGACGGTCCAAAGCGGGTTCTCGGGGGCCAATTGGATCAGCCTTTCCAGGGCTTCGATCGCTGCCGGCAGCTTTTCGGACGTCTGCCCCCAAACCTCAGCCAGGTTCTGCCAAGCTTGCTGGGAATGGCGGTTCAGCCGAGTGGCCATCAGAAAGTCCTGGATGGCGCCCTCCCGGTCGGTGGTCAGCCTCGCAACGCCGCGCGAAATCCAGCTCAATTCGTCGGTTGGCCGAGCTGCCAGGCCCCGCTGGCGGTCGCTCTCGGCGCCAGCGACGTCGCCCAACCCCTCGCGAATTCGCGCCCGCAGGAAATGCACTCGCGTTTCGGTGGTGCCCTTCTCCAATGCCAGCGTCAGATCCTGCTCGGCGCCGGCCAGGTCGCCCAACCGGTTTTTCGCAATCGCCCGATTGACCAGAGCGGCCGCCGAGTCGGGACGAGCGTCAAGCAGCTGGTCGAAATCCGCCAGTGCCTCCCGGTCGCGATGCAATTGCATTCTCGCCAGCCCGCGTTGAAACAACGCCGCAGTCGAGCGAGGCGCGAGCGCCAAGCAGATCGTCAATGCTCGCTCACAACGCTCCCACTGCCCAAGCCGATTGTGGGCGTTGGCCAGAATAAACCAGCCGGAGACATCTTGGCTGCCGCGCTCCAGCGGCTTCTCCAACAGCTCGAGGGCTTCCTGAGGACGGCCATCCAGCATCGCCTCATGTGCCAACAGCACGCGTTCCTCAAGCAGCTCCGCATCCTCACCCAATTCATTCGGATCGCCTGGCTCAGCCGCTGCCAAGGACTTCGCCTCGGCCAGCACCGCTTGGGCTTGCTGCTTGCGTCCTAATTCGTCCAACACGCGCGAGCGCAGCAGCCACGAGGCCCGCGCCGAACGAGGATCTCGTTTGGCCTGCCCGGTCGAGTCGAGGGCCACGCCAAGCAATTGTTCGCGCCGCTGCGGCTCCGTCTCGCGCGCCGCCTGCCGCAGCGCCGCGGCCGCCAAGAAGAAGTGTGTTTTCGCGGCCGCCTGTTCGATGTCGCCACGGTGCGACGGATCGAGCAGACGCAAGGACACCGGCCACGTCTCGCCCGCAAACCCTGCATCTGCCAAAGCACTGCGAGCATCATCGATGGTCTCGCTCAGGCTGCCGTAGTCCACCCACAACGACGAGAGCGGCTGCTGGAGCGACTCGAATGCGGCGGACTGCTCGACCGACCATTGCGCCGCCTTGGCAGTCTCGGCCAAGTGCGACGCGCGAAAGACGGCGGTGGCGAGTGCGGCGACGATCAACATCGCCACGGCCGACACGGTGGAAACTGAGGTGACGCGTGGATGCCGTCGCATCCACTTGGCCGATCGCTCAACCCATGAGGTGTTCTTGGCATGCCGCAACGGCTGATCCGCCAGGTGGCGCTCAATGTCCTCACGAAACTGCAACGCTGTGCGATAACGGTCGGCAGGGTCCGGCGCCAGGCACTTCTGCACGATGCTCTCCAGCGCGGGGCTGGCGCCGGGCAGGGCGTCGCCAAGTTTGGGCGGTTGTCGGCGGTCGGCAATCAGCGTGCTCGACAGCTCGTCAAAGCTGCCCTCTCGCTTGGGAAACGGCGATCGGCGAGCCAGCAGTTCGAACAGCACCACACCGAGCGAGTAGATATCGGCCCGAGCATCCACGGGCGAATTGTCGCGGACAGCCGCCAAGTGCTCCGGCGCCATGTATGGGAGCGTGCCGCCCACCAGCGACTGCTCGGAGGGCCCGCCGGTGGATAGATTGAAATCCAAAATCAGCGGTTGCCCGTAGTCACTCAGCAGAATGTTGGCCGGCTTCAGGTCCCTGTGAATGACGCCTTGGCTATGGGCATGCGCCAGGCCCTCGGCGATTCGCGCGACAATCCAGAGGGCGGCGTCCTGGTAGGTCATCTCGGCCAGCAAGTCGCGCGTCTGCTCCTTCGACTCGGCGTGCGAGCTCTCCTCATCGGCCGGCGAAACCTCCCTTCCCACCACGAGCGTCGAAGCGCGTCGCGCGGCGACGGTGCTGAAGAACGACGCGCCGCTTTGGGGCGAGCCGCTGCCGGGGACATCGCGAATCGCGTCGGCCAGCGTGGCGGCGCCAAGGAATGGCATGCAGATCGCTTGCTTGCCTTCGAATTCGTGAACCGAAAAGATCGGGACGATGTTGGTATGCTGGAGACGCGCCAGCCGCTGGGCCTCTTGCAAGGGAGTCGAAGTCACCTTGAGCACCACGAAGCGATGCGCCAACGACGGCTGCCTAGCCAGATAGACTTTCGAAAAAGCTCCCGTGCCAAGTTCTCCGGCCAGCTCGAACTCTCCGAACTTTTCGCCCGCCCCCGCCCCTTGCGGCAATGAATCACGACTTTCGGAGCGATGCCAACGAGGCCACGCTTGCGTGTCGATGCCAAGCAGAGCGGCATACTCGTCGGGCGATGGGGACTCGCCATGGGTGTGGCGGAGCCGGTAGTCCTCAAACGCGATGTCTTCCAACACTTGGGAGTGATGGCGAAGGGAGCCCAGCTGCTCCAGGTAGTGGTCGAGCGACCGCGGCATGCCTTCCGCCCACGAGAACTCCATGTCGGCGCGCAGCAGCTCCACGAGTTGCCGCACATACTGCGGGTGCTCGCGGTCGGGCAAAAAATCCTCGAAAGCGACGTCACGCCGCTCGCCGCGGACCAGCTC
>JAGQPF010000055.1 GCA_020426845.1 Planctomycetales bacterium
AGCACGTGCATTTTTTTTTTTCTAACGCTTCGGCGAACAACAAGATCTAAAGCCTTGCCGTGCACAAAGCTCTTCCCCTCGGGCGCGAGCCCGTGGAATGGCGTTGCGCACGCGCGTTCGCATTTGCGCATCACAAGCGCAAAAGCCCCGCAAGGGGCGACAGACGGTAGCCACGGGCGCGAGCCCGTGGAATGGTGCGCTATTGCCCCGAACTGACGCGCGCGGCGATGCCATCGAGAGTCGTGAGCTTCGCGCGGTCCTTGTCAGCCGCGACCAAATCGCAAATGTGGTCGACTACTTCGAACCCCGGATCCTCGACGTACATGATCGAAGGATGGCAGAGAAAGTCGAAGACGCCATGGTGGCTCACGCACCACTGGATGCATTGGCGAATCGACTTGAGAAAGTCGGCTCGCTTCCAGCGACTGGTGCGGAAGGCGCCGACATCGCTGATCGGGCTCATCGGCACCTCGACCAATCCGGTCGGATAGCGGTACGGCTGCGCGCTGGGCAGCGCATCGACAATCGAGGCAAAGATCTCGTCGGTGGGCGGAGTCTCGGGCGGGCTGGACTGATGCGGTGGATAGCCCGAGCTCACCCAGGAGAACCCGAGATCGAGCAGCAGCCGTTGTAGATCTTCGCGCCCGTTGAGCGCGGTGCGCGATCCGCCCGGCGTGCGAAAGCCGGCGGCCTTGACTTTGACTCGCGACTGAAGCGCCGCGGAGGTGATGCGGATGTTCTCGCGGATGATCTGCTCGACGGATTGCCCCGCCACGAGCCACGGCGAACGAGCGAAGCGAAACTGCACTTTGTCGGGCTCACTCGCCCAAACGTTGACATGGTCGTAAGTGTGGTTGCCGATCGGATGGCCCATTTCCGCAATCTCGCGGAGCCAGTCGACGTTCTCCTGCTCGAGCACTCGGCCCACACAAAAGAAGTGAATCAATCCACCGCGGTCGCGAACTCGCTTGGCCGCCTCCAGGGAGTAGCGTTTGGTTTCCTCGTTGAGGTTGCCCTTCTGGTAGTCCCATTCTGTCATGCCACGTTGGGGATAGTGCCGGCTCATTTCGAGATCGAACGTGATCGCGATTTGCGCGACTTGTTCGTCGTTTGCGGCGGCGGTGCGGGCTCCAAGCGTGGCGGCCAGTGAAACGCCGGCGGCGCCTGCCAGAAAATCGCGGCGGCTGGCAGCGTGGCCCGACAACGGCTGGTGGTGGTTGGCTTGAGGAGTCACGTGAGGATCTCGTCGATAACGTGTCCGAAGTCGATGTCCAGGCGCCGTCGGCCGGGATAGACGAGCTGACGATTGTCGAGGCCCAGCAGATGCAACACGGTTGCGTGCAGATCGGTGACGTAGTGAGCCTCGCCCAATGCGTGGTAGCCGAGCTCGTCGGTGGCGCCGTGCACGTGGCCCTTCTTGATCCCGGCGCCGGCCATCCAAATCGTAAAACCGTTGGGATGGTGGTCTCTTCCCGTGGTGCCACCGGACCGCTTCTCCAGTCCCGGCGTGCGGCCGAACTCGGTGCAGAACACGACCACGGTCTCGTCGAGCAGCCCTCGCTGCTTGAGGTCTCGGATCAAGCCGGCCACCGGTTTGTCGACCGTCTGGCAAAGCTCCGTATGTTTCTTCTTCAGGTCGCGGTGCGAGTCCCAGACACCGTAGGGCGATGGGAAGACCTGCACGAAACGCACGCCTCGCTCTACCAGCCGCCGCGCTGCGAGCAGTCGCTCCCCCGCCAGCTTGGTCGATTTGTCGTCCAGCCCGTAGAGGCTATGAGTTGCAGGCGATTCCGTGGCAAAGTCGATCGCTTCGGGGACAGCGGCTTGCATGCGAAACGCGAGCTCGTACGAGCGAATGCGTGCGGCCAGGTCACGATCGCGAGGATACTCCACTGCCGCCAGGGCGTTGAGTCGATGAATGAGGTCATACTCGGCCCGCTGTCGCTCGAGCGACTGGGAGCTTTGGCGTTTGCCGAAGGGCAACGGATTCCGTGGATCGAGAGTCAGCGGCACGCCAGCGTGCTCGGGGCCGAGGTACAACGAGTCGATGGAAAGCCGCGTGTCGGAACGGGTGGGACCGCCCAGCACGGCGAACTTCGGGAGGTTCTCGTTGAGCGTGCCCAGGCCGTAATGAGCCCACGCGCCGATGCTCGGCTCTTGGGGGTCCAGCCGGTGCCGGCCCGTGTGAATTTGGTTTTCCGCAGCGTGGTCATTGTCCGTCGTCCACATGTTGCGAACGAAGCAGAGCTCATCGACTTGCGTGGCCAAGTGGGGCCACCAATCGGTGACCTCAATCCCGGACTCGCCGTGTTGTTTCCAGCCGACTTGCATCGGGTAGATCGTCGGGTACACGTCGCGGACATTGACCTCCTCGGCGGGCACCGAGCGAAATCGCTTCTTATGGAGCGGCGAGAGCACCGGGTTCTCGAACGGCGTCTCGTCAAATGTCTTGCCGGCGTGTTGATTCAACGCGGGCTTGGGGTCAAACGTCTCGACGTGGCTGTACCCGCCGGATAGGAAGATCCAGATCACGGACTTGGCGCGTGGCGTGTGGTGCAGCGGCGGGGCGGCCGAGGCGGGCGCCTGGTCAGCGCGAGCCACGCCATCGTCGGCCAGCATCGCGCCGAGCGCAACGCCGGTGAAGCCCATGCCGAGATCCGCGAGAAAGGCGCGGCGCTGGCTTGCGGGACGCGTCTGTTGCGTGTTTGTCGGAACGGAATTCATGTCACTTTGCGTTATCGGATGGTGACAAAGTCATTGTGGTTCAGCAGCGCTCTCGCGAGTCCCTCTCGAGCTGCCGTTTGCGGATCGCCACCTGCCACGGGCGGCAGCGCGCGCTGAGCGGCGAGCGACTCGGCGCAAACTTGCTCTTCCGCGGCGGTGGGCGGACGAGAAAGCAGACGTTCGAACAGGTCGTTGATCAGCGCGGCGTCGTCCCCGTCGGGATGCTCGCGTTGCCAGGCGGCAATGAGACTCGCGCTGACCGTGTGCACCAAATCGCTGTTGGTCAACGCCAACGCTTGCTGAGGCACGACGCTGCGCGTGCGACGATAACACTCAAGCGGGTTCGGGGCATCAAAGAGTTGGCTCAGCGGACTGGCGCCGCCCACCTCGGGAAACACCTCGTAGTACAAACTGCGTCGGCGAGTCGTCAGGGCTTGCGTGTTCTCCAAGGGCGGACCTCCCTGCAATGGATCGAGCATGTCGCCGACGTGCAGCAGGCTGTCGCGAATCACCTCGGCCTCCATACGGCCCGTCGGCATTCGCCAAAGCGTGGCATTCAGCGGGTCGTGAACAACGCCGGGATGCTCGGGGGGCGCCGTCGAGTGCCGTTGATAGGCAGCGCTGGACACGATCAAACGGTGGAGATGCTTCATGCTCCAGCCCGACTCGATCAGCTCGACGGCGAGCCAATCGAGCAGCTCCGGATGCGTTGGCGCGGCGCCGTTGCGGCCGAAATCAAACACGCTCGACACGAGCGGCTGGTGGAAGTGTCGCGTCCAGATGTGGTTGACAGCCACCCGTGCCGCCAGTGGGTTGCGTCGGTCGGTGATCCAGAGGGCCAGTGCGGCGCGTCGGCCGGTGCTCGTTTGGGGATAGACCCGGCTCAGCGGGGTGTACGTGGCACCGCTGGGAGGATTGGCGGTACGCTCCTGGGCAAGCGCCGCTTGCGTTGCGGCTCGCTGCTTTTCCGCAGCTTGGACGTCCTTGGCTCGGTCTTTGTCGTCGGCGGGCTTTGCTTCTGCGACCGCCAAGGCGTGCTCGGCAACGGCCACATTGGCAGCGAGTCGCAATCGGTTCGACTCGCGTTCGAGCTTGACGGCAGTGGCGGCGATGGCGGCGATGGCGGCCGATGCGTGCGCGTCGGCTGGGGGACTTCCGTGCTGCGCCCGGTCGGCGTCGATTCTCGCCTCCAGGCATTGTTGCTCCGCCTCGGCCGCAGCCAGCTCCGCTTCGGCGGCCTGCAGCGCGGACAACGGCAGTCTGGCGGCGCGTCGCGCGGCGTCGCGCTCCGCTGCGAGCTCTGTTAGTTGCGAGTCATCGACGACCGAGGTGATCTGCGAGGCGCCGGGCGCTTGGCCGAACGACGAGCCTTCCCAGCCGGCGACTCCGAGGACGTCCTGGCCGTCGACGCACGCGGGCGGCTCGAAGTCGAACGCGACCAGCGTCTCCGGCGAGCCGCCGGCTGCCGCCGGCGCTGACAGTTTCCAGTCATCCACTGCGGCGGCGCTGCCGGCACGGGCGTCGAAACTGATCGACTTGGCCCGGTCGTTCTGGCCGCCCTGGTCGCCCGCACTCCGCCAATCGTTGACGGCCACGGGCGCTTGGTCAACGAGCCGCTTGCCATCCGGATGACAGGTTACCGTCAGCAAACCCTGGCTGCGGCTTGGCTGCAGCGTCAAGCGGACGTGAAAGCGCCGCTGGCCGTCCGCGAACCGATAGCTCCCCGCGTCAAACTCTGCGAAGCCGCCAGGACGATAGGACACGATGCGCCCGCCGACAAAGCCGACGTACGCGGCAGTGAGCCCCTTGTCGGCATCCTTGGCGAGTTGGAAGTTGAAGTGCGTGTCGCTGAGCAGCTGAACCTGAAACTCGATCCAGCTTTCCTCGGGAAGCTGCCGGAGCGTCAACAGCCGGTTTTGAACGATTCGCCGCCCGGCGCCGGCCCGCAGCACCAAGGACTGGCGACCAGCCAGCGCTGCGCCTCGTCCCTCGCGACGCGCCGCCTCCGTGGCCTGCTCATACTTTTGCTCGGCGTCGGCGAGCCGTTGGAGCACAGCCGAGTCCGCCGCGGGTGACGACTGACGTAACGTTGTCAGTTTCTCCGTCGCCGCATCGCAGGCGCGGCGGGCCTCATCCCGCAACGTCCGCTGAATCCCGGGCTGCAGGCCCGGATACCATGCGGCGGGCGGCAGCGAGATCGGCTCGATCGGCGGCAACGGCGGTGATAGAAAGGCGGGCGTGGCTGGCGGGATCGAGCCCCGCTGGGCCGCTCGGTTGCGTTCGTCTCCGCCCGCATAGAACCAGGTCGGCGCGTCGGGCGTCTTGTCAAACACGGCAACGGCACCGAGCCGCTGGATCTTGCGGAGTTTGCCGTAGTCATAGTCCTGAAACGGCCCCGGATCCGCCTCGCCCGCGACGCGGTCCTGCCGCACATACATCGGCTCGAAAAATGCGCGGAGGCCGAAATACTCGTCCTGCGTGATCGGATCGTATTTGTGATCATGGCAGTGGGCACAGTTGAACGTCAATCCAAGAAACGCCTTGCCGGTGTGCTCGACGGTGTTTCGCATCCAATCGTTGGGATTGAGCGCGTACCAGTTGCGGACGAGGTATCCGGTCGCGACCGTGGCGCGTGGGTCGTCGCCCGCCAACTCGTCGGCCGCGAGCATCTCGTGGACCATCCGATCGTATCCCTTGTCCTCATTGAGGGAGTCGACGATCCAATCCCGCCAGCGCCAGACTTGCGGCGCCCCGTTCCAGACGTCCGGCACATGGCGACGCCCGTACCAGTCGCTGTACCGCCACACATCCATCCAATGTCGAGCCCAGCGCTCGCCATGCCGCCGATCGTTCAGCAACCGTTCGACCGCGCGGGAATACGCGTGCGGCGATGTGTCGTCGAGGAAAGCGTGCAGCTCTGCCGGGGAAGGAGGTACGCCGACCAAATCGAGGCTCGCTCGACGCAGCAGCAACGATCGCGGCGCGGGCGACGCCGGAGCTGCGCCGGCCGCCTCTATGGCCGAAAGAAGGAACGCGTCGATCGGGTTCGCGACATCGCCAGCCGTCGGAGAAACTGGCGGAATCGACGGCCGCTGCAGCGGGCGAAACGCCCAATGATCGTTCGGGTCTCGCTCGGGTTGTTCGCCTGCCGGCGACGTCGCGCCGGCGGCAATCCAGGCGCGGAGCGACTTCAATTCCGCCGGCGTGATCGGTTCGCCCTCGGGCGGCATCCGCAATTGCGGATCGGTTGCCGCGACTCGCTCCAAGAGCAGGCTCGCCTCAACATGCTTCGAGTTGATGATCGGCCCGCTCTCGCCGCCGCGGCGAATGGCTTCCCCCGTGTCGAGTCGCAGAGTGGCCTCTTGCTTGAGAGCGCCGTGGCACGCGTAACAGCGGGCCCGCAGCAGCGGTTTGACCTCGCGCTCGTAAAGGGAATCTTGGCCCGCGGCGGAGGCAAGCTGCCAGCCAGCCAAACAGATCGCCAGCAGTTGGATTCGATTCCACGCAGGCGAACTCATCGGTGAATTCCTTGTGTGCGTGCTGGTTGACGGTGCTAGGCATTCGCGGGATGGTCGAAAGTCCAGCGGATGAGCGGATGAGCGGAGGGACTGGGAGGGAGAAGGGAGTGGTGGTTGGTCGCCGCTACTCGCTCCATCAGTGTAAACTACAGATGCGTTAACAACCGTTGCGGGTGAAGTGCCGGTTACGGAACGGCGTTCTGCGTAGACCCCTAAGTCGACTCCCTGCGGTGACCAGATGCAACCGAGCGAGCTCTGCGGGCATGTTTGCCGATTCCGACCATCTTTCCAACCGTGGTGGGCGTTCGCCGTCGCCGAAGGACGTGGCGCGGCTGTATGCCTCATGCTGGCCACATTGTTGTCGCACGCAGCCACGGTTCGCGCCGACGATGCCTTCGAGTCCGCGAGTTCCGTGCTTGTGCGGCGTTGTCTCGAGTGCCACAACGCGCGCGAGTCGCGTGGCGGATTGGATCTGACGACTCATGCAGGGCTGCTGCGAGGTGGTGAGTCGGGTGAAATTGTTGACCGAGACGACTGGCAGCGCAGCCTGTTGCTGATGCGCTTGGTTGATGGCGAGATGCCTCCGCCGCGCCAAGGTGTTACCCGGCGACTACCGGACGAGGAGGTGGCGGCGGTTCGCGCTTGGCTGAAGGCCGGAAGTGCGTGGCCGCAGGGGCGCGAGCTCAGTCTTTATGACCGCACGAACGATCAGCGCGCGGGGTTGGATTGGTGGTCCTTGCAACCGGTCCGCCGACCTCCACTGCCGACACTGCCCGCATTGTCCGGCCCGCTGGCCGATTGGGCGCAAAGCCCGATCGACGTTTTCATTGCTCGACGACTCGCTAAGGACGGCTTGAGCCCCGCTCCACCGGCCAGTCGCCGCGAGCTCGTGCGCCGCGCGTATTTCGACTTATGGGGGCTGCCGCCAACGGCGGAGCAGGTGGAGGCGTTCATCGCCGACGGTCGCGAGGACGCCTACGAGCGGTTGGTCGACCAACTGCTGGCGTCGCCGCACTACGGCGAGCGTTGGGCGCGACACTGGCTGGATGTTGTCCGCTTTGCCGAGACCTGTGGCTATGAGCGGGATCAGCTGAAGCCGGGAATCTGGCGCTATCGCGATTGGGTGATCGATGCGCTGAACGACGACATGCCTTATGACAAGTTTGTGACCTGGCAGCTTGCCGGTGACGAAATCGACTCGCCTACGCTCGAGTCGGTCGTGGCGACCGGGTTGATACGAGCGGGCACCTGGAACGACGAGCCGAACGATCCCCAAGATTATCTCTACGAGCGGCTCGAGGACATGGTCCACACCACGACCACCGCGTTCCTGGGGCTCACCGTGAAATGTGCCCGCTGTCATGATCACAAGTTCGATCCGATTCCGCAGACGGACTATTACCGAGTCGCCAGCTTCTTTTGGGCCGGCTACCTCGGCCAGGCCAACCTCGGAGGGCCAGATGCGAAGCAGCTGGGTTTCGACGCGTTTGGTTGGACAGATCGCGGCCCGCAGCCGCCCCCAATTCACTTGCTCGCCGCAGGCGAGCGCAGCCGGCCCGCCGAGGAAGTGGCGCCGGGCTTTCTCAGCTGCGTCCCCGGGCTCGATCAGCCGCTGAGCTCCCCGCCCGCTGGCGCGCGCACCACGACGCGTCGCAAGCAGTTCGCCGATTGGATCACGAGCCGTGACAATCCGCTGACACCCCGTGTGATCGTCAACCGTCTCTGGCTGCACCATTTTGGCGAGGGCATTGTTCGCACGCCGAACAATTTCGGCTTCAAGTCGGACCCGCCCACGCATCCCGAACTGTTGGATTGGCTGGCGGCGGAGCTGTTGGCCGGCGACTGGCGGCTGAAGCGGATTCATCGGCAATTGATGCTGTCGGCCACCTATCGGCAGTCGTCCGCCCACCCCCGGCACGATCGCAACGCACAGGTCGACTTCGCCAACCGGACTTGGTGGCGATACAACCGTCGTCGCTTGGACGCGGAGTCACTGCGTGACGCGATGCTGCACGCGAGTGGCGCGCTGTCAAAGCATCAGGGCGGCCCCAGCTTTTACCCGCAAATGCATCCCGAGGCGTTGGAGGGCCTGTCTCGCAAAGAGAAGGGCTGGACGCCGTCGCCGTTGTCGGAACGCTCTCGTCGCTCGATCTACATGATGACCAAGCGGCAGCGGCTGCTGCCTTGGATGACCGCGTTCGACTTTTGCGACACTTCCCGCCCCTGCGGCAAACGCGATGTGACCACCGTGGCGCCGCAGGCGCTGGCGCTGCTGAACAATCACTTTACACATGCCCAAAGCGAGCAACTTGCGCAGCGCGTGCGAGACGCGGCGCCCGACGACCTGCAACGGCAGCTGCGACTCGCGTGGCGGCACGCGCTCAGTCGTGACCCTGCGCCCGACGAGCTGCGTTTGGCCGCCGAACACGTGCGTCGGCAGGCGAATCGCTTTGCCTCCGCCATTCCGTCCGAACCCGAATCGGAGGACCTGCCCGCGCGGAGCCAGCTGTCGTTGTGGTTGCGCGCCGACCAGGGCGTCGAGTTGGATGACCGTGGCCACGTCCGGTTTTGGCGCGACGCGGTGGCCGCTGCGAAGCCTAGTGGGCCTGGCGCCTTTCCGCACCACGCGTCGCAGGCAGACGAATCGCGTCGCCCGCTGTGGGCCAAGGAGGCGATCGGGGGGCAACCTGCCGTTCGTTTTCGCGGCGATGGTGAGTTTCTGCATCTCGCCGGACAAGTTGTCTCGTCGCCGGAATTCTCGGTGATTGCGGTTGTGAGCGACAAGGGAGGCACGGCCGGGCCACGCGAAGTCATTTCGAACTGGCATTTCCGCGGCCGCTCGACGAGTTCGGTATTCCTGGGCACTCGTGGCGATAACGGGGTGCGCTTCACCGACGCCTTCGGGCAGGCGGGTCAAATCGAACGCCCGGCGGAGCCGTTCGTGTTCAGCGCGGTTGCCGGCAACGATCATGCTCTGACGTTTCAGGGCCGACAACAGTTGGCCTCCGCGGGCAAGCTGTCGCCGCGCGATCTTGGTGCGCCGTATGTGATCGGGACACAGGGCAATTATGGCAGTGAATGGTGGAACGGAGATCTGGCCGAGCTGCTGGTTTACGACCGCGCCCTGGGCGCCGAAGATCGCGACGCGGTATGGAAATACCTGGAGCGTCGCTACGGGTTGGCCACGCAGTCGCCGCCAGATCCCCAGTTGCTTGCGCTCGCCTCACTTTGCCACGTGTTGTTGAATACGAACGAGTTCATCTATGTCGACTGATCGCCAGAGTGTCCCGTCCAAGCCCGGGAATGATGGACCACTGAAGCCTCGTGCGCCGCGACTATTCCCATGCGGATTGCAGCGGCGCGAATTTGTTTGGCAGATGGGGGCGGGCTTTGCCGGTCTCGCGCTGGCCTCGCTGCTGGACGCGGACGGCTACTTCACTGGAGAGGCGGCTGCCGAGGCGCCGTCAGGTGATGCGCACCGACCGCATTTTGCGCCGAAGGCCAAGTCGTGCATTTTTCTGATGATGAACGGCGCCCCCAGTCACGTCGACACCTTCGACTACAAACCGGAGCTCACGAAGTACGCGGGCAAGACGATTCCCGAGGACAAGAAGTTTATCAATTCGGGAAATCGGAAGATGGGCTTCCTGACACCGAATTGGCGCCCTTTTCGGCCGGGCGGCGAGAGCGGGCTGATGGTGTCCGACTACTTCCCGCAAGTGCGGCAACACGCCGACAAACTGGCTGTGATTAAGTCGTGCCACGCCGACAGTCACGCGCACGGCTCGGCGCTGGTCGCCATGAACACGGGCAGCACGTTTATTGGCCGTCCCTCGCTGGGCAGTTGGTCTGTGTACGGTTTGGGCAGCGAGAACCAGAGCTTGCCGGGCTACGTGGTCATTTTGGACAAACGCGGCGGCCCGATCTCGGGACAGCCAAATTGGTCCAGCGGCTTTATGCCGTCTAACTACCAGGGAACGTTGTTCCGTCCTACCGGCACTCCGATTCTGGATCTCCGCGGCCCGCGGCATATCGACGATGCCGCTCAACGCGATCAATTGGAGCTGCTGGCAACCCTCAATAGGCAACACTTGGACCGGCGGAAGGGCGTAGACGATCTTCAGTCTCGCGTCGCATCCTACGAGCTGGCCTATCGCATGCAGTCCGCGGCGCCCGACGCGGTCGACCTGTCGCAGGAGTCGAAGCAGACGATCGAAGCGTACGGCGTCGGCAAGCAGCCCACCGACGAGTATGGCCGCAACTGCCTGATCGCTCGCCGTTTGGTCGAGCGCGGCGTGCGTTTCGTGCAACTTTATTCGGGCGGCGGTCATCTGGAGGACACCTGGGACGCTCACGAGAGCATCGAGAAGAACCACGGCAAGCACGGCGCCGAGGTCGACCAGCCCATTGCGGCGTTGCTGGCGGATCTCGAGCAGCGGGGGCTTTTGGATTCGACCCTTGTGCTATGGGGCGGCGAGTTCGGACGCATGCCGTTCAGCGAAGGGCCGGGTGCGCCGGGGCGGAATCACAATCCCTACGGCTTTTGCATGTGGATGGCCGGAGGCGGTGTCAAAGGGGGCGTCAGCTACGGCGCCACCGATGAGATTGGCTTCGAGGCCGTCGAAGATCGCGCTCATGTCCATGACATCCACGCCACGATCCTCCATCTGATGGGGCTCGACCACGAGCGTCTGACCTACTTCCATCAGGGGCGAGAAGAGAGTCTGACCGATGTGCACGGCCGCGTGATTCGCGAGATCTTGGCATAACCATCCGCAGAGTCCGTCGCGCTGACACACCGTCGAAGAGTTTTTTTCAGCCGATCTGACGCGAGAGGGAATCAATGTTCGGGAACCGACCGTTCGCTCTGTTCGCCCGTGCTGCTGATCTCCCTCGCGTTGTACTGCTCGCCCTATTCGCCCCGTTCGCTTCCATCGCCGTCGTCTTGCCAGCGTCGCTGGCAGTCGCCGAGGTCCCCGCAAGTGGTACCGCGCAAGAGGCGCTGACAGCGGAAGAAGCTCGGCAGATCGAGGGTTTGTTCTCCCGGGTCAAGGCGGATGAGCCCGGCTGCGCGGTCGGGGTCGTTCGCAACGGCCGCTTGATTCATGCGGCCAACTATGGCCTCGCGAGCCTGGAGCAACAAACGCCTTTGTCCTCGAAGTCGCTGTTCGAGGTCGGCTCGTTTTCCAAAACGTTCACGGCTGTCTGCGTCGCAATGCTCGTCGATGAGGGGCGAGTTGCTCTGGATGACGATGTGCGCAAATACGTCCCGCAGTTGCACTCGTTCAACCCGCCCATTCGGATCAAGCACCTGCTGCAATGTCGCACGGGACTCTACGCCCAATATCACATCATGCCCTTGGCTGGTTATGACAACCTGCCCGTACCGATTCCGTTTTCACGCGAGGACGCGCTCGCGGTGCTGCTCGGTCAAACCCGCCTGCCGTTTGAGCCCGGCAGTGAGTTTCGCTACGGCAGCACTGACTATTTCGTGCTGGGTGAGGTGGTGCGGCAAGTGACCGGAAAGCCGCTGGACGTTTTTGCTCGGGAGCGGCTGTTTGCTCCCCTCGGGATGACGTCGACGCGATTTGAAGCGGATCCCGGGCAGGTGACGCCCCTGCGTGCCGAGTGTCACTTGGCACAGGGGAAGGCCGAGTGGCGGCGTTGGCGGAATGTCTCATACTTCGTGGGCGGCAGCGGCCTGTTGACTTGTGTTGAGGATTTGGCCGCCTGGGAACGCGCGCTGAATGAGCGTCGGCTGCCGCGAGGCGCACTGATGGACGAGTTCCTGGAAACGGGCGCCGTGATCGGGAATGCGAACGTGCTGACCGTTCGGCCTGTCGCCAAATACCGTGGGCTGAAACGGTTGAGCGGGACAGGCGGAGTGTTCGGGGCCAGCTCCAGCTTCATGCGATTTCCCGATCGGCAAACGGCGATTATCTGCTTGGCGAATCGCGACGACCTCGCGCCCTGGGAGTTGTGCGAGCAAGTCGCCGATGTGCTGCTGGCCAACCAACTTGAGCCGCGCGCCGAAGTTCTCGACAAGGCGTGGTCGGGCCAAGCATGGACAATCCGTGCCAAGCAAGACGACGATCGGTGGAGCGAGCTTGTGGGGGACTATCAATTTGATAACGGCCAATCGGTCTGGCGAATCGAGTCCGATCGCGATGTGCTGCAGTTGGTCGACCACCTCGGCAAGAGAACGGCTCTCCGGCCAGCTCGCCGCGCTGTTGTCGAGCCACCTGCTGAGTCGTTGCCAAATTCTCCGGATCGGGTTCGTCTGAACACGTTTCGTGGTGAGTTTGGCGGAATGCATGACGACGAGTCGATTCCGGTGTTGGTTGAATTTCGACAGCAGGACAAGAGTTCGCCCATCGAGATGCGCTATCAGCAGCGAGGGCAGTCGACCTGGCGGCTGCTCCGCATCGATTCCTTCCAGCCTACGAAAGAGGAGCTGCGCCGCTTCGAAGGGCGGTTCGAGTCTGCCGAGATCCACACGCGATACGAGTTTCGCGTTCGCGACGGCCGCCTGCACCTGCGCGTCAATGGCCGGCGCTGGGAACCTTTGGATCCAACCGCAGCCGACCTGTTCGTACCGAGCCAACGCACGCCACACGACCAGCGTTTCTTTCAATTCGTCCGCGACAGCGGAGATCCCTCGGCAGGCTCCGCGTCAAAAGTGAAGGTCAGTTTCTGGCGCGTGCGTGACTTGGAGTTTCAGCGGGTCGACTAGCCAAGCCTAGGTATCGCCAAGCCAAGAGGGAATGGAGCGACACTCGCTTCCGCCGGTGGCGCCGGTCTCTTTTTTTGTCGACGGAGCCGGGCGACGGTTATACTTTGCGGTATGGAAACCACCTGGTACTACTCGCGAGATGGCCGGCCCGTCGGTCCCATATCCGGATCGGAATTGGTCCGGTTGTCCGAGGCCGGTCAGCTCGTTGCCGAAGACTTGGTTTGGCGCGAGGGAATGGACCATTGGACCACGGCAGGGGCGATTGGTCTGGGACAAGGCGCAACGTCGCCAGCCCCCGTTTCGTCCGAACCCATCCCGCCTCCTCCGCCCGCTCCACCACCGCTGCTGCCGTCGGTTTCGCAATCTTGGCCGACACCCGCTTCGCAGTCCACCCCCGAGGCGTCTCACAGCTCAGGCATGAACAGGCCGCCTAGTGAGCGGCAACGGTCCCAACGCAGGTCGGACAAGAGCAGCACGCGAATGCTGTTGACCGGTTGGCTGCTGGGAGTCGCCACCATGCTGATCGTCATGCTGGCGTTTCAATTTGGCCGTCAATCTCGCGGTCGAGAGCAGGGCCTGGTTGCTGGTCGCCCCGAAGTTGCTGCCAAGACACCTGCCAATGTCCGTGAGCGACCGGTCCACGGGGCCTCACAAGGGTCGCCTGGGATGAAGGCCCGACCGGTCGCTCCCGCAGCGGACTCGGTTGCTGGCGGCGCTGTCGTGCCCGAGGTCGGCCAGCGAGCGGAGCAACTCCGCCAGCAGCCTGTCACGGCCACGGTTCTCGCGGAGCCTGATGTAACAGCAGTGGCGATGCCAACGCCAGCAGCTGCCGTCGCGCCGGTTGCCGCAGGGACGGACCACGGCGAGCTGTCGCATGGGAGTCCCACCGCTCCAGGCCGCGTGGCGGCGCCGCCTACAACCACCAACTTACCGTCGCCAAATTCCACCGTTCCGGCCACAGGCGATGTGCCTTCCAAACAGCCATGGCCCGCCGAGCCGTTGCAGCTGTTTCAAGAAGTGGATATCCATCGGCGGCCTACCTTTATGCTGCCTGGCATCGAGATTGTTCAGGATATTCGGTACGTCGTGCTGTCGCGACTGCATCTCGGCGCCGTGGATGGCGATGGCAACCGCGAGGTCACGCAGTACATCGAAGGCACGCGGTTGCTCAAGGCCGACGATCTTTCGCGGGCCACGTTCGCGAAAAGTCTGGAGTCGTTGCAGCGTCAGCAGTTTGTCTTCACCTTGACCAAGGATCGCGAGGTCGTTGACTTTCGCGGACACGAGGACAATCGTAAGCTCGTGCCCGTCGAGGTGGCGGCGGAGCGAGGCGTGATGGTGACATCCGTGATCGACCTGGACGGCTGGCGCGAGCTGGCCGAGTACGCGTTTTTTCGTCCGGCTACGGGGCGACAATCGTGGAAACGCAAGATGACGCACGATTGGGGAGCGTTGGGTTCTTGGTCGGGTGAAACGACGTTTTTGTTCAACTCACCGGACGTTGACGGTGACATCATGCCCGTGCAGTTCCAGCACAACATGAAGCACTCGCCGCCGCGCGACGGCAAGCCCGCGTCACTCGGAATGGGCATGCAACTCGACCGCGCCGAATTCCGCGCGATGGAGACGTCCGGGGCCATACGCTTCAACGTTCTCCGGCAGCGCGTTGAATCGGTGCGAGAACAATTTGCCGTGCAGGGACGCATTCAGGCGAGCATGCTCGGGCAACCCGTCACGGTGGACTTGACCGAGCAGCAGGTGATCGGAATTCAGTTGTCCGACGACAACCCCTGGCAACGTTAGTTTTTTGACGCGCACGCGGTTCCATGGGCTCGCGCCCATGGCTACGTTCTGTCGCCCCTTCGGGGCTTTTTTGTCTCGTTTGCGAGGTTTCTAAGGTGTGCGCGGTTCCACGGGCTTACGTCCAACGAGCC
>JAGQPF010000529.1 GCA_020426845.1 Planctomycetales bacterium
AGCCGGCTGAACACGGTCACCCAGCAGGTCACCGATTGCCTCGAGCATTACCGATACTCGGATGCGTCGCGCACGCTGTACAGCTTCGCCTGGGACGACTTTTGCAGCTTCTATGTCGAGATGGCCAAGGCGCGGCTCTCCGATGAAACGGAGGGTCCGCAAGCTCGGCAGCTGTTCGCCTACGCGCTAGACACCTTGCTGCGGCTGTTGCACCCGATCATGCCGTTCATCACCGAAGAAATTTGGCAGCGGATCGGGGACGTCGCGCCTCAGCGCGGGCTCATTGAAGTGGCTCCTGCCGAGTCATCGATTATGAGAGCCGCCTGGCCGAGCAGCGACGCCAGCCTGATCGCGCCCGAGATCGAACAGCAGTTTGCCCGCTTCCAGGAGACGCTGGGCGCCGTTCGCGAGCTGCGCAGCCAGCAAAACATTCCGCCCAAAGCGGAGCTCGAGTTCCAACTCCGCTGCGATGCGGACACGCGCCGCATCCTCGAGCCCTTGGCGCACTACTACACGCAACTGTCCAATTCGACCCCAACAGCCTGGGGCGAGGAGGCACAGCCCCTGCCGCTTTGCGCCACGGGCAGTCTGCCGGGCGTCGAGATCTACCTCGACATCCGCGAGTTCATCGACGTCGACGCGGAAGTGGCCCGACTCGAGAAGCAGATCGGCAAACAGGAAGGCATGATTCGCGGCAAGGAATCGAAGCTCAACAACGCCAGTTTTGTCGATCGGGCGCCCACCGATGTGGTCGAACGCGAACGAGAGAGCCTCGCGCAGGCGCGCGAGCAACTCGAGACGCTGCAGAACGCGCTCAGCACGCTGCGCGAACTCGGCTCGCGTTAGCCCCACAGACACTTCATCCGCGGTTCAACGCCCGTAATGCCGACGATCGCCTCGGCACATCGGAGGCTTCTTTACTTGCGTCCGTAAACGCGGTCGGCAAAGTCCATATAGCGTTGCCAATCGTACTCGGTCAGATCGTGCTTGCCTTCGCGCAGGTGATAGCCGACACCGTCTCCGATCACGGGCTGCATCGGCCCCGGCATTTCCTGCCCGTCGGCGAAGCCGCTCTTGCCAAGCAACCGATAAACCGGCACGGCTGCCGCAAGCGAGAGGAACTCGCCGCGGGGATCGGCCCACTGGTCCTCGGTGGCGCTGGCGACGTAAACGGCGCGGGGCGCCGCCAGCGCGAGCAGTTCGTGCTGGTCGATCGGCAGCGCGTTCTCGTTGTCGTTGTATTGGTTAAAGTTGTCGCAGAACCAATGCGGGAACGAGGTATTGATTCGCTGCACGGTTTCGCCGAACCGGCGGCGGCTGATCGCCGCGCCGCCGCACCCGGAGTTGTTGGAAATCACGATTGCAAATCGAGTGTCCGTGGCGCCGGCCCAAAGCGAAGTCTTGCCGAGTCGCGAGTGCCCCAGCACGGCGACCCGTTTGGCATCGATGGACTCGTCCGTCTCGAGATAGTCCAGCGCCCGGCTTAGCCCCCAAGCCCAAGCCGCGATCGAGCCACCGTCGTCGCCGCGAGGTCGCCCGTCTCCGGCCTTCCACCACAGCGGGTGGATACCGTTCTTGAAGCCATCGTCAAAGTCAGGATCAATGTCGCCGTAGTGGATGGTCGCCACCGCATAGCCGCGATCGATCATCGCCTTCATCGGCCAGCGAGTCGCCGCGGACCCGCGCCCCTCATCGGTCGCTCGATTGCCCTTGCTACCTCGGCCCTCGCGCACCCAACTCGTGGGCAGGCTAATCTCCGGATCGGCCTGCACCGTGTGGTTGCCGCTGAAGTTCAAGCCCAAAAAGGCGGGATGTTTGCCGGCACGCGCCGGACGGTAAAGCAGCATCCGCATCTGCGGACCGCTGGGATCGCCTGCCAGCAGGATGTCGACCTCCTGTCTCACGGCCGTTCCATCCAACGCATCGTCTTTGGTCGAGACGACTCGAAACGACATCTTCTCAGGACGGCCGGGGCTGCGACCATAGACATGTTGTTCAAACAACTCTAACAACTCGGCCCGCCGCGACGGCCACTGGTCTGCCTTAGCGACGCGGCTGCCATCGTTGGCTTGCAGTGGATCGGGCAGGTCGAACTTGGGCACCTTGGCTTCGTCGTAGTTGAAACCCTTGGGCTGCGCCAACAGGTCGCCAGTGCCCAAC
>JAGQPF010000530.1 GCA_020426845.1 Planctomycetales bacterium
CGAACCAAGTTCCGATTGACAAACGAGGCGTTGACGGCCAGGAAGTCCGCTGGCAGCCTCTTCAGGTTTCCCGCCGACACGGACATCACTTGCCCGACTTTCCAGTCTGGCTTGAGGGCTCGCATCCGTCGGACCTGACCGGAATTGAGTGACATGACCACGACCTCGCTTCCCATGTCACGCGAGTCAACCAAGTCAGCGACACGTTCTACAAGCTGCTTGTCATGCCCGTAGTACTTGAGCTCGATGTTGACGTGGATCTTCCCTTTGCACAAATCGAGCACCTCGGCCAGTGTGGGCACTCGCTCGTCGCCGAAACGAGGGTCGAACCAGCTGCCGATGTCAATCACTTGCAGCTCGTCGAGCGTGGACTCCCAGATCTTGAGCTTGCTGCCGGCCAGCTTCATCATGTCGCTGTCATGGAACACGACAACAACATCATCGGCGGTCTCTTGGACATCGATTTCGACAAAGTCGGCGCCGGCCGCGATCGCCTTTTCAATGGCGGCGAGCGTGTTCTCCGGCGCCTCGGTGGAGGCCCCGCGGTGTGCCATGATCTTGACCTGGTCTTCCAAGCGAACCGAGTTGACGAGAGTGACGCCGATTGCCAGCGCGACGAGGACGCCGATTACCAACGCGGCGACGAGGCGAGTGCGGTTCAATGGGATGTCGATGCCGCGGCCGACGGTTCGATTGGTTGCGATTGCCGGCAGTGAGTTGCCGTCGGAGGCCCCAAGCTCGCTATAGAGGTTGAGCAGAATGACGCTGGCGGCCGCGGTGCTCAACAGGCTCGTGGCCAAATTGAGCAACGCCCAGGCGATCACGGATACGCCAATCGCGGCAGCGAGCAGATGCAACGACGCCGTGGCGCGAGGAACCAGTGACCGTCCGATCAGGCCCACGCAGGCGGTGACCATCGCCGACAAAGCCATGGACGCGGCGAGCCAAGCAAAAGCCCACAACAGCACCTTGATTCGGCGCCCGGCAGCTCGCTGGCGACTGAGCCTCAAGGCGTCGACGGCCCGAGCGTCTTCGAACAGCACGATCGGCAGCGCAAACACCCAGCTCGAGAACAGCCGTAGCAGCGTGGCCGCCATGGCGACCATCAGAACTGCGCCGATGCCGATTGCCAGCTTGAATGCCGGCGGCCTCTCCTGGAGGTAGTAGTTAATGTCGTACTCGCGCAGCAGCAAGAAGTAGGCGCCTGCCAGGCCAGCCAGAAATGGCGCCGCCGCGAGCAAGCTCAACCACACGATTCTGGCGGTGACGCGCAGGATGGGCGCGGCTCGCGCGGCGGCGAATCGCACCGCGTCTACCACGCCGAGACTCGCGCCCGTTGTGCGCCGAGACGCGATCACTGCCAGCAACGCGGCCTGCTCCAAGGCGAGGACGCCGAGGCTCGCTCCTCCGCCGAAAACCGCGCAGAGCCAACCGGCTGGACCGACGAAAAACCGGACGATGTCCACGTCGGATAAGACCGCATCTCCCGAGGCTGCGAGCAGAACGCGAAAGAGCAGGCCGACCAACGGAGTCAAGGCGACGAAAGCGATCAGCTTGAAAGTGATGTCGGTGAGAAACAGCCGCCGCCAAGACGCTTTCAAGTCTTGAGCGACTTGGCTCAAGATGGCGGCAGATGGTGAGGGTGTGGTCATCGACACCTGCAGTTGATTCTCTACCGCCGAACGGGTCGGGCCTCGATCGCAGGTGACCATTGTGAGGCAGTGGATCTGCCAACGGCGGACGCAGCTACTTGGTCAGCGGCACGATCTGGATGGCGTTGAACATCGAATAAACGCTGCCTGCGCGGCGGCTCGTGACCTTCACCGGCTGGGAGTTTTGCTCAACGGCAAATTCGAAGCGAACGTACTGCACGCCTTCGGCGAATTTTCGGGAGCGATAGTCCCAACTGCCGTCGTTGAGCGTCGACTTCCGCCCATAGACTTCCGCGCCGACTGCCAGCTCAATTTCGGCGTTTTGATCCGGCGCATCGCCATGCGCGTAGACGTAGATCTCGTAACGCCCCGGCGCCAGGCCGGAAAAGACCGCCTCCAGATCGACGCAGCGACAATTGTGATAGATGTATGCGTGGTACACTCCGTCCTGCCCTTC
This sequence comes from Planctomycetales bacterium, assembly GCA_020426845.1. Lineage (GTDB taxonomy): Bacteria > Planctomycetota > Planctomycetia > Pirellulales > Pirellulaceae > JAGQPF01. The sequence continues at coordinate 2,110 of JAGQPF010000530.1, forward strand.
AATCCCCCACTCCCCGTCATTCTCCGACACCTTGAGGTTGACGGTTGTCGCTCGCCCTTTGTGATTGCGGAGCTGCTTGAGCGACGTCTGCCCCACGTCCAGCAGGTTCCAAGTGTCGCGGGGACGGCCGACCACGCCATCGTAGTTGCCCTTGCCGGGATCGCGGCCGAAGACGATGTTGATGGATTGAGGCTTGTTTGGCGCTGACACGGCGGACTGCTTGCGCCTGAGCAGGGCGCCGCGATAATCGGAGCCCACCTTGGCAACCGGCGGCGCCTTGACGAGCAACATCAGATCATTGGATCGAAGCTCCCAAACGAATTCCGTGAGGCGGGGCTCGCGAGGCTCCTTCACCGTCAGCTTGTGACCTTGGCGTTGGTAAAGTCCGGCAAGATTTCCTGGAACGCCGACTTCGTAGATGCCTTCACCAAGGTTGGCGATTCTTGTCTCGTAGACAAAGCCCGCCGGCAGCGTCAATTCCCAAACTCCCTCGAGGTTGACCTTGCCGAGACGCTCGGTGGCATCACGGCGCTCGCGGTCGAGCGGAGGCCGCAGACTGTTCACCTCCTCCCGCAGTTGACGGACCTGTTCGCGCAGCTGGCTTAACTCCGCCTGTTCGTTTGGTTCGCTTGTTGCCGGCTCTTGTTGGCTCGCCCTTCGTTCCCTCGAGGCCAACTCTTGTGCGACACTTTCCATCCCCTCGGCAACCGCTTGGGCGAGGTCCGGTCGACCCACTTGTTGCAGCTGGCGAACTGATTCTGCCATCCGCTCCAGCCTTTGCCGCAATGCCACGTTGGATTCGCGATGTGCTTCGAGTCCGCGACGTGCTCTCGTCGGCTCGTCGGCGTCCATCGTGCCCGCCACGAGAGCCAGCAGCGAGATGCAGAGCAGAGACTTTAGGGTGTGCGTCATAGCTTCGCCTGCCTTTGTGTTGGGCGCGAATTTATTGAGGGCAGTTCTGAAGTTGTAATGTGGGCTACGGCGCTCGGCGATCATCTGTTCATGCAATCATTCCGTGAGCGACGCGGCAGGTGGAGTCGAAGCCGACGCCGTTGTGTTCCAGTTGGCGATGATCGAGACCGCAGAGCCACAAGATGGTGGCGTGCAGGTCGCGCACGTGCACGGGATCCTTGACCGCTGCGAAGCCTTGCTCGTCAGTGGCGCCGTAGGCGAAGCCGGGTTTGACGCCTCCGCCGGCGAGCCACCAACAGAAGGCGTTGCCGTTGTGATTCATATGTCCCGGACCGCCTCTGCCCATCTCGCCGCCCCACACTACCAGCGTTTGGTCCAACAGTCCACGTCGTTTCAGGTCGGTGAGCAAGCCTGCCAGCGGCTGATCGCACGCCAACGCGAGCTTGGGCAACGCTTCGCGCACTTGTGCAGGCGTGTGCGTATCCCAATCACCTCGTCCGCCTGGCACGCTGACCGACGGCACCAGAATGAAACGCACGCCGCGCTCGACGAGCCGCCTGGCCAACAGCAATTTCGTGCCCGTGCTGCGCGTCTCTTGCGGGTCCAGGCCATAAAGAGAGCGCGTGGCGGGGTCGGCAACTTCCCGGGTCAAGTCAAACGCCTCGGGCGCCGCCGTTTGCATGCGGTAGGCGGTGTCAAAGGTGCGGCTGCGCGCCTCCAATTCGGCGACCTGCCGGTGCCGCGAGGCAAAGCCGCGGTTGTATGCCGCCAGCTCTTCGAGCCAGCGCGGCTGATTGCCGGCCAGCGGGCTGTCCAGGTTCGCGACGGGGCGGCTCAGGTCGTTGACGACTTGCGCTTGCAACGCGGGAGGCAGTCCGCCGGCGCCGATCGATCGCGCGCCGCCATGCACCTCGCCGTCGCTGACGGCCCACTTGTCGCCCGTCACGCGTCCGGTGAGCAGCACGTGGCCGGGCAAGTTGGGGTTGCCG
>JAGQPF010000769.1 GCA_020426845.1 Planctomycetales bacterium
CACACTGTAAAACTCAAATGGTGACTCGATCACCTCTGGTGCGAAAAAATCAAAATCGGCGGGACATTTTGCCATGATGAACTCCTTGCGAAGCACGGTGTGAGGCTCTTTACGGTTGGCGGGAATGCGGCACCGGCGCAGCCACCTTAGCGAATAGAAAATAAACAGTCAAATCTGATTGTTTTTTTTAAGGGGGTTTGTTAACTTGCCTGCAAATGGGGCGCCCGGGGAATTTTCGGAGCGGCCCGTGGTAGCGTTGGCGCAGGGCCGCCATGCGCCACAACACCCGCAAACTACAGACACGCGACGGAAGGTCACCATGGGCAAAAGCGATCGCATCGACGTTTACCTCGTCGCCGGCGGCAAATACCACAACATAGACCACGCCCGGCTGGAACTGCTGAAACTGCTGGCCGAACAACCCAGAATAAAGGTCAGGGTCGGCTCGGATTACAGCGAGATCGACGCCATCTGCGCGTCCGACTTCCTGATTACCTACACCTGCGATTTGATACCGGACAGCGCCACCACCCAACGTCTGCACGACTATATAAACGGCGGCGGCAAGTGGTTCGCCCTGCACGGCACCAACTCGATACTTGAATTCCTGGCGCCCGATGCCGACGGCAACCCGCAGGTAGACTGCCCGGAGCACAACGTGCCGTTCATGCAAATTCTCGGCAGTCAGTTCATGGCACACCCGCCCATCCACGAATACGAGGTCCAGGCGACCGAACCGGAACATCCGCTGGTAAAAGGTATTCCCGCTTTCACAGTGGACGATGAACTGTATCTCAGCAAATTCCATGGCGAGCACCAGACCCTGCTGCACACCCACTGGTCCGCGCCGGTGGACAACTTTGTCCGCGATGGCTGGATCAAGCAGGACGACGTTCAACCGGTCTTTTACCTACACCCCTACGGCAAAGGTACGGTCCTTTACCTCACCCTGGGACACTGTCGTGGCAAGTACGACATGCAGCCACTGATTGAGGAGTACCCGGTGCCTGAAGACGGTGCCTGGAGAACAGCGGAATTCTATGAACTACTGCGCCGCGGCATACGCTGGGCCATGGAGCGTGGCGAGTAATCGCCAGGGTCGTCGCTTATGGATCTCTCATTCACGCCCCGTGAACTCGAATTCCAGCAGGAAGTCAGGCAGTTTCTTGCCGGCAACCTGCCGCCCCACATCGTAGAAGCCACGGCCAGCAACAGCAGCGTCTTCGTCGAAAAAGACATCGCCCTGGCGTGGCAGGCCATCCTGGTTGAAAAAGGCTGGGCTGTACCCCAGTGGCCCACTGAACACGGCGGCACCGATTGGACGCCCGCGCAAAAATACCTGTTCAGTAAAGAGTGCTACCTTGCCGGTGCTCCCATGCTGATCCCGCTCGGCTTACTCATGCTGGCGCCGGTCATCATGGCCTTTGGCAGCGACGAGCAGAAACGAGAATTGCTGCCAAAAATTCTCTCCGGGGAACACTACTGGTGCCAGGGTTACTCCGAGCCCGGGGCCGGGTCCGACCTGGCCAGCCTGAAGCTCAAGGCCGAGTCTGATGGCGATGATTACATCGTCAATGGCTCCAAAATGTGGACCACGCACGCCCACCTCGCGGACCACATTTTCTGCCTGGTGCGCACCGACAGCAGCGGCAGGCCCCAGCAGGGTATCAGCTTCCTGCTGGTGAGCATGGACACCCCCGGAGTCAGCGTAGCGCCTATCCTGACCATGGCCGGTGACCACGAGGTAAACCAGGTGTTCTTCGACAACGTGCGGGTCCCCAAGAGCAACCGCATCGGCGAGGAGAACAAGGGCTGGCAGTACGCCAAGTACCTGCTGGAGTTCGAGCGCGGGGGCGGCTTCAGCGCGCCGCGCATCCAGCACGAATTGCAGCGCCTGGGTAAACTGGTGGCCGCGACACGGCAGGAGATCGCCGACTTCGACGCCGATGGGGAAATCGCCCGCAGGATTGCTCGCCTGCACATAGACCTGAAGGCGCTGGAGATAACCGAGCTTCGCATCCTGTCCTCTGTCAGCGGCGGTGGCAATCCCGGGCCTGAGTCGTCTATCCTCAAACTCAACACGACCCGCCTGGAGCAAAGTATCAACGAGCTGTCGGTGGACGTGCTCGGCTACCGCGGATTCCCCATGAATCCCATCGCGGACGGGATTCCTAACCGTCCCGATTACATCAGTTCCGTGGTCCCGCGCTACCTCAATAACCGCGCAGCTTCCATTTTCGGCGGTTCCCAGGAGGTGCAACGCAACATCATCGCAAAAATGGTGCTCGGCCTGTAGACCCTCTTTCCCGCTGAACCCCGCACCCCCAACCGGAAGACGCCCGATGCAACGACAGCAGCACATTGAAGAACTGAAAACCCTGATGGACCTGGTCGATCGCAGCACCACCACCCTCGCCGAGAGTGTGATGGAGATCGACGTCAAGGAGTACTACGACCCCGACCAGTTCCAGCGGGAAAAAAACGAGCTGTTTCGTAATTATCCGCAATTCGTCGGGCCCAGCTGCATGATTCCCGGGGGCGGCGACTACTTCGCGTTCGACGACACCGGCATACCCATCCTGATAGTGCGGCACGGCGACGGCGCATTACGCGCTTTCGTGAATATTTGCTCCCATCGCGGCGCGCCGGTCAACGAGTGCGCTTCCGGCAAGGCGAAAAAAGGTCGTTTGTTCTCCTGCCCCTATCATGGCTGGACCTACGACCTGGACGGCGCGCTGGTGGGAGTACCCTTTGGCAAGGAAGGGTTCGACAGTATCGATC
>JAGQPF010000531.1 GCA_020426845.1 Planctomycetales bacterium
CGACCAGCCTCTCCGGCGAGATTCGGCCTTCTCGAAAATCGTTGATCAATGCTTCGGCGTCCATGCCAAATCGATAACCAGTTTCCCCGTTTTATGCAGCGCCAGTTTCCGTAGAATGGACAGCTACTACGCCGTGTGGAGTTCTTTCCACGTGTTTGGCTGCCATTTGGTACCGATGTTGTACGGTCGATCGGTGCACTCGTACCATTCCAACTTGCACGGTTTGTCTTTGGTTAACGTCGGAGCACGCACCAAGGTCAGCGTCGAGCTGAGAGTGAAATCGTTACCAACGAGTACATATTTCATGGCAGGCGGGGTGTCTGGCAATTTAGGGTACTTGTCAAGATAGGTAGGGAGTATATCGGTGACTTTGATTGCACCTGGGCAACAGCAACATTTCCCATCTTGCTCACACACAAGTCCGCTTGGGTCGACGTTTTTGATTGGTGAGTTTCCTACATAAATGAGTCGATTTAGTCCATCCCAATAGCCAATTGGGTCCATCGCCAACCACCGCCCCAACGCCGGCGACAGGTGCCGCGCCCGCACGTACAAATCATCGGCTGGCGACTCTCCGGCGTAATACCCCAACGCCCCCTTGTAACCCCAAGGGTTCACCGTCGTCCCGGTCTTCGCGACCACATCGCCGAACGCGGCGTACGTTGCCGTGTCGGTCACCGTACCGGAGCTATCAGTAAGCTGCCGCACCGAGCCCTGCCCATCGTAGTGGTAGTAGCTTCGCGTGCCATTGCGGTTCTGGGAGAGCACCTTTCCGTAGAGCTCTGGCTTCTGGGTGTACTGCGTGACATTGCCTTGGTCGTCCTTCTCTACGACGACGTTATCGGTCAACTCGTTCCAAATGTAGCGGGTGGCAACCACGGTTTACTCCTCTGTGTAGACTCGGCGATTGCTGGCGTTGTACTGCGACGTCACTCTCGCTCCGGTCGGTAGCACGGTGAGAACCATTTGATTCTCGTAGTCCCATCCGTAGGTCGTTCGGCCTCCGTCAGGTGCCTCGACGACTTGCTGGTTGCCGTTTGCATCGAAGGAGTAGGCGGTTGTGCCACTTGCGTCCTCGGATGCCTCCAGTCGGTTGGCGTCGTCGTAGGTGTAGGTCGTACTTGCTCTATCGACCGATAACAAGTAGCGTCAAAAGGGAATAGTCGAGCCATTCGACCCGTAACACCTACGCTCACCGCTTAATTGTGCACTGGCGAGTCGCCCAACGCCTTAGAAACGCACAAAGCGCCATGGCAAGAAGAGCTCCAACCAGGGACAAAAGCAGGGAGCTTGAAAACTGCCTGACGATCTCATTCATCACCAAATCGCCCATGTCCGCTCCAGGGTGTATTTGGTTGCGGGCTGGTTCGGCTGGTGAGGCGAAAAGGCAGGCGACGCTGCCGCAGAGACCAGCATAGAACAACATTCTACTAGAATTCCACCAAGCAACTATTGCCACAACGACGATCGTGACGCAAATTGCCAACAGCGTTGGGTCTGGCTCCGGAGCGGCCACACCAACCTCCTCAGCTAAAAACAAGGCATGGGATGCAGTGGGTTCAGCACGGGACGTGGAATGCACGACGTGTCAATTTCAAGGCAGTATCCAAAGACTTTTACTTTTTGGTAGTGTTTTTCCACCATCACCATCCACGGGTGATTTCTCGGCATGCTGTCTAAGCCCACATTTTTGCAAGACTTGTCAACATGCATTGATTGCATTGCCTGAAAATAGCACGACGTAAACGTGCTGCATCTCTTCGCGCAAGTTTTTGCTATGATCTCTTCATACAACGCCGCGATGCAGCCAAAGTATGGCAACGCGGGCCCCATTTGGGATAGCTCACGGCGCCACCTCTTGAACCCTTGCCCCTTCTTGCCCCCGCATATCGTTAGTGCGTGATATAGCTCTTCCCTTACAATTGGCGTCACCTGCGACAGATTGAAGTCCGCAGGCGCGCAGCCAAAAATATTTGGGTCAGCAAAGGCATTTAAGACAATTTCGCTGTGTTGATAATGCGCGTCGACAACCTTGTCGAGCCTACCGCATACGATGTCGATTAAGCATCCATGTCGCTTTGCACAGTCGTACAACTGGACAGTCTTGCCGATATCCCCCTTTAATTTCGCTAAGTTTGCGTTGCAGTTCAGTCGCAGAATAACATTATTAAAATCATTAATAAGGGTTCCACCTAATTCGAGACCGCTGGGATCAATGCGGTTTGTCGGATTCGAGTCAGTGTAGGCATATGAATTCGCGCCGTCGAAGAGCTCCAGTGGGTCAGGCGACACCCACTGGCCGAGGGCCGCCACGAGATGCCTTGCCCGTACGTACAGGAGTTCGGTCGAAGCATTTGCATGGTACCCCACCGCCCCCTTGTACCGCCATGGGTTTGGCGTCGTCCCGGACTGTGCTACCTCCCCCCCAAACGCCGTGTAGGTCGCCGTATCCGTGACGGTGCCGGTGCTGTTGGTGAGTTGCCGCACGGAGCCCTGCCCATCGTAGTGGAAGTAGCTTCTAGTCTAGTGCCGTTTCGGTCCTGGGAGAGCACGCGACCATAGAGCTCGGGGCGCTGGGTGTACTGCGTGACGTTGCCTTGATCGTCTTTCTCGACGGCGACATTATCGGTCAATTCATTCCAAATGTAGCGTGTGGCCACCATTGCTTACTCCTCTCGGTAGACTCTTCGCAGATTTGCGTTGTACTGCGACGTCACTCTCGCTCCCGTTGGTACCACGGTGAGAACCATCTGATTCTCGTAGTCCCATCCGTAGGTTGTCCTGCTTCCATCAGGTGCTTCCACAACGTGCTGGTTGCCGTTCGCGTCAAAGGTGTAGGCAGTCGTGCCAACCGCGTCCTCAGATGTCTCCAGTTGGTTGGCGTCGTCGTAGGTGTACGTCGTATTTGCTCCATCGACCGATAGCACGAGACGGTTCCCAGCAGCGTCATACACGAATCCGTGTTCATACGCATCTCCGCCAGACTGGGACTCGGATGTAAGTTGATTTGCGGCGTCATAGCCCCAGGTGACCCGAGCACCGTCAGCCTCGCGGACGAAAGTGCGGTTTCCTGCGGGATCCAGCCCATAGTCAAACATTGAAATCACTGAATCATCTGCCTCGAAATTGCCGACGTTCGTGAGCTGCGTAGCTGTATCGTACACCTGAGAAACTCGCGTTCCGTCGGCTGCCAATTCTGCCGTCTGCTGGCCAATTGCATCGTACGTGAACGTCGCAATTCCGCTGGCGTCCTCTTGAGCTGCGATTTGGCCCCGAGGACTATAGGCGAACGTCATGCGCTGCCCTTCCGTGTTCACGTAGTGGTTAGGCTGGCCGGCAAGATCGTAGCCGAACGTCATGGGAGTGGAATCTGGCGGTGTGAGGATCTCCATGCGGCCATCGTGATCGTAGTCGTACGTGTATTCACCAGCCTGGGAGCAGCAACCCATAGGCATCTGACGAAAACGTCGGTCAAGGTTGGTGCTCCGATGACTCAATTCGGCAATCTCAACAGAAACACCGTGTTGCCATTTGCCGACGCGGCCACATTGCCTGCGGGTGAGATGTCGACTCGCATTCTCCCGACCTTCGGGAATTCGTGGAGCAGCCGGCCCGTTCGTACGTCCCAAACGCGGACGGCGTTGTCCAGGCCGACGGAAATTAGCTGTTTTCCATTGGGAGCGAAGGTCGCGTCGGTGGCACTAGGGTGGGCAGCGAAAACACGCCCTTGAGAAGGGCGCGACAGTCGCCAGAAGTAGATCCCGTCGCAACATGCACCGGCCACGATATCCTGCGACGACGCGGGGTGAAGTGCGAGCGACACAACTCGCGCTTGGCTGGCGCCGGCCACGTACTCGGTGATTACACGGCCAACTGCAGCGTTCCAGCGATACACTCCGTTTTGCCCCGCCACTAGCGCAAAACTCCCGTGTGGCTCAAAGACGGCCGCCCATGCAGAGGGATGCGGAGTCTCCGCGAGCAAACGCCCGGTTTGCGGATCCCAAATCCTCGCTCTGCCGTTGTCGTACTGGGCCGAGATGATTCGGCTTCCATCGGCAGAGAATGCTACGGATCGGACAACTGCTCCCGTGGTCTTCCAAAAACGAATCTGCCTCCCATTGTCCACATCCCAGAGGCGGATCGTGGCGTCGTTGAGCCCGCTGGAAACGAGCGTCCGCTCGTCAGGGGAAAAATCGACGCTGTGCACTCCACCATCGTGTGCGACCCAGGACAAAACTTCCTCTCCGTTTGCCGGATTCCAGATCTTAATGACGCCTTCTTGGGCAACGTCCGTCGAGGCGAGCAGCGTCCCCGTTGGCGAGAAACGCACATCCAGCACCATGTCCTTATGGCCTTCCAATCGCGACAGGATGCGCGCCTTGTGGCCGTATAGGTTGGCACGGGACTGCGCTTTCGCCAGGTTGATGCCCGACAGGGTCGGCAGCGCGAGGCGGTACCACGATGCAGCGTGACCACGGACGTTGGCTCGCTCCTCATCCTTAAGCGGTTCCGCTGCCTCCCACCAGCGGTCGGCAATCGAGAACGCATTCGGGCGCTCGCCGAGTTCCTCGGTTGCGAGCGCACTGAGTGCCTTCCGGTCACCAGCAGCAATGTGTGGCAACCCCGATTCCCAGTCGCCCTTGACGGCACACAGAAACCACCCCCAGCGGTGCCTGGCGTCGGGGTCGTTTGGCGCTACGTTCAGCTTGTCCCGAACAGGCTTCATGGCCGTGAAGGCCGCCGCGAGACGCCGGATCTCGCGCTGAGTCCGTTGTGCGTCGCGCCGTAGCGTCGCGTTCTTGGTTTTCGTCGATGCCGCCATGGCGAGCGACGCTGCCTTGTCGGCAACGTCGTAGTCGTCGTCATCGATCGCCAACTCGGCGATGGAGGACATCTCTTCGACAATCGGTTGTTGCGCCGCTGTATCCGCGGTCTTAATCAGCGACGATGCGATGGCCAGCCGATCGGCATCGGCATCCACATCGAAGCGTTTCGAGAACTCTCGAGCGACACTGAAGGCCGTCCTGGCGTCTCCCGCTTCGATCGCAATCGACCTCGCGACCTGCAGCAAGGCGTGCCCTTCGGCCGGAGCATCCGTGTCCTTTGCGACCGTAAGAATCTTGTGGGCAAGAGCGGCTTTGGCGGCGGGTGTTTGAGCGGCCTCGTATTCGGTTCGATACAACTCGCTGGCCAGCTTGAACGCCGCCTGCTGTTCGCCCAAGGGCGGCAAGGGGAGCCGCTTGCCGGGTGTGGGCTGTGCTTGCGCAGACAACCAAGTGACGCTGCACACGGAAAAAAGCACGATGAGGCGGATTGCCGGCTTGCTCATAGCTCCTCCCGACCGAAGACACATGCTCCAACTATAGTGTGAAGACTGGCCGGCGCGGAGGCAATAGCTTCTCCGCATGCTTGGAGAAGAAATACGCAGGGCACGGCTGAAGGCGGGACTCACGCAGGAAGAGCTTGCGTTTGAGGCAGGATGCTCTCGCAATTATGTCAGTCTCCTGGAGCTGAACCAGAAGTCGCCGACCGTCGACATGCTGCTCAGCCTCTGCCACGCCATGCGCGTGTCCGCTGCGGAGTTGATCGCCGCCGTCGAGAAGGAACGTTAACGACGTCTTGTGATGCCAAGCGGGCCCAACATCGGGAGTGGCGCGGAACGGTTCCTTAAAGCCGTCCGCCAATAGCTAAAGAAAAATCCCCCTATCTCGTGCCTGTCGCAGTTGCGCCGCCCGCGCACTGCATGGCTGATTGACCAGCCATGCAGTGGGTGCGGGATTCGCGACCGCGGAGCCGGATCTCCGGTTCGGAGTGATCGGCTCGACGTTGTGTCAGGAAGTCGCGTCGGCGAGCTTGGCCAACAGTTCGCGACATGCAGTTTCCTGCGCCGAGGTCAGCTGTGCCGCTCCCCGCAGGGCAAGTAGCTCGCTCAACGCCGCTGCGCTGGCGTTGAGCATGTCCTGCACGGCGATGTCACTGGGGAGCAACAACGGCGCGGGCCGCACATCGGCGAGTGCCAGGTCCCGCCACGGAGCAACCTGGACAACCTCGGAGCCGTCCAACCGGAAGACGCAGTACGCAGGCGCGACTCCCACCACCGCTCCGACTTGCGTGTCGTGCAGGGGAACAACACGAGTGCCTCGTTTGACGAGCACATGCTGCGGCGGTCGCGGCCGGGGTTGAGTCCCGGGTTCGGTCATTTCGGCAGATCCTTGAATGGGTGGACCGAGCTTTGCTCTCGCGAGCAAGCTCACGAATGGTGGAAGCTGGAGCCGTCGGTCAGACGGCGAATTCGAGCAACGGCGTTGTTGTCACTGGGTGGAGTACTCGCCCGCCAACAGATTGAGCGTCGTGTCGAAATCGACCGGCACGTCCCGCAGCCAGCGCGTCATCTGGTGAACCATGAGCCCTGCGGCGATGCCGGCCGCGTAGATCGTGCTGCGCGACGTGCAGCTTCCACGCTGTGCCTGACTTGCCGGGAAGAGCGTGCCGCCGTAGGCGGCGAATGCGTCTTCGTCGGCGGCAGCCAGCACGCGGATCACCTCGCCAAGCATGCGACCGTCGGCCCAGAACCGGCAGCGACGTGAAACGGACCGCCAGATGGCGGCGCGAGCGGCAATCGAGTCAACGCAGCAAAAGACGGACTCGCCAATTCGCATCCGCGGGCGAAAGCGCTCCTCGATCGTCTCGACTTCAATCGACGAGTCGAGGCGGCCGATGGCTTGAGCCGTGGCCCGCACTTTGGCCTCGCCGACATCTGACGCCGCAAAGCCTTGCGTGGTGATGTTGGAGAGACTTACGGTGTCGAAGTCCACCAACTGCAGCCGACTTGCTCCGATGGCGGCCAGTTGCAGCGCCGTCTGGCGGCCGATCGCGCCAAGGCCGATCACCGAGATCCGTGCCTCCGCCAATCGATGGCCGGGGACAAGGTCTTGCTGTCGCGAAAAGCGGTCTCCCACCGGAGACATGGATTGAGGCATCGTTGCTACCACTCCTTTCTGACGCGACGAGAACGCGGGGAATGCCGTTTGCTCGGAGAGAGTTCGGCAAGCTCCGGTGTCAGCGCCGACTGCTTGAAGCCGCATGGCCCATCGGCGATCTTCACGTTGGAGTGGTACTCTCCTTCCCACTGCTCGTGTTCGCTGCCGGTGAAGGAACGTGAGTAATCGACCGTGACGGGAATTTCCATGTCGGCTCCGGGCCCCTTGGTAAACCGCAGCCGTGCGTACGACTGCCCGCCACGAGCCAGGATGAACATCACGGCCCAGTCGCAGCCGCCAAAGACCCGGTGAAAGGTCTCCTCGTCGGTCCCGCTGGGACGGGGGCAGCCGCCGGGGTGAGTGTGTGCCCAGACGCGGGCAAATTGCTCCGGCCTGCGCCCCAAGTCCACCTGGCGGTCAAAGAAGTCGGCCACGGAACGGTCCTCAAAGGCGACGCTGGCCCGCGAGGCACACTGCGCGACCAGGCATACGTCCTCCACCAGTAGCAGGTCGTCGGCGGCACAGATCGCGAACCCGCCGATCTCGGAGTCTCCGTAGTCGCGGAGAAACAGCAGTTTTGCCCAGGCTGTCGGTGTGAATCGCAGCGTCGGGCGACACGGACTCTCGCGCAGGCTATGCCGACGCCGGGATCTGTCCGCATGCGTCAGCCGTTTGTGTCTGTCGTTCTTCATAACAATGGCAGCACCTTTCGGAATTGTCTTGGAGGCAGTTGGGGCAGATCAGCCGTTTGCATTGCGAACACAGCTTCAGGCAGTCTTGGCAGCATGGGGCCGAGCAGCTTTCGCAGCAGTTGACGCACTCTGCGCAGACCATCGCGTCACAGGCGGCGCAGTCGAGCCGGCATCCGCCGCAAACGACGGACTCGCAAAGCTCGCACGTCCGCTTGTGCTCGCCGCTGGCCATGCAGCCGCAGTCGACGCACTCTTCACCGTCCCATTCGGACAACGCCACATAAGGACTGGCGGAGTTGTAGTTGCACAGCAGTCGGGACACGATGACAAAGAAGTCCAGCAGCCGCCCCTGTTCCAACGCCGCGGCGATGGATTGTCGCGCTGCGCCTTCACAGACCTCCTCGTCCTGGACGTGGGGATGGGTGACATCGTCGCGAGATGCCGCCGGGCGGGGCTCCAACGCAATGACCCGGTAACTCGGATCGTCGGCCAGTTGACTCCAGTCGAGGCAGATGCGAAACGGACCCAAGTCGATGCCTTGCAATTCGATCCGATCGGTGGTCACCGAGAGGGTGCGGGCCTTGCGGTCGAACGCCGGCGGTTCAAACTCCAGTTGCAGGGCCTTCAGATCGTCGAAGATCGCGCGCATGTCGGCTTGGCGAGGCCGGCCGGAAGTGAGCCAGCACTCCAGAGACTCCATCTCGCTTCGGAGCCGAGCCATCGAGTCGCTCAGCTTGCGCCGTAGACGCGCAGCGGCGAGCATCCAGCCCAGCCGCGCCGCTCGATCCAACTTGCCTGCCAAGCTTCGGCTCTGATCCAACGCCGAGGTCAGCGAGGCAAGACACGGCCGGGGCAGTGAGTCCTGAGTCAACTGCTCCGCGATGGCACTAGCCATCCGCATGAGCCGATGAGATGACAACACGTTAATACTCCTCATTCAAGGCCCGCTGCGCTGCCGAGCGAATCGGCAACGCGCGGGCACGGTTGGCAATTGATGGCGCGATGCCGCAACAGGACTTGGGCTAGGAGCCCGCGCCTTCGATTTTGGTGGGGGTGAACGAAACGCGGTCGCCCTCCTTGAGGATCTGGTCGGACGCGCAGAGCTGGCGGTTGACGCGGATCAGGTAGTCGGACGACTTGGCGTCTCCCAGCTGACGCTGAAACAATTGGGCCACGGTGGTCCCCGGGTGGACGTCCAGGTAGTCGGCGAAGCCTGCGCCGTCATTGTTAATCACGAGAATCTTCATCACGTTCCTTGGGGATTGGGAGAATCGGTACGGCCGGACTTCGCCCCGGGGACGGGCTCCGGCGTTGTTCGGAAAGTCTGCGACGTCGCCGACCGCGGCGTTGTCCGCTGCGCAGGTAGTAATGCCGGATGGCGCCGGTCCCCTTACGAGAACAACGGGTCATCGCACGGCTCGGGCAAGGAGTCATTGAAGCGACGGGACTCCAACTCGTCCCAGTCAATCACGCGGGGGTCCGACTCCTTGGTGAAGTCGCCGCCCCCTTCGGCCAACAGAAATCCCAGCCTCTTGACGATGGAGACGGACTCGCCGGTGGCGCGGGCCACGGCACGATACAGTTCGGTTTGCCTCATCGATAGTTCTCCGGAAGTTGAAAACAAGAACGAAAATGGCCCCGTTCGGACAACGCGATGGGTTGACCGAACGGGGCCGAAACGAGAAGACAAGTTGGCGTGGTGTTAGTCACCGGGCGGGGAGACCCAGTGGCGATTGAGCCACTGGGTCTCGGCCGCCAGCGCATCGCTGCGACGCGGAAATCGCCCAAGTCGAGGTCCACCCACCGGCGAAAGGTCGGCCACCCACTGCCCTTGCTCATCGGGCTCCACGTGCGAGCCGCGCGAGATCAACAGCGGTCCCAATGCGGACAGATCGATCACTTCGCTATAGAGGCAACGCACATCGCCGCGTCGTGGAATGTTCAGTTGCAGGGAGCCGCTCATCGGGGCGCTCTCAGAATGCGTCGGCGAGGCCGGTCCACGAGCAGACCGTCCAGCAGTGACTGAACTCCGGAGAGTTGTGTGGCGACCTCTCTCCGCAGAGTGGCGTCGTCGCGCAGCTGTTGCGGCTGGACCGGATCGATGACTTGCTTGCATTGGGAGACCAGCGAGTCGAGTTGCTCGTTCGAGCGGATGTTGAGCGAGCGAAAACGGTCGAAGAACTCGCGCAGGTTGCCGACCGCCGTGTCGCGAAACACCTTCGGCGCGCCGTCCTCGTGCCCGCCGAGCCGCTCGGTCAAATGCGAGACGAGTTGGGATAGCTCGTCGATGAACGCCTGCTCCGCCAACTGCACCGCCTCGTCGAAACGAGCCTGCACGCGTCGACACTCCTGTTCATAGAGTTCGGGATTCAACTGTTGCAGGTAGGACGGCGGCTCAACACCGGGAAAGTCCCACGACACCTCGAACATTCCTTGCAGCGACGACGGGTAGTCGGACTCGCAATAGAGACTGCCCAGCCGTTGGCGCGCCGCCTGCTTGAGCGAGTCGTAGTGCCGATCGAGCTGCGTGACGGCTTCGGCCAGCTCCTCGCGAAAGGCGGTCATTTGGCATTGAAACACGTCCAACGCATCCTGACGGAGCAAGCGAATGCCGGGCTCCGGATAGGGCAAGCTGAGCGACGTCCAGTACGAACGGGCTCGTCCACGCACGGACGACACCGCTTTGAAGTGGGGATGGCGCGTGTCGAGCAACTTCTTGCCGGCGCTGAGGAATTGGCCCTCCGCGCCGAACGACTCGGCTGCCTGCGACCTTTGCGCCGTCGACAGCGTTTTGCGCGTGCCCAGCCACATGAAGCTGACCCGCGTGGCGCACATGGTCGCGCGCAGCCGCCGGGCGGGGCCGACAAGCTCCTCCGGCGACAAATAGCTGGTTGCGGTCATATCTTTCTCCGTGTGAAGGAAACGAGTCAATTGGCGGACGGGTCGGCGTCGATCGTCGCCCGCCTTCTGCGGCCGGCGCGGCGGTTGTAAATGCCCGAGTGATCGGCCGAGAGACAGCGTCCGCTGGCCCAACTGCGCAATCGCTGCACCGACTCGGCGGCGGTGACGGCCACGGGCGCAATATTGCTCGCCGCCTGCGCCAAGGGCACATCCAGCAACGCGGCCAGGCGGCAACAGGAGCGGATCTCCGCTCCGGTCCAGTCGGTGTCGGCGGGCAGCGGCTGCCGATGATCGACTTCAAACTCGCTGCAGTACATCCGCCAGATTGCCTGCCGTTGCGGGCTGCCGGGCAAGTCGAGAAAGAACAGGCCGTCGAAGCGTTCGGCCCGCGACAGCTCCGGCGGCAGCTTCGTCACATCATTCGCCGTACAGACGACGAACACATCCGACGTATGGTCGTTGAGCCATGACAGCAGTGCGCCGAACATGCGCGCCGAAACGCCGCTGTCCGACTGGCCCGATCCGGCGACTCCGCCGAGCGCCTTCTCCAGTTCGTCGACGAACAGCACCGCGGGCTCCATGGCGTCAACGATCCGCAGCGCCCGTCGCGTTCGCTCCTCGGTCTGCCCCACCAGCGAGCCCATCAACGAGCCAACGTCCAGTGTCAGTGTGGGCCGCCCGGTTTCGTTGCCCAGCGACTTGGCGAAGGCGCTCTTGCCCGTGCCCGGCACCCCGAGCAGCAGGATGCCGCGCGGACGAACCCGGCGGGAGCCGGCGGGCCGCGGACGTAGCGCCCGAAGGCAGAAGGCCTTGAGCGACTCCAAGCCACCCAGTTGTGCGAAGGACTCGTCTCCCCGATGCAGCGAGAGCAGGCCGCTCTTGAGCAATGCCTGCGATTTCATTTCGCAGATCGACGACGGCTCGAGGCGGCCATGACGGACCAGCGAGAGGCTGAAGGCGCCTTCGGCTTCGTATCGCGTCAGACCGCAGGCCGCGTCCAGCACTCGCTGTAACGACTCGCCTTCCGGAAGTTCGTCGGCTTCGGTCGCGACGCCGCGAGCGATCTCCTCGATCTGGGCGCGGTCGGGAAGCTCGTGCTCAATGCAGATGAACAGTTTCTGCAACTCGACGGGGATGTCCACCAGCGGTGAGAGCACCACCAGGAAGGACCGACGGCTCTTGCCCTCGACAATCTGCCTTGCCACCGCCTGCACCACTTCGGCCGATCCGAGAAATCGGTGGAAATTGATCAGCGCCAACAATGTGGGGCGTTCCCCGTCGGCCATCGCTCCGAGTGTGCATACGGCGGCCACCGGGTCGATGGCGGCCGCCTCATGCGAAACGTCCATCTGGGCATCGACGTGCGACAGCCCCGTGCCGATGGCCCACGTGGCCAGTTGCCACTGCTCGGCATGACAGAGCTGCGCGATTTCGCGCAGCGCTTCGTCGTGCTCATGACTTTGAATCCAGATACCCGCGAAGCACGCGCGAACGTGCTCGGCCATCTGCTGTGAAAGGGTCATTTTTGAATTGCTCCTTGGGTTTTCCTTAGGGGGTAACACGTTGCTCGGCTTCTCCCGGTCCGGATCGTCCAACGGGAGGTCACACCTCCCGTTCCAGTTGCCGGGTCGAACGGGAAGTCGTGCTGTGAAAGTCGGCCGTGAGCGACTCGGACACGACCTTGCCCAAGGCCTCCTCAAGAAAGCGGCTGGCAGGCCGGCACTGGTTGCCGACAAAGCCGAGCGTCCGAACTCGCGTTTCACCTTGAGGCGAGACGACAATTTCAATCGTTTTCACGTGCCTTCTCCGACGAAAATGGTGAGACGAATCGAGCCGTCCGGGAGTAGTTGCTCCGTCACGGAGTGGCCATGGCGTCTGGCCTCTCGTTTGGCCTTTTCACACGCGTAGGCTTGCAGCAGGCTGTCCAGCTCTTGCCGGTCGCCCCACTGGCCCTCGTAGTCGTCCAAACGCACCTGTCCGTTGTCGGTGTCGCAGACGACGGGATACTTCCAGCCGGGCAGATGAACGCACCATCCGGTGGCCTCGCCGCCGAAGAGCCGCGTCGTTTCGTGCACCGGCGCGGCCAAGCCGAGGCGAGCACAAGCGTCGCCGAGCGCCGCGGGATCGCGCACCTCGGTTGCAATGGTGACAATGTGAGACATTGGCAGTGCTCCGATTTATTGGGGTGAATGGCGAACACCGAAAGTCTCAAGCGGGGTCCGCCGGGTCGACGCTTGGCAATCCTGCGCGGGCAGCGCTGAGTCCAATTCGTTGGCGTTTTCGGCGGGGCAGCAGAATGGGGTGCTCCGCGATGACATCATCCAGTAGCAGCCGAGCAACGGCCTGGTCGTCGGCGGGCTCCTCCCGACGCGACAACAGCAGCCAACAGACCGCCACCGGCAACAGGCAGCCCAGCAGCCACCCCATGTCGTAGAGCGCGGCGGCCACCAGAGAGTCCCAACGGCGTTGGGCTGCCAGATCCTGCCGTTCGCGATCCAGTACGTCGCGTTGGCGTCCCACCTCCACGCGCTCGGCGTGCATCTCCCGATGCAGTGTCGCGATCTCCTTGCGCGATTGAGCGTCGGCTTCGACAAGACGCTTGGACCCTGCCGCCACCTCCCGGTGCAGTTGGCTCGCATTGCGGTTTTGCTCGGTCTGTTGGGCCAGGTGCCGTTCGGCCATTGCGGCCAAGCGTTTGTCCTTGTCGCATCCGATGAGCGTCAACATCAATGTCACCGCAAGCAACCGGGCAGCACTCCGTGAACTAAACATGGTTCCTCCAGCGTTGGATGAGTCTTCGTAAGATCTCCTGCAAAGCAAGCCGCAAGCGTCGCTCTTTCAGCAGCGCCACAACGGTCAACAGCAGGGCCATGGAAACAAAGGTCAGGACGACAAGGGTCATAGGCTCCCTCTTGAGGTCGTTGAGCTGGCCGCGGAGGTTAGTACTCCTCGGGCAGCAGAATCGTGGTGGCGCGGCGGAACCCCGAGCCGTCTTCGGCCTCGGTGATGATCCAGATTCGTCGGCCGTCACTCAGTGCGTAAGCAGACAGCAGGCGAGAGCCTTCAACGAGCGCCAGCTCGTTGGCTTGGGCGTCTTCGGCGGGAACTTCTCCCCAATCGCAAGCGACATGACGAGATAGAAACTGCTCCGGGAGTGAGCCGTTGTCTCCCAACGCCTTAAGCGCGCCGGGGGTGGCGACGAGTTGTCCCGGGTGGAACCGCGAATGCGTCATGATTCAGGCCCTCTCCCTGTCGGGCTTGTTGGATTGAGTGGGACGCGTCTGTGGGCCGGCGGTTTGCGCGAGATGCCGGACGACGGCATTGGCAAGAATGCGCAGCAACTTCCGCAAGGGATCTCGAGTTTCAGGCCGTGAGTTGGGAGGCATCGCTGCTCCAGTTGCAGTTGAGTGGGCGCATAAAAGAGCCTCGCCACTCTTGCGAGTGCGAGGCGCGAAGGGGGAGGAAGGAAACGGAGTTAGACGGGCAAACGGTGCGGGAAACCTTGCAATGGCGAGAAAACATAGCGCGCATGCAAATGTCGTCGTAGTTTGAGCATGTCGTTGGGCGGCGCAACGACCGGCAGCCAAGGACTGTCAATGCCGCGACGGTCCATTTCGCGTTGCAGCGATGCTGCACGTTGGGCGGCGGTGGTTGTGATCCTCAAACGTTCCGCCACCCGCCGCTCGGAGATTCCTTGGCCACGCATTTGCACGACCTGTTCACGGTACAGTTCCCTTTGAGGGGGAACGAATAGATCCACCGAAAAGGTGGTCGAGAGCCGCTGCTTCACCACCTCAAGGTCCGTGCGCGGTACAAGACTCGTCGCAGAGAACGTAGCGACGGAGCGGAGGTAGATCGCGCCGCCATCGCAGAGCCGAATGGGAAACACGAGGATCGAGGGCAGCAACTCTCGCAAGAGCTGTGAAAACTGGTGCGAGTCCCGACTAAGCCGTGTGAACTCTCGCCTTGCCAACTCCTTCACTTCATCCATCGAAGGAAGCCGAATCGTGGGCCGGGGCGCCGAGATGATCTGGTTACGCTGCCACTGGAGTTCCGCATTGCGCCGTTCCAGCCGCTGGAGTTCCGTCCGCAACGCCATTGACGTGCCGACCTCGCGCAAGACAGAGATGATGTTGTTGGTTCCTCGTGCGATCTTAGCCAATTCCGCGTCGATCTCTTCCAGCTTGGAGGAACGTTGAGCTTGGTTGTTTGCAAACTCCTCCTGCATCATGTCTTGGAACTCCGGCTCGAAGGCGGGAAGACTTTCGATGACACGGAAGATGGCGCAGCCGAAGCGTTCCCGAGCCAGATTTTCGTCAACTGTGAAAGCATTCCAGCACTTGTATTCGCGGGCCCCTGAGCACATCAGGTGATCCCTCTGGCCGTGGCCGCCAAACACGTAGGCCCGGCCACAAATCCCGCAGCGAATAGACTGTCCGGGAAACCGAGTCCGCTTCTTGGGCTGAAGATAAAGAGGGTCGTCGCGGGGGTCTTCCGCTCGCCTAAACTTTCGATTGCGTTGATCCAGTTTCGCAACGACGTGGTCGTAGTAAGCCTCGTCGAAGTACGCGAGGTGTGGAACGGGCCGGGTGAGAAGATCCTCCGGAGCGGCCTTTTCGGAACGGTACTTGCCGGTCTTGTTGTTTCGCCGGGTTTGTCGCTTGTTGCGAAAGCGGACCCCTTTGAGGAGCCAGTTGTGGGTGATACGCGTGACCATTTGGCAGGTCCACTTCTCCTGGCGGCAATAGGGGCCAGTTGGAGCGCCCTGCTCGTTGAGCCAGTCCGCGATCTCTGAGTAGCTGGCATCGTCCTCGTCCAGTTTGCGGAACCATTCCTTGAGGATCGCCTCGCATGCCGGATCCTTCTCCAGGTCCTCGTCTCCCTTGGCCCCGAGCGGCTTACGGTAACCAAAGATCGGCAGCGCCAGAGCGCCGCCGTGGTTGAAGCGATTGCGATGAGTCCGCTTGATTCGATCGGAGGTGTCGCGATTGGAACGCTCGTGGTGCCATGAGGAAAAGATGGAGCGGTCCTGCCATCCCGATGTCGCCGTGTCCACGCCGTCGTTCAGGGCAATCAGCCGCACGTCGTGGTCGACGCAGTGTTCACCGAAGAGGTGAGCATGGACGCGGCGAGCGATTCGTCCCAGATCCTCGGTGAGCACCAGGTCGTAATTGCCCGATGCAACGAGGTCATTGAGCTGGGAAAACTCTTCTCGCTCCAGTGACTCTCCGCTGCCGCTGCCGGCAACCACCTCCACCTCGTAGGGCAAGTCGGTGTGTTCTTCGATCCACCTTCGGTGCTCCGCCTCCTGGTCGCCCAGCGACCGTTCGTCTTGCTTGCCGGGCCTTGGATCACTGACCCGGCAGGCGATCACGATTCGCAACGTGCGCCCATCTCGAGGGGCCAAGGGGGGATTCAAAAACGCAATCATCTCGATACCTCCTGTGGAGGAATCGAGCCGCACCTGATTGGCACAGTGGGCCAATCAGCATGACAATTCCTGAGAGTACGTGATGATTGGCGACGACAGTTGACAATCCCCTAAATCAAGCGGATAACAGGGGTTGTGACGGAAGTTCGCAAACAAAAGGGAGTTGCGTCACGGGGCTGCGAGAGTCCCGTGCCCTCCGCTTCTCAAAAACACGGCTCGCAACTGCTTGACTGAACAGCACTTGCGAGCCGTTGTTCGTTCTTGAGGCCGTCGCCGTCCTTGTTCTGACCCTGTCGACGTCAAAAGCACGCCGAATTGTTGATCGGCGCGCCCAATGCCCTGCTTCTTTCGGATCAAGTAAGCCGCTCCGCAGAGCGTCAATCTTGATTCTCCAAGCCCCCGACTGAATATAGAAACGGTGGTCCTTGATTTTGCTCCGCGCGCTGCCTGCGGCGGCGCGGGGGAAAGTGATAAGCGGAAAAGGGGAAAGAGATTAAGGGGGAAGAGTCCTCGCTGGCCGAAAACCGGTCAACGGGTTTGGGAAGTATGGGGGCATAAGTCCGCGGCTGGCCGACCGCATTTCCGCTGCGGATTGGCTGCCCCCGCGCCTCACGTACTTCGAATTGTCGTCGACAGTTGCTGTATCTTCGATATCTTCCGTGGTGTCACCATACGTCGTGGTGCGGTTGTGGCACCAATCGTCGCCGTTGCCGTGCATATCGAACAAACCGAAGTCGTTTGGCTTCTTCAAACCTACGGGCCAGCGTCGCATCGCCGAGTCGCCGAACCAGGCATAAGCCTCCAGCATGCCGTGGCTGTGGCCATAATAATGCCGGGTGGTTCCACCTGCGCGGGACGCAAACTCCCACTCCGCTTCGCTGGGCAGTCGATAGCCCGTCAACGCCAGATAGTTCACTTTGGGCTGCATCCTGAGACGCCTCTTTCCCGCCTCGCTGGGCTCGTAGCACCACTGGTCGATGTCTATCCCCTCCTGCTCACTGAGCCAGTTGCAGTAGGCCGCCGCTACGTACCAATTGACACCCAAGACGGGGGAATCGTGCACGTTCACCATCGTCAAGATCCGGTCGTTAAATCCGCGCGCGCGCACGTCGTCCTCACGGGTTTTCTCAAATGTGTGGTACTGAGCGCGCGTGACTGGTGTCGCAGACAGCGCGTAGCGGCGGCTGATTTGTTTACGATGCAGTGCCTCATCCGGTCTTCGATCGGGGTCGGTGCTCAGCGAACCCATCAGGAACTCGCCGCCCTGAATGACCACCATCGTCTGCCCCTGACCGTTGACGTACCAGTCGCGCGGCGAATTAGACTCCCGCTTCGCGCGACCCTGTTCCGTTTCCTGTAAGGCGGCTGTCGCTTCGGCGATGCTCTGATGTTCGCCCCACTGCCGCAAAAGCCACAGACTTGCGGCGTGGATACCGGCGTCTGGATTGGTCTTGTAGAGGTCCAACAGTTTCGACACCAGCGTTTTCTTGGACTCACCGGGGAACTGCTCGCTGGTCAGCTCGCCCAGTGCCAACAGCAGCGCGCGGTGAATCGAGGCCTCGGTCGATTTATCCTCCAGCTTGGCGAGAAGGACTTCCGGCGACGCCCCCAGCGGGGCCAGTCGGTGGATCAGGTAGGTCCTGCCCCGCGGGTCTGGGCGATGCGCCAGATACGGCCAAACGAGCTCGGTTTGCTTCATCTTGAGTAGTGCCACGGCCGCATTAGCCTGCCGCTTCGCCAAGTCATCCTTGACCTCCTCGGCGATTAGTGGCCGATGCCAAACGGACGCGGCCATCACGTTGCCGTCGATTCCCATGCCAGCAATACAAGCCGGGCGAAAGCCGTCGGCGATCAGTTGCCGCGCCTGAGTCAGTTGCTCGGCAGGCGTCAGTCCGTGCAGTTCCCGCGACTCATACTCGTTGCTCAATTCCCATACCGCCGTAAAGTGACGCTCCAGCTTGCCTGGTTTCAGGAGCTGCTCAAACGCTTCGCTGTCGCGCAGTGCTTCCAGGTCAGGCTCCGTTTGCAGCGTGCCGTAGTTGGAGTAACCGGCCCCCATCGCTTCCTTGAGCACGTCGAGTGCGTTTGACTGATGGTCCTGTGAATTCTTGTCGTCCGCGTCGGCAATGAGCGCGTACGTGCGAGCCACCCACAACAGCACGTCCGCATCGTTGGCATGGTGCTTGCGCGTAGCGTCGAGCTTTTGCAGAGCTTCGGCTGTGTCCCCCAGATGAAACGACACCAGCGCTTCGTAATAAGTGCGCAGGCCCACGTCGTTGACGGCTTCCAGCCCCTTCTGCAAGGCAGCCTTGGCTTCTTCGGCCCTGCTCTTTCGGGCCAGCGTCAGCGCTTGGTAGCGGAAGGCAACTGCGTGGGGCTCGTTTTCCAGTAACCACGCCAGGTCCTTGGCCGCCTGCTCCAAGTCATTCAGACCAAGGGCTGCCACGGCCCGGTTGAGCCGCCTCTGCGCATCATCGGGTTTCTTCACTAGGGCGGCTTCCGCCGCTTCGCGCTGCCGCGTATAGCGCTGCTGGTTGCTAGCTGGCTTCGCCGCAGATGCCAATTGCACGTCCGTTTGCAGCAGCCCCAGGTGCAGTTCGCCCGCATACTTGTTGCCGGCCTTGGCGTACGTTTGCTGCTCCACTTCGTCCTTGCTCCAGATCCCGGAAACCAACTGCTCACCGCCCGACTGCGGCAGGATCGACCAGGCCAGCCGGCGCTTGTAGCCGCCCGCGTCCAGCGCCTTCGCGGCAATTTCGAATTGTGCGTTGGTTGCGCCGACCAGCAACTGATTGCGGGTCGCGATTTCAGCGGTCTCCAACCAGAGGGTCGCAAACTGAGGCGCAGCGTCCTCCTCGGCATTGGCGGCGACGGCCGTGACATCGACCGCCTGAAACTGCTGAGCCAGTTCCTGGTCGCGTTTTTCTATTGACTCTGCATTGCCCACGAGCCACCTCCAGTCGCGTCCGTCACGAGCCCAGACGGCGGCGACTAGCGATTTGTCGGCTTGATGGAAAATTCGCACTCTGTTGGGTCGATAACCACTAAGTTTTAGTTGCTCACAAAGTGACTCAAAGTCTGACAGCGGCAGCGTCTGACAAAACGCGAACCGTTCGGCGACCATACCGTGCGCCGATTCGATCATTGTGGTCGCTTCTGGATCAACCTTCCCGCAATCTTCCAATCGCGGGTCCTGCCAACTTCGCTCGGGTTCGGCCTGAACGATGCGCGTCAGCATCATGGTTGCCAGCCCAGCGTGTTGCTCCAGCAAGGGGTAGAACAAGGCAAACTGCTCGGCGCTGGCGTACTGGATCACTTCGCTCAACACATGGGGCAAGTCTTCGGCGTAGTCGGCCACCAAATCCGTGGCCAGCGACCGCTCGGAGTAGCCCAGTTCCGGATCGCGGCACGCTCGCGCCAAAGGCTCCGCCAGCCACTTGCCCGCGCCTCGCAACGACGCCTGCCAATAAGACGCGTAAGCTGGCCGGACGCTCAGCAGTTCTTGGGCGACGGCTTGCCCCACGGTTTCCCAATCCCGGTTGCCAGGATCGAACGTGGCCAGCCCGCAGGCGGCCCGCAGTCTTCGGGGGCCGGTCTCCTGTTCGTCCTGGACGATTTGCCAGAGGGATGGAGCCAACTTCTCGCCCTGTGTCGTTGCGGCCAGTCGGGAAACGATCACAGGCACCTTGAGCGGGGCTGCGGCGAGCAGTTGCTCCTGGAGTTCGTCGGCGAGAGAGGCATCGACGGGCAACAGGGCCAGCGCCGCTCGGAGGCGGTGCTCAGAAAGCGGCTCGGCCCTGTCGTGCATCTCTTGTAGCAGCGGATCGGCGATCTGCCGTGGGGATGCGTCCAACTGTTTGATAATGCCGTCGACTTGGTCGATGTGCGCGGACCACATTGCGTCGACCAGTCCCCGAACTTCCGTTTGTTTTTGTGCGACGTCATTCTCATGCTGAATGCGAGCTTGCTCCGTCAGCACGCGATTGCGGATCGCCACGCCTGCTATGACGAGCAAAGTCACCAAGGTCAGACTCGCCATCCAGCGAGCCGCGTGCAGGCGGCGTGCTCGTTGCATCATCCGGGTTTGCGGCGGGGTCCAGTTCTTCCTGTCGGTCAACGCGGAGATGCTGAGCGTCTCCAGAGTGCTGGGCAGATAGCGATTCTCCGGCTTGACTTCCCACATTGCTGCGCGTTCGGCCAGTCGCAGCTCTGCGCGGCCTTGCCGGGTTTCTCGTTGCTTCCGCGTTAGCCAGTTCCGCAAAGCAGGCACAAGGAAATCATGGGTCAATTGGTAGTAACGCGCGCCAGCTTGTTGCGTTGTTGCATTTTCGTCGTGCAATTGGCCCTCGGGGTTGGTCGGCGTGATTAAACGCAATTCGGTATCCAGGATTCGCATTAGGTCCTGGAAGTCGCGTTCGCGGTTGGCGAAGCCACATGCTTCCTGTAGCTGCTGCTGCGATCGCCAATGCCCCTTGATGTCCGTGCTTTCATCGGGCAGCAGGGCGCTGAGCACCACCCGGGCCGCCTGCTGATGATGGCGATGGGCAGGCGGCGCGGACTGCGCGCTGAACGTCTCCTCGAGGAATGCAATGCCCACGCCGGAAATTCCGCCCAACTGCTTGAGCGTGTCGGGCGTCCAGGGCTTGCCCTTGACCATTTCGGAGAACAAGGCCAAACGGACCGGGATCACCTTGCCGTCGGTAGCTAGCCCCGTCACCGCGTCATCCAGGAAGCGTTCCTGTTCGCCGTTCAACTGCCCTAGGTTGTCGGGCAGGCGACCGTAGGCACGGCCGAACTCGGACAGTACCTTGCGAGCATGCAACAGATCGAACAGATCGATGAGGCGACTGTTGTGGTCTTCGAGCAGTCTGACGTCAATGTCCCGGAAAAGTCGGCTGACTGCCAGCCAGAAATCATCGCGCACCATCACGACCGCCTGCACGTTGCCGCCGTCGCACTGCCGCAGGGAGTCGGCCAGTTCCGTGTCGCGATACTCATTCCGGGAGTGGAGCCATTGCTCGAACTGATCGATGATCAGCACCACTTTCCGCGAGGCACGCGTGGTTTGTCCCAGCCGCAGTTGAGTCACTGCGTCCTTAAGCGAAATATCGTCGGGCAATTCGGGGCAGGCTTTCCGCAAACCCGTGAGCAAGCGAAATTCTGTTTCGTCGGCAGTCGCTTCGATGTAGATCGGGCGTATATTCTCGGCGAGTTTCGGCAACAATCCCGCCTTCATGAGAGACGACTTGCCGCAACCGCTAGGTCCGTAAAGAATCCCGACACCAAACGTCTGGTCGGGATCACGATGTTCTAGCCTGCGTTTCCAGAAACTGATGCTGTCTGGCAGGCCGTTGCGGTCTCGGGGACCGGGCAGCAGTTCCAGGAAAAATTCGCTGTCTTGAGCGTCGAAACTGCGGAGGCCCTTGGGAACAATCTTCGCCGGTACTTCCTGCGTCTCGAGGTTGCCCGCCAGGAACGTCCGTAGATCCTCGGCCAGATCCTTCGCTGTGGTGTAGCGGTCGCTGGCTCGTCTGGCTAGACACTTGAGCGTGATCCGTTCCAACTCGGGCGCGAGGGAGTCGTCGATTTGCCGCACAGGCTTTGGCTCGTCATGGGCAACCTGCTGCAGCAGTTCGGCAAGGCTGCCGCTAAAGGGGCGTTCGCCTGTGAGCAATTCATACAGCACCACGCCTAGCGAGTAGATGTCCGAGCGACCATCGACCCGATGCCCTTCGCCACGGGCCTGCTCGGGACTCATGTAGGCTGGAGTGCCCGCCAAGGTTTGCCCCTGCCCGTACTGTTCTTCTCGCAGAGCCAATCCGAAGTCGCAGAGGTACGCGTGCCGTTTCTCGTCGAGCAGGATATTGGCTGGCTTGATGTCGCGGTGCACCAGGCCCTTGGTATGAGCGTAGTGCAACGCGTCCGCCAGCGTCGCGATCAACTCGGCGCTACGACGCGGGAGCGGGCGTTCACGCTGCAAGCTGGCGGCCAGATCGCTTCCCTCGACAAACTTGGCTACGACGTACACTTGACCTTCGGCGGCGCGGCCCATGTCGTAGACCGGCACGATGTTGGGATGGTCGAGTGTGGCCACCATGCGAGCTTCGTTCAGAAAATCGCTGTCTTCGTCAATTGCTCGGGACGCGACCTTGACAGCGACTTGGCGTTGCAGTTCTTCATCGACAGCCAGAAAAACTTCGCCAAAGCCTCCCTTGCCGAGCAGCTTTTCGACACGATAACGGCCAAAGCGAGTGACTTTTCTAGAACCTCCCGAATTGCAGCTGGCTTCGACGCGCGGTCGCGTCGGGGGGGCGAATTGACGCTGGGCGCAACAGTGATCCGCCGTTTCATCTGGAGCCAGGCCGACCATCGAACGTGTTTGCGGTGAGGCTTCCTCGACACTGCACCGCAAGCGGTCCTCAGACAAATCAAACGCGCGCTGAATCCGGTTGGAATGTGCTGCGAAACGCGTTTCGTATTGGCTGACGAGTACGGTTTCACCCACGCTGCGGCGAAGGAACACTTCCACCGCCAACAACTGTTCAAGCAACTCGCCTTGCCGTTCTTCGGCCGCCTTGTCCAGGTAGTCCTCGATCCTCGGATGTGTGCCGGCACGCCACTGCACCTCAAAGTCCTCTTTCCATCGTTGGATCGAATCGATCACTTGGTGGGGCTCAGGTCGGTCATTTGAGTGGCTCATGTGTTTTTGAAAGGAGGGCAGTTGTGAATAGGAACGCCACTAAGGGCTGCATTTGGTGAGGTGAGGTGCGAAGGGCGTGCGAAGGGCCTCCGCCTTCACTCAACGCGTATTGATTGGCCCTTGCCGGCGGAACGATCGAATAACAGCGCCTACGTTAGCCACAGTGTAGCGTACCGCTGAACAGCGTGCCGTCGCTCGCATGACTCCGGCTAGTGACACGCACGGAGACTTTCCCCGCCTCGCAGCCCGCTATGTCGCCATCGGGATCAGGGCTGGTTTGGGATCGTCCACCACCGGCCAACGAACCAAGTTCGTTAGCCTTTTTCGGAGCACTTGACGGCGTTCCCGCTCGCAATTGCGACTCCAATTGCTTGCGGGATACTCGATGCCTCGCTAAATGTCAGTTCGAGGGCTTCGCAGCCACGGATGAATCACGGTGGGCTCGACGACTTGCTTCGTGTTTGCCGGATGGCGGCGAACCGTTTATGGTGAGAGCTTCCAGGGGGACTGGAGCGACGATTATGATGCGGTTGTTGGATGCTCACACGCTGTGCTTGGGCCTCTGCGTCTTGGGGTGCGCGTGCTCCGCACAGGCCGATGATGATGCGCTGGCGGCCTACCGGACTCATCTCTATACGGCCCGTGAGGATGTTATTCGCGGACTCGAAGATGCTGTCGCGCGGGATGGGTCGCGGATCGAGTGCTGGGTCGCGTTGATCCACGCGTTGGATGTCAACAGCGAGTCCGACTTTGCCGATCGAACGGCTAGGCAGGCTCTGAAACGCTTTCCCGGTCACCCCGAGCTGCTGATCGCTCGAGCGAAGGTGGTCGAGCCGCCCACCGCCTTCGATATTCTGACCGAGTTGGGAAAACAGCCGGGCCAACAGCAGCGGTCCCGCCAACTGTTGGAATTGCTGCGCCTTTCGCTGCTCTACTCCTACGGCCAAGCGACGACTGCCGAACAGGAGGCGGGCGCGCTCGCCGAAGTCGCCACTCGCATGCTCGACCAGGGCATGTTCGATCGCGTCCCGCAGGTGGTGGAGGAGGGCTTGCGGCTTCACGCTAGCCATCCGCGACTTGTCAACTTGACGCCGTTTGCCATGGCGCTGGACGGACGTTTTGACGAGGCGATGCGCCTGCACATGAACGCCGGTTCTCGGCAAACGCCCGTCGGCAAATTCCGCGGGCTCGCCGACTGCCTGCTCTGGAAAGGGCAACCGGAACGGGCCATTGCATCGTTCGGGGACCGAATTCCCGAAGACGCGCAGCAGCGGCGGCTGTTGGCTGTCGCTCACGCTTCGCTCGGCAGATACGATCGCGCCGAGGAACTGCTGGGCCAGTCCGCTGTTGATGACTTGCTCCGCATTCGCTTTGACCTGCGGCGAGGCCGCGAGGATGCGGTCCGCAAACGCGCCCCGGAGCTATTGTCGCGCCATTGCACGCGCGGCATCGGCAGCTGGGCGCCGCCTCGGTACGCTGACGCGGGGGGCACACTGGGCAGAGAATATGGCGATGCGATTTTCTGGCTCGAGCAGCATCTGACGGGTGAGGATCAAGCGATCGAGGCGGCGTTTGGCCACAGTGATCCACAGAAGTGGTTTCGCATTGCCTGGCAGCCTCCCGTCGAGATCACACAATCGGCGCAACGGTATATCAAATGGTTGCGCAACGCGATCCCCGCGAGCGAGACTGAGCATCAAGTCGCCATGCGGCAGGTGCTCGCCGGGCTGCTGGCCGACGACCATCAGTTCGAAGCGGCGCAGCGTACGCTGGCCCCCAACGCCGTGATTCCCGTCTCGCCCTACCAAGCGGAGAGTGGCTGGATCCAAGCCGATGCGGTCCAGTGGTCACTGCTGCGCCGCCGAGCCGAACTCGAGCGTCACCATCAACAGGACCCCGCGAGCGTCACCCGCGCGCGTCAGCTACTTCAGGAGATGCATTGCCGCAGATGGAATTGCGGGCGACTGCGACGGATTCCGTGGCGAGACGACCAAGAGGTCGTGCGGGATTTGAAGCAACTGCCCCGGGAGATTACCGCATTGCTGCTCGACGCTTTGCAGCGGGACATGGCGGGCGACGACCTCTCGCTGTTCGTCGAGTTACTCGAACCGTGGGTCGAACGGGAGGACGCTCCCGTGCTGATCGCCGCTCTGCGGATGAGCACGCTGGACGAGCCAGCACCCGCCGGGATCAGCGAGGCGCAGCGAGAAAAAACAAAAAGGTCGGGAGACGCCCTCCACCGGTGTTTGCTGAAGTTAACCGGCGACGACGCTCCTGCCGAGCTCCAAGGCATGGAGCGAGCGCGATACTGGTCCAATTGGTGGCGGCGTAACTCCGATCAGATCGTGGCGCCCGCTCCGTGAGCGGTGGCCATCGCACCAAGTCCGGCTGAGCGGCCATTGCGGTTTCACTTGGTGGCAGTGCAGGGTCGCGGCTTGCCGCAGATCTTCTCGTGGGCGAAACTGGAGGTGACGGGAATGCCCTTGCCTAAGAGGCTTTCGAGGCTATTCCCAACTGGCACGTGACTCGCCATTCCTCCCAGCGGTGCAGCATGGACTCCCTGAATCGACGACAATGCCTCGCCACGCTTGCGGCCGGAGCGTGTGTTTCCTCCGCGTTGCGTGCCGAAGAGACTTCCGCACCGGTGAGCGGCCGCGCGGAACATGTCATCTCGATTTGGCTCGGCGGGGGCATGGGGCAGATCGATACCTTCGATCCGAAGCGACGAGGTGATCCGAAGCAGAAACTCGCTGGCTCGTATTACGATGCCGTGGATACCGCGGTCCCCGGCGTGCAACTCTCCGAGCATCTCAGTCAGCTCGCTCCACGCATGGATCGTGTCACGGTGGTACGCACGGTGCACCACGAGGTGATTGACGAGCACGCTGCCGCGACCAATCGCATGCACACGGGCCGCCCGATCAGCGGGACGGTCACTTATCCCTCGTTGGGATCGATCATCGCTCACCAGCGAGGCTCGGCCGACGAGTATGCTCCGCCGTACGTTCTGATCGGGTATCCCAATGTGACTCGCGGGCCGGGATTTTTGGGCGCCGGCGCAGGCTATCTTTACCTCACCGACACCGGGCGGGGGCCGGCCGGGCTGTCGCGGCCCGACGGAATCACCGCCCAGCGGCAGACGCGTCGCGAGCAATTTCTCAAGGTGCTACGAGACAATGCGCCGGAGACCCGCGAGCAGAAACTTCGCGACTACGACGAGGCGATTCAACAGTCGATCCGACTCAGCGGCCCGGAGTTCAGTCAGGTCTTTCAACTCGATCGCGAGCCCGCCGCCCTGCGGCAGCAGTACGGCGGCGAGTTCGGCCAACGCTGCCTACTCAGCCGACGGCTCGTCGAACGCGGCGTGCGGTTTATCGAAGTGTCGCACAATCTCAACTTCCTGAACGGCGCCGGCTGGGATGTCCACAACGAGGGCATCCTCCAGCAACACAAATTGATTCAGGAGATGGACACGGCGGTCGCGACGTTGATTGGCGATCTCGCAGCCAAGCAGTTGCTTGATAAGACGCTCATCGTCATCACGACCGAGTTTGGCCGGCCGCCCGAGTTCGACAGCGGCGGCGGCCGCGGACATCAAGGGACCGCCTTTAGCTGCGTCCTTGCCGGTGGCGGATTGGCTCACCGAGGCGCCTGGGGCGAAACGGACGAATTGTCGAAGAAGATCGTCTCCCATCCGGTCGGCGTGCCGGATTTCTTCGCCACGATTTGCGCAGCACTGCAAGTTGACTACCGGCGCAACCTCTACGACGGGGATCGTCCGGTGCCCATCACCGACGGTGGCCAGCCGATCGAAGCGCTGTTCAGCTAGTCAGCTAGTAATGCAGGTTGGACGGCGGGTGCACTGGCAGCGACCACAGGCTGGCAGCGCTGGCAGCCTGCGCCACGATCCTACGATTGGCGCCGACCTCATTGCGCCCGGCCGTTGTAATCCGGCGGCTCGGCAACGAAAATGGATAGTCGATTGTCCGCGTGGTGTCTGAATTCTTCCGAGCTGATTCATGCGTTTCATTTTCTTGATCGGTGCGTGTCTCTTCGGAGCGTCTGGGGCAGCGGCTGGTGCGGCAGAGCCGTTCGACGCGTTTCTCAATCGGCACTGCGTGCGGTGTCACGGTCCGGACAAGGTGGAGCGGGATCTGCGGATCGACCGCCTGTCGCGAGATTTCAAGTCCACGGCGGATGCGCATTTGTGGGCCGAGATCGTCGAACGCATCAACGCCGGTGAGATGCCGCCCAAGGATGAGCCCCAGCCGACGGAAGACGAGATTGCCGACGTCATCGACCAGCTTGACTCGCGAATTCGCGAGGGCCGCGCAGCGCGGATGGCAGCGCGACCTCCGGTGGCCCATTACCGGCTCAGCCGCCGGGAGTATCAGAACACGGTTTACGACCTGTTGGGCGTCCGCTACGATCCGGCCAAGCCGGGCGAATTGAACGCCGATCCGCTCTGGCATGGCTTTGAACGCATCGGCTCGCAATTGTCGCTCTCTCCGTCTCACGTCGAACGCTACTACCGGGCGGCCGAGACGGTGCTGGAACGCGCGTTCCCGAGCCAGCCGCTGGAGTCGCGCACCGTTCGTAGGACCGCGGCCGACATTCGCTACAACGGCGGCAAGCAACAGCAAGAATACCTCGACCGCTTCGGCATCAAGCGGCCGCTGCGTGCACTGATCTTCCCCGGCCGGCTCCAGCAGGCATTCCGTCCTCATTGGTTGGGTCGCACCGGTCCGGAGCACAGCGGGCTTTATCGTGCACGGATGCAGGTCAGCGGGATTCGGCCGCCGGGCGGACAGACGCCGCACCTGCGGATCGGTGCGGCCACGGATGAGGCCGCCAATGAAGGGCTGGTCGAATTGGATGTGCTCGCCACGGAGGATGAGCCCGAGATCGTTGAATTCGAAGTGTTTCTCGAGATGCCCGCTAGTCTCGATTTCAACGTGGTCGTCACCGACATCATTTCGCGCGACAAAGGCGGGCACCATCGCAATATTCTCGGCGGCTCAAACTACATCTTCACGCACACCAGCGAGACCCAACTGCTCAATCCCACCGGGCCCAAGCTGTTTGATGAACAGGGGAACGGGATCTTTTCATGCGTGCTGCTGGATTGGATTGAGTGGGAAGGGCCGATCGAAAGCGATGCGGAGCGTGCGGCGCGAAGTGGCGTGTTCCCTCCGGAGGATGCGAAGCCGGACGAAGTTGCCCGCCATCTGCAAAGTTTTGCCGAGCGAGCCTGGCGTCGGCCAGTCCACCGAGCTGCCGACAACATCGGTGGCAGTGGCGACGAACTTGCGCCATATCTGAACGCCTACAACAACGAGCGCGCCGCGGGCGAGGACCTCGCGTCCGCTTATCGAGTCGCTTTGCTCGGTGTGCTGACGTCGCGGAACTTCATGTATGTCGTCGAAGGCGAGCCGGCGCCGCGCGCGACGCTGACCGACTGGGAGCTCGCCTCGCGACTGTCGTACTTTCTCTGGAGCTCGATGCCGGATGAAAAGCTGTTTGCGGCCTCTCGCGAGAAACAACTGAACGCCGTTGGATTGACGGAGCAGGTGGATCGCATGTTGGCGGATCCGAAAATCGACCGTTTTGTCGGCGACTTCCCGCGACAGTGGCTGCAGCTGCATCGCCTCGGCATGTTTCCGCCGGACAGCAAGCTCTACCCGAACTACGACGTTTGGCTTGAAGCCAGCATGCGGGAGGAGGTGGTTCAGTATTTCCGCGAAGTGTTTGCCGACAACCTGCCGATCAGCGCGTTCCTGCAATCCGATTGGACGATGGCGAATCCCAGGCTCTGCGAGTTTTACGGCCTGCCCGAGCCGAAACGCTCGGGGTTCCAACGCGTGTCGCTACGGCCGCAGGACCACCGTGGCGGGCTGCTGACCATGGGGGCGATTCTGGGGCTGACTTCGGACGGCACGCGGCATCGGCCCGTCCATCGCGGCGTCTGGCTGAGCGAGGCGATTTTCGGCCGCACCCCGCCTCCGCCTCCGGCCAACGTCGATCCCATCGAGCCGAATCCGCCGGACAGCCCGAAGGCGACGATTCGGCAAAAGCTGGCGGCACATGCGGAGAACGCGAGCTGCGCCGCCTGCCATCGCAAGATCGATCCACTCGGTCTGGCGTTCGATCAATTCGACGCGATTGGGCAGTGGCGCACTCGTGAGCGCGTCGAGAGCGGCACCGGCGATGACCCGATCGTGGACGCGAGCGGCGTGTTGCCCGACGGCCGCGCCTTCGCCGATGCCGAGCAGTTCAAGCAACTGCTGCTCGCAGACCGAGACCCATTTCTTGAGGCGTTTGTCGAGCAACTTTGCACCTACGCCATGCGGCGCGTGCTGACGGTGGACGATCGCGAAGGCATTCGGGCCATCGTCAGTGAAGCCAAGCAGAAAGACTATCGCATGCGAGACATTGTCCGCGCTGTCGCGCTATCGGATCTAATGAAGAAACGTTGAGAATTGGATCCACGCGCTGTTTCGTGTGTGACCGACCTCTGACATTCCGACCTCTGACAACTCCGTCACTCTGACCGGGAAACTTGCTGTATGACACAATCCTGGCTGATCGATCGACGCTATACCCTCCGCGGGCTCGGCAGCTTGATTGCCCTGCCGCTGCTCAACTGCATGCGACCCGCCGGCGCGGCGGAGTCGTCCGGCCCGACTCCACGCAGCGCATTCATTTACCTGCCCAACGGCGTCAATACGCTCGACTACCAGATCACCACACAGGGCGAGCAGTACGAGTTCTCGCGGTCGCTCAAGCCGCTGGAGAAACATCGCCGCGCCGTCACGCCGATCAGCGGTTTGCACCATCCCGGAGGGCTGGGACATCATCACAACTGCCAAAAAATCTGGCTGACCGGCGGGCAACTGGGGCCATCGGACCGCAACACCATTTCGGTCGACCAGCGGATGGCCGAAGTGACGTCGTCGCAGACTCGCTTCCACTCGCTCGAGATCGCCAACAAGGGCGAGTCGCTGGCTTGGACGGCGGACGGAATCCGGCTGCCCGGCATGAGTCGCTGCAGCGAGATTTTTGCGCACCTCTTTGAAGAGCCCAAGAACGGCACGGCGGCCGAGCGGCGAGCGCTTCGTCGCAAAGGCAGCGTGTTGGACGCGAACCTCGAGGAAGTTCGCTCGCTTGAGCGCAAGATGGGCGCCGAGGACAAAGGGCGGCTGAACCAGTACCTCACCGCCGTGCGCGAGACCGAGATTCGCACGCGCCAAGCCGACGCCTGGCTCGATGTGCCTCGACCGGCAATCTCTGCCGCGGATCGTCAACGTGGCAATCGCGATGTCCCACAGACGCGCGCGGGTGATTACTTTCGCACCGTCTACGACCTCATAGTGCTCGCCTTTCAAACCGACGCCACGCGGGTCGTCACGTTCAGCAGCGGCCTCGAAGGCCAAGGGCTGGCGATTCCCGAGTTGGGCATCGCGCAATCCCGTCATGAACTGAGTCACCACAACGGCGATCCGGGCCACATGGAGAAGCTGTCCCTGAGCGACACGTTCAACGTTGAGCAGTTCGCCTATTTTCTGACGCGACTGTCGGAGACGCCCGACGGAAACGGCCAGCCGCTGCTCGATTCCACCATGGCCCTGTTTGGCAGCGGGATGGCGTACGGGCATAGCCACGGAAACGCCAACCTGCCGCTCGTGCTGGCCGGCGGGGCCGCCTGCGGACTCAAGCACGGCCGCCATCTCGACTTCAATCAGGGGCACTTTGACGGCTACCGGCTGGAAGATCCCGGTCAGCACTATCGCCTTTGCAGCCGTCCCGCCAACACGTCGGCACACATGAGCAATCTGCTGCTGATGATGGCGAGAAAGATGGGCGTCGACGCGGAGCGGTTTGGCGATAGCAACGCTGAATTCAGCTTGGAAGGTTAGCGGACAGGACGTAGCACAGGCTGCCAGCCTGTGATGGTTGTGGTATTGGCCGCAGGTTGCAGGCTGGCAGCCTGCACTACGATGGTTGTGGTTTTGGACGCAGGCTGCAGGCTGGCAGCCTGCACTACGACAGAGGAAGGCGAGGGCGATGATACGGGAAATGCTAGGGCGTGCGATTTCGCTATGCGGTTTGCTGGCACTGCAGGCTGTGTTGGGAACCGAGCTTAACGCCGCCGAGCCGTATCGGCCCAAGCCGGGCGAATTCCCGGCGTCGGGGGCGGCCAAGTCCTATCGTGGCGAGCTGGTGTTTGTCGACCATGTGAATCGGCGCGGCAGTTTGCGTTTGCACGTGGACGGGCACTTTCACGAGGGCCGGCTGCATCACTTTGCCATGTTGCCCTACGGCATGATTCGCTATCGCGGCGCTCCCGCGGAGCTGCGGGACATTCCTCTCGGCACGATCCTCTATGGCAGGTTCTATCTGCCACCCGATCCGGAGACGTCCGCCGTGCCCATCGTCAATGGCAAGGATGTGACAGCTCCGGCCGAGAACCACGCGATACTGCTTGAGGACGGCCCGAGCCTCTGTCTCCGGGAGGGCAAGGCGTGGAAGCTGCGCGAGGTGGAGTTCAACGGCTCCGAGGGGCAACTGGTCGCGAGTCTGGAGCGAAAGGAAGGCGGTGAAGGATTGGGCGGCGAGCACACGCTGACCATCGATGGCTCCACTCGCGTCTGGCGCGGCCGCGAACTGCTGGGGCCCGCGGATCTTGTGGCGGACGGCACATGGCCGGCGTCGGGCAAGCAGGCGCTGGAGGATCGCCCCGTGCAGCTATCGCTCACTTGGCATCCTCGCTATCTCTATCAGCAGTTTCACGTCTCTGATGTCTGGTTGGACGAAACGGCCACCCGGGTTGCCATCGAGCGGCAACGGCAGCGGCACATTCGGCACATCCGCACTCGCTGGATGCCGGCCCGCGTGGACGCGATCGAGTATGGAAAGTTCGGTCGCGCCACGATCACGACGACTCTGTTCGGCGGCATGGACGAAGCGCTGTATGCCGATTTCCGGCCGGATATCGGCGGCAAAATGGCGGCGGCCGAAAACACCTTGCGAACCTGGTGGCCGGACCACGATGGCATGGACGGTCGCATCGTCTCGGTCACCAGGGACGAGCAGCCCGTCGCCGGCAGCAGCGGCATTCGTGTGCAGTTCGATGTGCCGCTGATCTTGGAAGGCTTCCGGCCGGGACGTACGGTGCGGATTCGCCCTCAGAATTGGCCCAACGTCAAGCCGCCTGTGGAGGAGTGTGTTCGCACGTTCGAAGACCGCTGGCCAAGCCCGGATCTGTTTCGGCAGTGAGCACAAAGGGTCCACGTGCAGGACGCGCGAGAGGCGTCGCGAGCTACGTCGATCGACGTTTTCTCACTCTGCCGCGTCCGGAGTGCCCTCGGCCATCGCATAGAGCGGGGCCATGGCCTGCTCGACCATCACTCGTGGCGAGGCAGCAACGCGGTAGAAGTTGTGTTTCCCGCTGCGCCTCATCTTGATGACATTGGCGCCTTTGAGCAGTGCAAGGTGGTGGCTGACCGCGGGCTGCGTCTGTCCGAGTCGCTGGCAGAGGCTCTGGACATTCGACTCGCCGGTCTCCAGCAGCAGGGCGATGATGCGGATTCGCGTTTCATCGGCGAACAGCTTGAGCAGCCCGACCGCGCTGGCGCATTGGCCTTCGGTCAACGGCAGCGCGGGGCTGTCATTCTGTGCGAAGGTCTCGGTGGGTTGATCGCGCTCGGGTTGGGGCGCCGGGCGCGGCGCGGATTGTGGCGGGGCGAGGCCTTCGGTTGCTTTGGCTGGGATCGTTCGATCGCGATCCGGCGAGTGCGCAGCGAGGGCCTTACCTTGTGGCTTAACTGTGACCATGGGATTACCACATTTGGAGGTCGCGAGGGGCTTGTCCAGCGCGCTGAGCGAGCAGGCCGTTTCCGTCCGGCCGAACATCCGCTGGCGTTGGGGCTCTCCGCAACCGGTTAAAAAGTTGTTCCGATTGCCAATTGGGTGTCGTTCAACTTGCGTTTAGCCTGACGAGAACGTGTCGTAGAGAAGAGCAGCATTGGGGTCGCTCGACCGCCATTGATCGTTGCCGGATACCTCCGATTCGGCGCGAATTGAATGGCCAAAATGAGCTTCCCCATCCCCGCGTCGCGTGAATGTGCCGGGGCGCTGTCGTTTAGTCGCCGCAGCGATTGACCAGCGATTGACCAGCGATTGACGAGACTTGGGAGTACACGGACATCGTAGGCCGCACTCTTTTGCGAGCCGCTTTCCTCCCCAGAACAGGGATGAAAAAACATGGGACGGCTCATTTCGTGTATTCTAACGTCGCCGTAGAAACTGAGAATGGCTGCTAGCAGTGGCAAATCGAAACGGAACCGGCCCGGCCAGTCGTTGCTCGCCCTTTCCCGCCCTCAGGGCCCGGCAAGGGCAGAGCGGCCGCCCCAAAGTTAAAGTTTTCTTTATTATATAATTTTTGTCCATTCTGGTGTGTTTTCACCGGTACTTGCCATGCATGTTCGTTTGATCCGACGGCGAGCCCGCGACTCACGCGCCTCGTTTATGGGCGCTGCTCTGGTGAACGCCGCATTGCTGATGCTCGCAACGGGCTGCAAGCCGCCGCATCCCGACTACTTCGGCACCGTGAAGCCTCGTCACCCGCCCAATGAGTTGTGGGTCAACAACGGCGGCGAACCCGAGTGGATCGACCCCGGAAAATGTTCGGACAGCAATGGCGGCGAGGTGATCTTCAACACCTTCGCGGGCTTGGTGGAGGCGCATCCCAAGACGTTGGCGCCGATGCCCGCGCTGGCGACCCACTGGGAGGTGTCTGACGACCAAGCGACGTACACCTTCCACCTGCGGAAGTCGAACTGGTCCGACGGCACGCCGCTCACCGCTCATGACTTCGTCTATTCCTTCCGTCGTTTGCTCGACTACAAGACGGCCTCGAAGTACGCCACCAACGGCTACATCTTTAAGAACGGCGAGATGGCCAGCTTGCGCGCCATCCTGGTGCGCGGGCTGCCGGCCGGCGCGACGGAGGAGCAGGTCCGCGCCTGGGCGGCCGAGGTGATGCCCGTTCGCCGTGTAAGCTTGGAGGGCGAGGCCGCTACGCTGTTTGTGCTCTCCCAAGGAGAAGACGAGGAGGAAGAGCAGTCGCCATCCACGGGTCTCGGGCTGGTCGATCGAGACGCGATTGTGGCGGAGTTGAGCAAGCGCCCTTTCGGCGCCGACAAAGTGCCCTTGCAAGTGGAAGTGGCCACGCTGGAGATGATCGGAGCGCGAGCGCTCGACGATCACACGTTGGAGATCGAATTGGAGAATCCGATCCCCTACTTCCTGAGCTTCATGACGTTCTACTCGTTTATGCCCGTGCCGCGGCACGTCATCGAGCGGCTTGAGCAGGAGGGGCTCAATCCCGATCTGTGGACTCGCGCCGAGAACATCGTCTGCAACGGCCCGTTTCGGTTGGTGCAGTGGAAATTTCGGCAGTACATGGAGTTTGCCCGCAACCCGGAGTACTGGGACGCCGAGCACGTCAAGCTCGAACGCATTCGCGCGTTGATGGTCGAGAGTTATGTGACGGGGCTCAATATGTATAACGCCGGCGACATCGATTGGACCGGCGGACAGACGGGGCTGCCGTCGGAGTTCATGGACCACTTGAAGAAGTACCGCGACTTTCACCAGTTTCCGGAGATATCGGTCTACTTCTACTGGCTCAACACCAAGCGCGCTCCGCTGGACAATCCAAAGCTGCGGCGGGCGATGAGCTTGGCCCTGAACCGCAAGACGTTGGTGGAGCGTGTTACCCGAGCGAACCAGATCCCGACGCAGGACCTGGTGCCTGACGGCTTGGCGGGATATGAGGGGCTAAAGCGGCCGATTTACGATCCCGACGCCGCGCGAGCTTTGCTGAAGGAAGCGGGCTACGCCAGCGGCGCGGACGTCCCGGAAATAACGCTCTCCTACAACACGTCCGAGACCCACAAGCAGGTGGCTGAGGCCGTCCAGCAGATGTGGAAGAAGGAGCTGGGGTTGCGCGTGGTCTTGGAGAATCAAGAGTGGAAGACGTATCTGAGTCGCATGGCGATGATGGACTTTCAGATCGCGCGAATGGGCTGGGTCGGCGACTATGCCGATCCCTACACTTTTCTCGAACTGCTGACCACCGATTGCGGGAACAATCACTCGAATTGGTCGAACCCCGAGTACGACCGACTGCTGAAGGAAGCGAATCGCCAAGCAAATGACAAAGACAAACGCTTGCAGCTAATGCGCGAGGCCGAGGCGCTTGCCATGGAAGAGCAGCCGATCATCCCGTTCTATATCTACACTCGCTCGCAAATGGTGAAGCCCTACGTGCGAGGCATCTGGGAAAACTACCAGGACCGCCACCCCTGGAAGTACGTGTGGATCGACGATGCCTACTATCAAGGCGTTCCCGAGCAGCGCAGCGATGATCCGCCCCCGCCCGAGCCGAACTGATCGGCACGCGCCCATTTGATTGGGTGCGTGCACTGCTCGAGCGCGTTCCAACTTTTCAATCCATTCGCGTGTCGGAGACCGCTGCTGTGCTCTGGTTTATCGTTCGCCGCTTGTTGGAGCTGATACCGACGCTGTTGCTGATCCTGATCGGCTCGTTTGCCTTGATGCGATTTGCGCCTGGCTCGCCATTCGACACCGAGCGAGAAATTCCCCCGGAAGTCCGCGCAGAACTGAACGCCAAGTACGGCTTCGACAAGCCGTGGCCCGTGCAATTCGCCACGTACCTCGGCAACTTGATGCATTTCGACTTTGGCTTGTCGACAAAGTATCCGCAGCGCACGGTCACCGAGATCATCTGGGCGGGCTTCCCGGTGACGCTGGCTCTGGCCGGCGTGGCGATCACTTGGTCGCTCGCATTGGGGATCTCGGCTGGCGTGATCGGCGCCATTCGGCAAAACACCGTTTGGGACTATGCGGCCATGTCGCTGGCGATGATCGGCATCAGCATTCCCAGCTTCGTCTTGGGGCCGCTGTTGGCGCTTGTTTTTGCCTTGAAGTTACACTGGCTGCCCGCGGCTGGCTGGGGCACCATTTGGCATGTGATCTTGCCCGGCATCACGTTGGGCACCATCTACGCCGCCTACATTGCTCGGCTGACACGCAGCGGCATGCTCGAGGTGTCGCGGATGGACTTTATTCGCACGGCGCGCGCGAAAGGCTTGCGCGAGCGGCTGATTGTCTGGCGTCATATGCTCAAGGGCGGCTTGCTGCCAGTCGTCTCGTTCCTGGGGCCGGCAATCGCCAACATGCTCGTCGGCAGCCTGGTGGTGGAACGCATCTTCAATACGCCCGGCATCGGTCCCTACTTCGTCGATGCCGCGTTAAACCGCGACTACTTTCTGGTGATGGGCGTGGTCGTGATTTATGCGGTGTTTCTGCTGTTGATGAATCTTGTCGTGGACATCGCCTACGCGTTTCTCGACCCTCGCATCCGCTACGAGTAAGGCGACGGTCGCACGTGACGACACGGCCCTTCGCGCCTCGATGCACCTGAAACAAATACTGAGATCTACGAATGTCCTCCCAACCATCTCCGCCGTCAGGCAAGCTGGACAATGCGGGCTTGATTGTCGGCACGTCGCTCTGGCAGGACGCCTGGCGGCGACTCAAGCGGAATCGCATGGCCGTGACCTGCGCTGTGATCGTGGGGGTGCTGGTCGTGGCCTGCATGTGCGGACCGCTGGTGATCAAGCTGACGTGGGGCTATGACTACGAGGACCAGAACTTGGATTACGGCCCGCGACCGCCGTCGTGGGAGCATTGGTTCGGCACGGACTACTATGGGCGAGACTTGCTGACTCGAGTGCTGTATGGGGGGCAGGTTAGCTTGACCGTCGGATTCTGCGCGGCCTTGGTGGCGGCCACCATTGGCACCACCTACGGCGCCTTCTCGGGGTATTACGGCGGCCGTGTGGACTCGTTCATGATGCGGGCCGTCGACATCCTGTATGCATTGCCCTACATGTTTTTGGTCATCATCCTGGTGACGATCTTCGGCAAGAACCTGTTTCTGGTGTTTGTCGCGCTGGGCGCCGTGAGTTGGCTGATGACGGCGCGGATTGTCCGCGGCCAAGTGCTCAGCTTGCGCCAGCGCGACTTCGTGATGGCGGCCAGGAGCGTCGGGGCAAGCGGGATGGACATCGTGTTTCGGCATCTGATCCCCAACACGCTCGGGCCGATCATTGTCTACTTCACGCTGACCGTGCCCTCCATGATCTTGCAGGAGGCGTTCTTGTCCTTTCTGGGACTGGGCGTGCAGGCGCCTCGCCCCAGCCTGGGCGCGTTGATCAACGACGGCGCCAACCAGATGATCGTGTACTGGTGGACCTTGGTTTTCCCGGGCACGGTGATGGCGGTGATGCTGTTTTCACTAAATTTTTTCGGCGATGGCTTGCGTGACGCGCTCGACCCACAGATGGAGCACTAATGGACCGTCAATCTTGCCTTTCGTTGTCGCGAGTTGGGGTCGATGTCTGCCCCGTCGTTTTCATCTTGACGGAGAACTAGCTGCATGGAAACGGTGCTCTCCGTCCGCGACTTGCGGACCTACTTTCGCTCGGATGACGGCGTCGTCAAGGCGGTCGACGGCGTCTCCTTCGACGTGCGGAAGGGCGAGACGCTCGGCATCGTCGGCGAAAGCGGCTCCGGCAAGTCCGTCACGTGCTTGTCGGTGATGCGGCTGAACCCTGAGCCGCCCGGATTTTACCCCTCGGGCCAAATCCTGATGGGCGGGCGCGACACATTGCGGCTCTCCGAACGCGAGCTGCTCAAATTGCGCGGCAATCAGGTGTCGATGATCTTTCAGGATCCAATGACGTCCCTGAATCCCTTGCTGCGCGTCTCACGTCAGCTGACCGAGGTGCTCGAAGTCCATCGCGGCATGAGTCGCGGCGCCGCGCGCCAGCGCGCGATCGAAATGTTGCATCGCGTTGGCCTGCCGGATGCCGAGCGCCGCATCGATCAGTATCCTCACCAGTTCTCGGGCGGCATGCGACAGCGCGTGATGATCGCCATGGCCCTGCTCTGCGAGCCGGAGCTGTTGATTGCCGACGAGCCGACCACCGCCTTGGACGTGACCATTCAGGCGCAGATTCTCGAGCTGATCCAGACGCTGCAACGCGAGTCCGGCACGAGCGTCATCCTGATCACGCACGACCTGGGCGTCGTCGCTGGCGTCACGGATCGATTGGCCGTGATGTACGCGGGACGGATTGTCGAAGCGGGGCCGACCGACGAAGTGTTCGCCAACCCGCAGCATCCCTACACACGCGGGCTGATGCATAGCGTGCCTCGGCTGGATGTCAGCTCCCACGCGGCCCTGGAGGGCATCCCCGGCTTGCCACCCGACCTCTCCAACCTGCCCACGGGCTGCCCG
This sequence comes from Planctomycetales bacterium, assembly GCA_020426845.1. Classification (GTDB taxonomy): domain Bacteria; phylum Planctomycetota; class Planctomycetia; order Pirellulales; family Pirellulaceae; genus JAGQPF01. Next base: position 38,096 of record JAGQPF010000531.1, read on the forward strand.
TTTCACCCCCGCTGTCCTCTGGCCACGACGCGTTGCCAAAGCGACTATCCCAATGTCGTCTCCATCAGCGACCAGCACTGGAGCGCCTGTTGGGAAAACGAACAGGCGAACCAATGAACGCAGCAGCAATCCAGACGCAAGGCAGTTCCGGCGCCGGCGGGCAGCGCAAACCGCCGTTGTTGGACGTCCGCAATCTCCGCGTGCACTATCCGATTCGACGCGGCGGCCTGTTGAGCCGGCACATCGATTGGATTCGCGCCGTCGACGGGGTCACGCTGGAGATTCACCGTGGCGAAACGCTGGGGCTGGTCGGCGAGAGCGGCTGCGGCAAGTCGACCACCGGACGTGGCATTCTGCAGATGGAGCGGCCGACCAGCGGCGAAGTCCGCTTTGACGGCAGCGAGCTGGTGAGCCAATGGCGACGAAGCGGACGGAGCTGGCGCTGGAGCACGCCGCTGCTGCAGCTCCGCAAACGCATGCAGATGATCTTTCAAGATCCCTACGCCTGCCTCAATCCGCGGATGACCGTCGAATCGATTGTCGGCGAGCCGCTGCGGAACTTTCGCGTCTGCAAAGGGCAGGAGCGGCGTGAGCGGGTGCAGTTGCTGATGAAACAAGTCGGCATGGACCCGCGGTACATCCGACGCTATCCGCACGAATTTTCGGGCGGCCAGCGGCAGCGGATCGGCATCGCCCGCGCGTTGGCGCTGGAGCCCGAGTTGATCGTGGCCGACGAGCCGATTAGCGCTCTGGATGTGTCGATTCAGGCGCAGATCATGAATCTGATGGCCGAGTTGCAAAAGCGTCTCGGGCTCACGTACCTGTTTATTGCTCACGACCTCGCCGTGGTCCGGCATATCAGCGATCGCATCGCCGTCATGTATCTCGGCCGCGTTGTCGAGCTAGCCAGCAGCGACGATTTGATTGACTCGCCTCGGCACCCCTACACGCAGGCGCTGATCTCGGCCGTTCCCGTTCCCGATCCCGGCGTGCAGCGAAGTCGCGAGCGCATTGTGTTGAAGGGTGATGTGCCCAGTCCAATCTCGCCGCCCTCGGGTTGCCCCTTTCACCCTCGCTGTCCCCTGCGCGAAGAGCGATGCGAGGTTGAGACGCCGGTGTTGCATTCGATCGGCGGCGGCCATCAAGTCGCCTGCCACTTGGTCAAAGCGTAGCGTTCAAGTCGCATCTCGCATCGCCCCACCGGCCGAGCCACGCTTGCCGCGCTGCCGATCCTCGCTTCGCGCGCGTAGCATGGGCGCCCTCGCCCGTGCAGCACTGCGCAGACCCATTGTGCCGGCCGAGGCACGCCCTTCGCGCGCGTAGCATGGGCGCCCTCACCCGTGCAGCACTGCCCAACTCCATCGCGCCGGCCGAGGCACGCCCTTCGCGCGCGTAGCATGGGCGCCCTCGCCCGTGCAGCACTGCGCAGTCCCATTGTGCCGGCCGAAGCACGCTCTTTGCGCATAGCATGGGCGCTCTTCCCCCGTGCAGCACTGCGTAACTCCATCACGCCGGCTCAATCTCTCCGACCTGTGACATGGGCGGTGTTGTGGGGCTGCTCGCCGCGCACGGGCGAGGGCGCCCATGCTACGGATGCTCCGAGCGACTGTTCACCGCGCACGGGTGCGCGTGTAGCGTCGGCCCATGCAACATCGCGCATAAAAAAGTCGAGGCAAGCTGGCGGCTCACCTCGACTCGTGGATGGCAACGAGGCTCAAATCCTCATGAAGTTTAGTCGCGTCCGCTCAGTTCGATGACGATCCGCAGCACGTACCAGAACAGCAGGGCCACCGACGCGAACAGCGCGAGCGACGCGGCGACGTACTGGTTGGTGTTGTAGTGGTGCATGATGTTGGACGTGTCATACAGGATGTAGCCGGCCGCCAACATGATCATCAGGGCGCTGAAGATCGGCCCCAGGGTGAAGGTCGTGGGGAAGATGGCGCCAAGCACCACGGCGCCGAGCGCGCCGAAGGCCGCCATGGCGAGGTACTTGCCCCAGCCGGAGAAGTCGCTCCGGGTGGAAAACACAAATGCGGTGAGGCCGCCGAACACGACGAGCGTGATGATGGCCGCGGTGCCGATCGCGCCCGGCACGAACATGTCGGCCAGGAACAGCATCGGAGCAAACAACAACGCCTCGGCGGCGACATACAGTCCGAGCCCCGCGTATTGCATGCCCAGGCTGGTGGCGGACTTCGCCCAGCGATCCGCGATCCAGCTGACGAAGATAAATCCGCCCAGCACGAGCAACCAGGTCATGCGGTTGCCCATCAGGGTCCGGACCATTTGCATCCGCGTGTGCTCGGACGTGAGCGTGAACGCGAGCGTCTCCAACGCCACAAAGGCGAGGATGGCGCCGAGCAAGTGAGCGTAAGTCCGGCGGATGAACGTGGCTCGTTCCACATCGGACGCCTTGGCCACCGCAGTGTCTTGATAGGCGTTGTAGGGATTCAAATAGTCGGTCATGGAACACTCGGCTGAGTCAGGATGAGTTGGAGAATTTTCGCAGCAATTCCGAGCGATGGAACGTGACGTAGGGAGATCGCTCGATTTCCCCCATCAACAGTTGCCACGCTCCTCCGACAATTGTCGAACTCGGGAATTGTACCCCATTGGCGGGGAAAATCAATCTCGTTCCTCACCGTTTGCCGGTCTGCCCTTGGCAAGGAAACCCGAAGCGTCAGCGAGGGATCGGCAGAAGGAACCCCGACGCGTTACCGTGGGATCGGAAGAAGGAACCCCGACGCGTTACCGTGGGATCGGCAGAAGGAACCCCGACGTCAGCGAAGGATCGGCAGAAGGAAACCCGAAGCGTCAGCGAGGGATCGAATCGCCAGGTCACCCGAACTACCTGAATCGGAAAACAGGGCCAACCGGTAGGTTCGGGAGCGTTGCCGGGGCCGTTGGCTGTTTTTCTTCGATCCGTGGTTCAAGCCGCCCCGCCATCGCTTGACACGACTCGTCGCCCTCCGACAATTGAGCCCTGTGGCCGGGGGCGTCGTGACACCGAGGGCGGCTTCAAGTCGACGGACGAGAACGCACTGCAGCGGCCGACTGCCGGCACATCAACGGCGAACCAACGGGGACCACGAGGTGGCTAGCAGCGAGGCACAACAGCAAGCAGCGCGAGTGGCCGCGGCGTTGGCGCGGGAGTACCCCGGCGCGGAGTGCGAATTGGAGCACGAAAACGGCTTTCAGCTGCTGATTGCGACCATCCTCGCCGCTCAATGCACTGACGAGCGAGTCAATCAAGTTACCCGTCCGCTGTTTCAAAAATATCCAACCCCGGCCCAGCTCGGCGCTTTGAAGCAGGAGGAGCTGGAGGAGTTGCTGCGGCCGACCGGCTTCTTTCGCAACAAGGCCAAGAGCGTCAAGGCATGTTGCCAGGCGCTGGTTCGCGATCACAACGGAGAGGTGCCGGAGGAGTTGGACGCGTTGGTGCAGCTGCCCGGCGTGGGCCGCAAGACCGCCAATCTTGTGTTGGGTGTAGCTTATGGAATTCCGACGGGCGTCGTCGTTGACACACACGTCCTGCGACTCAGCAAACGGCTCGGGTTGGCCGACGAGAAGAATGCGGACAAGGCCGAGCAGACGCTGAACCAACTGCTGCCGCAATCCGAGTGGATCGACTTTTCTCATCGCCTGATCTTGCATGGCCGCCGGGTCTGCAAGGCGAAGAAGCCCCTTTGTGACAACTGCTCACTGCATGCCATCTGTCCTCGCGTCGGCGTCGAGCCAGCGAACTAGCCACGCGTCGTCCATACCTCCTCGCCTCCATTCGCCAGCCAACCCCATGAGCGGCTCATGATTCTTTCCGGCCAAGAGATCAAGCGGAACCTCGGCTCGAACGTGATGATCGAGCCGTTTGACGAGTCGCAGCTGAATCCCAACAGCTACAACCTCACGCTGCACCACGAGATTCTCACGTACGAGGAGGTGGTGCTCGACATGCGGCAGCCCAACCGGACTCGCCGGATCGAGATTCCGGAGGAGGGCATGGTGCTCAGTCCCAACCAGTTGTACCTGGGGCGGACGGTCGAGCGAACCGAGACGCACAACTTGGTGCCGATGATCGAAGGCCGATCCTCCGTCGGGCGGCTCGGCCTGTTCGTGCACGTCACGGCCGGCTTCGGCGACGTCGGCTTTGCCGGGTATTGGACGCTGGAGATGTTCGCCGTGCAGCCCGTGCGCATCTACCCGGGCGTCGCCATCTGCCAGATCTTTTACCACCAAATCGCCGGCGACATCACCGAGTACGTCAGCAACAAGTATCAACACAACAGCGACATTCAGCCGTCGATGTTGTTCAAGGAGCTCAACCCGAACGCCACCGATCCACCGCCGGACTCGCAGATGCTGTTCGAATTCGACCGGTGAGGGAGGCGGCGTTGTCGCCCCTGAGCGGCCCGCTCAAGAGGAGTTGGAGTGGTTCGTTTCACTCAAGCAGAGCGGCCGGGGAGCTCGAACGTCTGGTTTAGGATGTGGTCAGTCAAGACCACGGCAGGGCGGGGTGTCGTCAAGCTGGCGTACCAATCCGCGATGGACGGTGTGTCGATGGAGGTTGTTGCGAGCAAGGATGACTCCAAGGAAATCGAAATGCAATTCTCCTCTTGCAGAGACGCAGTCGGAGTTCCAACGGGCCTGCCGTTCAGGTAACTCTGTACGATTGACTTGGCGTCAATTCTCAGCTTGACGCTGGCTTTCTTGCTAGCCGCGACCCAGAGCAGCGCGCGTCGTAATCGCGGGCCACTGTGAGTGGTGTACGTCCGGGAAGAGGCACGCAATTCTGCTTGATCTAGGTGCAACAACAGGTGCTTAAGGCAAGGGCCGGGCGTGTTGCCTTCGAAGTACAGCGAGATCTCCCCCTGGCGGTGGACGACAATTCGCGTTGTGGGAAGCTGTGTCGAGTACTGGGTCTCCCATTGCAATGTATGACGCACGAGCGCCGAGGCGCCGACGTCCCCGAAATACATCCGGGGCCGCTCGCGAATATGGTCGATGTCGCAATACATCATTTCATCCAGTTCGTCCGCATCCATCGCCGCACTCCCTGATTCAAGAGGCGCCTCGCATGACGCGTTTTGGACGCATTCGGCGCCGGCCATTCGGCAAACTTACGCTCGCTCGATGTCGATCAGCGGACAGTCGTCGAGCAGTGCCAAAGTTAGCTCGGTTTTGAGAAGTCCAACCTTGGTGCTGGTGCGATCGTGCGCATTCGAATGACAACCGATTGGAGATCTGCGTTGCGGCGGCGCCGATCAAGAGGTGTGGTCATTCACCGGCGGGCGCGCCGCCCATCAAGCGGCTTTTGCGCATAGGGGCCAATGTCGCTACCGACAAATTCACGGAAAGCCTTTTGTTGCGATTCGTCCAATTCGTTGATCAGCTTGTTTGCGGCATCACGTCGGATTTGCCAGATTTTCCTTTCCGTTTCGGATTCGAGTTCGATCGCGCGGGCGTTCAACCGCCCGACCTCTTGAGGCGATAGTTTCAAGCTCTCATGGATGGACGCCAGTGTGGGCACGAGGCCGTATTCCCTGAGATTTGCTTGAACAACCGCTTTGGTGAGGGCCTTCCACTGTTTGGAAGTCAGTGCCTTTTCTAATCGAGCTTGGGCCTCCAGTTGCCTCTGCGTGATTGGGGGCTGCTTTTTTTCGCGCGTGACCGGGGGCTGCTTGTCATGGTACGATCGGTCCGCTCCAACGTTGCGATGATAATCCCGAATGATCGCATTGACGCTGGCCATTTGATCTTCGTTAAGCTCCAGGAAGTCGAGTAGTTTTGGAAAGTGAAGCATCTGCGCCACAAGTGAGACATGGGTCCACGCGTCGTCGGGACGCAGTTGCTCGATCGTTGAGAGTTGATGTTGAGCAAGCATCGACGTGGGACGGCAAGCTGATATCAACAGAACCAGGTAGAAGAAACCCTTGGTTTGGCTCGACATTCGTGTGCGCCTCCTTGGCATTCGAATCGCAATGCTCCAATTATGAGTTGGCGGTTGGTTTCCCCCAAGGCCACTTTTCGGAGTGAATTGTGGCCCACGGCGGACTCTGTGCAGCGGCCGAGATTGGCAAGACGCGCCACCGGTACACCCCAATACCGTGCATCAGTGGCTTCGGAAACATGCCGGCGAATCCAATGATGCCGAGCCTTCAAGTCTTCGCGCCACGCCTCCCAATGTGCAGCGGCAGCGGGCAAGTTGAGCTTCTCGTCAAATCGGTAGCTCGGTCTACGTTCTCCAAAGCGGAGGATATACTTGGCAAATGCCTAGTCGTCATCTTTCCCGAAGGTGTGCCCGTTACGCCTTCCGTCGTGAAAGAGTTTGTGCAGACGGGTATTTCACTTGGCTGGCTGTCTAGTCTAGTGAGGAATCAGACCAGGATTTTTGGCTTGGAGGTCGTGATTCTATTCCTTCTTTGGAGGGGCGGAACTATCAAAACTAGCCTTTTGGATTTCATAGATGATCACAATCTGATCACGGGCGTCTACGGCGACTGGCCGAATTTCGCTGGTGCTTACGTTACGCGTGTTGATATTCGGTCTTTCGGCCAGGACCTAGATGAGTATGGCGGTCGGCAACTGACCCTGACGCTCCATTGGTGGCTAACCGCCCCAGAGCATTATCCCGATGCCCCGCGTCACTATGAACGCTCAGACCTGCATCGATTGGTCACTATCGTTTTCGACGCGGAGGATTTGCATCTACGGGGATTCCACTGCAGCGATACGTCCATCAATTCGCTAGAGCTAGTCCCCAAGGAAAAGAGTCTTTTGGTTAAGTGTTCCGGTGGATTCAATCTTGATTTCACGTCCTTCGGAGCGAAAGTGCTTTCAGTGCTCGAGTGTGATGAAGCAGGGGAGTGCATTGAAGATAACTGATCAGATTCGACAGGCGATCGACGATTCGGGGCTGACGCGATACCGCATCGCCCAGGATACCGGCATCGACGAATCGACGCTGGCGAAGTTCTGTCACGGAACGCGCGGGCTGTCCCTGGATAACCTGGACCCGCTCTGTGAGTATCTCGGCCTGCGCATCGTGGCGGAACGCAAGCCGACGAAGAAAGGCAAGTGAACAATGGCAACCGTCTTCAAACGCGGCGGAAAGAATGGCGCTTAGGAAGGCAGTTACCTGCCCTCCCACTTGGAGCGACTTACATCCCACACTTGTTGCGGCAATGGTTTACGCTCCGCTCGACTTGGCAAAGGAGTTGATGGACGAGCTAATCCAGATTGAGTGCGAGGCCCACTGGGACCGTTTCAGATTCTCAATTGCGTACAACGTGCTTGAAGCTCGCCCAGACGTAGGTCTTCGAGCACTTGAGTTCCTGCGCGAGGATGTCGCCAAGCGTGATGACGCGTACCAAAACCAACTGCTGAAGATGCACGAACTGGCCGCTGCTGGCAAGCTCCCATCGGCGGATCAGCGTTTTTTGAGTGGGCAAGGCTAGTAACTTGGCCGCGACAGACTTCCGCACTTGTTGATGCGCTCGCGGACGCGATAGACAGCGAAACGGTACTTTATGAAGACAAGGGCGACTATCTAGCATTCCTAGGTGAGCTCGTAAAACGCGGTCCGGTCGGGCAGGCGCGAAGAATCGCCATGAATTCTGTGAGATGGCTTACCGATGGGATCAAGGGCCGTTTACTCAGGGCAGATGTCGGAGGTCCGCTTTCAAACTTTCAAATGAACTCTGCAGGACCAACTGACTTGTTTGGTCCGCTCTTATGCCTGGTTGAGCAGTGCGCGTTGCGATGTCCAGAGGTGGTCTCCCGTCCATTGATTGAATGGATGCCACTCAACGTATTCTCGCTCGTGCCAAGATTTACTTTCAACACGCTCCGCACCGTCTTTGCGTTGGCCCTAGCAGCCGGGGAACGTTCGGATCAGGATGCGGCGATGCTTGTCGGTCTTTCAGGCACACTCGTCATGCTCTCTCTGGCAAGCATGGCGGGGCCGGCAGTCCGTGCCTTTTGTAGCATCATGTTAGTGGACCGTATTGACCAATCCACCTTTGCCACATTACAGGGTAAGCAATGGTGTGAAACACTACTTCGCCAATGGGGGCCGAGGCTGGCTTCGTTGAGTGAGAACCCTTCATCCGAAGTGCGTGAAAGCGTCGTCAACGCAATCAGACTGTGGACTGAATTCGACCTGCCTAGGGGCGAGTAGGTGGTCACCGCGCGTGAGAATTTCATCGGAGACTGTAGGCTTCGTGTGCGCAATGCTGCCCAGGGGCAGATTTGATGCTTCACAAATCGATTCAGCTGACCCTCGGCACCCACGGCCACCCAAGCCAGGCATCCTAGAGGAAGCCGTGGTTGCGATGGAGAAGGCGACCGACACAGCCATTGCTAAGTGAGGTCAGCGGGTAGGATGTCCCCAAGTGCGCCACCACTCAAAGTCGCCGTTAGCGCCACTAAGACGCTTTGCGATGAAGGTGTCCAGGCAATCAGCGAGATTATCAAAGGCAATTCGCACGTCAGCTTCATCGTCATCGTCGGCATCTGGGGCCCAAGCTGTATCGTGTGCCCAAAACCCTACCTTCTGGTCCCGCCGCAATAGCAGGCGGTCGCCAGTTCCGAGGTCGTAAATTGAAAAGCTCCCTAACCAATCTCCATACCGGGCTTCCTCGGCCGCGTTCCAATCTCGCAAGGTAAGGTCGGTTTGGCAAGCAGGACGATAGTCCAGGCACAATGCGTCAGAGCCCACGTCTATACTCCATGTATGGGTGACAGTCATTGGGAAGTGTCGAAAGACATCCACCAAGGAGTCGTCTTGGTACGTGTTTGCGACAGCTGCCAACTCTGAATCGTCCCGTGGATTTGTGGTCAACAAAGCTCGCCCGTCGGATCTCCCAAGCACGAGATGGGGGTAGTAACAGGGGGTTTGAAACATTTGTTCGTTTATAGCTATCGACGTCGGCGTGAAGTCGGACAGTATCGCGTCGCGCATTCGGGTCGCCAGGCCTGGAGCACAGTCAGCCCAATCATCGGCAAGCATGGCCTTCGCCTCCTCCGTCGACTTATCGCAGAACCGTTGATACCAAGTCGACACTGCCGCTCGATCCGTCGCGACGAACTCTTCGAGGCTGACCGGGAGCCGATACTCCCGGATGTTTCCGGAGGGGTGAACGATGGGTTCCATGGGTCGGCTCCTAAATCGCTCCAATGGCGCTCCACCGGATGTCATTTCGTGTCATTTCCTGGCAATCGGCATGCCGATTGCCACGTCCGCGAATTGCCAGATTTCCCCTGAAATACCGCGATTTTGAAGTAGGCCGGGCAGGACTCGAACCCGCGACCAAGGGATTATGAGTCCCCTGCTCTAACCGACTGAGCTACCGGCCCCGATGGGTGTGGAGGCGCCTAGGATGGGCGATTGGTGATGATAGCCGATGGCGGCTGGCGCCGAAAGTGCGCGAGCGCCGTGGCAGAGTGGCTCGGCTCGCGGGTGGGCAACCACTTTCGGCGTCACGAGGCTGATGGTTGCCACGGATGAACACGGATGAAACACGGATGAAGCCAACCCGACGTAAGGAACACGGTTGAAGCCGACCTGACCTAGGAAACAGGGATGAAGTGGACCCGACGTAGTCGGCTTGCTCGCGCTCGGTGCACTGCGGCGCGGTGGCTCTGGCATTCGCAGACGTGTGCCTCGCGGGCATGGCGCGAAAGATTACTTCGAAGCGTTGAGGACTAGAGCAAGACGACGAGGATGTCGTAGAGAGCGTGGGCGCCGGCGGCGATGCCGAAGCCTCGCAATAGAAACAGCGCGGAGAAGAAGCCGCCGGCTAGCACGCGAAAGAGGAATGTGCCCGCTCGAAATGGCTCGCCGTACCAGTGCACCGCCGTGCCAAACAGTTCCAAGTCCACTTGATAGTGGGCCGCGGCGAACAATAGGCTGGTTGCCAACCCTGCCCACCAACAGCTCCAGCGTCGCCCCAATCCGAGCGCGGCTAAGCCGGCCATCGCCGGCGGCAACAGCAGCAGGCGAAACATGAGCTCCTCGTAGATCCCTGCGCCGAGGTAGCCGATCACGCGGCCCAGCCCCGGGGAGGTCCACGGTGAACGCGAGAGCTCGAAGGCGGCAGGTGTCGCCACCACGAGCGAGATCGCCTTCGCCGCCAACAGCAACAACACGCCGAATGCCGCCGACTCGACGGCCATGCCGCCAATCACGGTCGTGTCCACCGTCCAACGCTCGCGGCGGTGGTGATGCCAAGCGAGCAACAACCCGCACGTCAGCATCGGCAACAGAAAGTGTTGAGCGAACCCCAGGCTCTCCAAGCCGCTCCGCAGCCAGACGTCGGCGCCGTTTCGCGCCGCCTGCGGGCCGAGCAACAGAATGCCCAGCTCGTACACCAAGATCATCGGCGCAATGAACAACAGGCTCGGCAACGGCCGCGAGGACTCTCGCCAGTAGTTCGAGTTGCCGACGACTGCGGGCACGTCAGTTTCGCCGAGAACGGCGCCAAGGGCCGGGAAAGACAGGACTCCTGCTTTTCCTTCGACGTGGACCGCCGTGGGCTTCACGCAGAACGTGCGCAAGACAGGTGCGCTTGTTCTGCGGGTTGTGACGCGTCGAGACCGAAGACCGCCGCTATCCCACGCTGACGCTCTGGCGCTTCGGGTAGGCGAGTCAGGCCGAAAGCCGATGCTATCCCTCGGGTCGAGACCGAAAACCACCGCTATCCCTCGCTGACGCTTCGGGTTTCCTTGCTTATCGCAATTCGTCGGGCTGCGCGGCCCATTTGATTTCGCCGTCGTCGAGCATCTTCTGCCAGTGGCCAATCTCCTTCTGCTGCCGGTCCGGCGTTTTCATCGGTAGATAGCTGCGCGTCTTGCCGGTGATGCGGCGGAGGTTTTCGATGGCGAGCACGCGAACGGCCATCTCGTCATTGGATAGGTCGTTGACCAGCTTGGCTGCCTCGCCCGCCATCAACTGCTCGTTGTTAAAGCCGATGCAGAGGCGATACAAACGATCGACAATCGCCTTGTCGCCGCCAAACTCCTCGTTCAGGGCGGCCATCAGCGCAGCCGTGGCGGGCTCGCCGTAGGCCAGGGCGCCGCGGAGCGCGTCAAATTCGTCACTCCAGAAGCGATCCTTATTGTCGTCGCGGAACGATTGCATGACGGGACGGAAGTCGCCGAAGCTCGCCAACGCCTGCGCTGCGATCGACTGAATGTCGGCGGCGCGGTGCGAGAGCAGCTCCTCCAATGTCAGGCTCACGGGGCGGTCCATCGCGAACTCCCGCTCGGCGTCCTCAATGGCGCCCATTTGCCAGTCCCGCTTCGGCTCGACCCAAACGGGCGGCGTCGTGGCGACAGGCGCCATGGCGCTGTCATCCACATGCGTCAACGCGTGAGCCGCGGCCAGCGTGGTGGCCTGCCCTGCCGCCGAAGTCCACTGCGCCTCGCCGCTGACGGTTGTCAATCGAGCCAGCCGGCGGCTCGTCGCCGGATCGCCGCCGTAGGACATGACGCGATCGACATGGATTGCCACCAACGCGTCCGTGGACTTCAGCACCAGCGTGCCCTGCACGCCGTTCAGGTTGAAGTCACCCGCGACATTCGCCGTGGCGACCGACTCGACCAAGAGCTTTCCGCGTCCGATCGCCAGCGAGGGGCGCCCATCCACCGGCGCCAACATCCGCAGCTCCGCAGGACCAATGACGGTCATTTGCAGGCCGCCCGGCATGGCAATCTGAACTCGATATACCGGTGGCACTCGCAACAAGTCACCCGAGTGCAGCACTTCGCGCTCGGGCACTCGCATCCAAAGATCGCTGGCCTTGTCGTATCGCGCGAGCACCGTCTTCGGCGAGTTGTGCTTGCCGACTTCAACCGCGGGCGCCACCGGTGGCTCGACGGTTACGGTTTCAGCGGGGGCAGGGGGCAGCGGAGGCGCCGTCGGCTCGGCCGTGTCACCCGGCTCGACGGGCGTCACCGGCTCAACCGGCATCGGCTCAACCGGCATCGGCTCAACCGGAGCGGGCACCGACGGCTCGGGGCCTGCCGGCTCGGGCTCGACCGGGCCAGGCGCCGCAGGCGCGGGCACTTCGGTCTCAACATTCGCCGGCGCCGGCGGCGCGGCGGAGTCCGCATACGGTGGTTCGGAGGAGGTTGGGACCGGCGGCGCGACCGATTCCAAGGCGGGCGCCTCAAGCAGTGGCGCCTCGCTGTCGCGAACCGTGTCGCCTTGATTCACGTCCTCGGCGCGCAAGGTGGGGGCAATGTCCAGGTCTTCGAAGTCCTTGGCCGTCGGTGTCTGCGGCCCCCGCGCCAACATGCGGCCCAGCAGCGGGTGCGTGCCGTTGAACGGCCCGATCGCGCGGAGTCCGACCAGCACCAACAGAAACGACAAAGCAACCGTGAGCAAACCGGAACGCCAACGCCACTCGGAGCGGTCGTCGAGATATTCCGAAACTTCCCGCATCGCATTCGCCTCTTGCGTCGCGGCCGCCAGCTCGGCCGCCGCCTCGGGGCTGCCCGTGCGCGTCGGCTCGTCGACCGGCGTTGGGGGACGGCGTCGAGCCTCTTCGGGCAAGCCGTAAATGCGCTCGCGAATCGAACGCTCCACTTGAGCCGGCTCGGCGAGCACCAGTGTCAGGATCTCGTGGCTCGCGGAAACTTCGGCCAGATGCACGTCACTCTCGAAGCAGACTTTTTCGAAGTCCGGCACTCGCTGTTCGTCCAGCGTGTAATCGAGGTACTCGGCCACGGTGTTGGGGTCCAGGCCCATGCCGGTCCCCGTCAGGCGGGGCGCTCCCAGTCGCATCCGCGACTTCGCGTTGCGGATCCGGTGGATCAGCCGCGAGGCAAACTCGCTCTCGCTGATCTTTTGCCCCACGACCTCAACGTCCTGCTCTTCGAGCACGCCATCTAGGTAGGCCAGCAATCGGCGGAATGTCAGACGCATGAGGTGACCTGCTAGTCTTGCGTGGGCTGAGGCGGTTGACTGTGTGCTTCGATGACGGCAATTGAGCTTGCGAGTTCGCGAATCGATCCCTCGCTGACGCGTCGGGTTTCCTACCGAGGCATTTGCGAGTTCGCGAATCGATCCCTCGCTGACGCGTCGGGTTTCCTTTTCGGGTGCATCCCCGAAAGTCGAAAATGGCGGCTGCCTATGGAAAGTAGTGGGAAAAGGCGGCACAATTCGTACAATCCTCGCGGAAAAACTTTTCCGGCATCTCCCGCCCCCTCGGCCTGCCTGATTGCAAAGCGTTTCCCACCAACGACTTGTCTCACCTGTCGGATTGCATGTTCACCAAGCTCGGCGATTCCGTTACCCGAAACTGGCAGGTCGTTCTGACCTTCTGGGCTGGGCTGACGTTGGTGCTGGGGCTGGTTGCCCCCAGTTGGGACCAGATTACCAACGACGGGGACTTTGCCTATCTACCCGCTGACGTTTCCAGCGTTCAAGCCGAAAAAATTCTCGAGGAGGCCTTTCCTCGCGATCGTGCCAAGAGCCAAGTGGCCGTCGTGCTGTTTCGCAAGGACGGTCCGCTCGATGAGTCCGATCTGGGGCACGTCGCCTATGACATGGCCCGTCGTCTGCACAACCTGTACGCGGTGGCCGCCATCACTCGCGCTCAGCGGTTGGAGCAGGAGTTGCAACAACTTCAAGCGCTGTCAGCGCCGCCAGCTGACACGACCAAGTCAGAGTCATCCGTCAACGAGCCGAGCCGCCCAATCGAAATCACCGAGCCCGTTGATTCCATCCCGCCGAACGAGCCCAGCAAGCCCAGCGAGCCAGCGGAATCGTCCGCGGAGCCGGACTCGCCCGAGCCGAATGGTGCAACCGATCCGATCGCCAAACTTCGGGAGCGGGCCGACGACTGGTGGGAGCGCGCCGAGGGGGCGTTGGACGAGGCAATCCACCTGGATAGCCTGCTCGAGTACCCGCGGCCCGCACTTGGCGCCGGCAGTCGCTGGGCGGTGCCGATTGCCAATCGCGCCATTCTGTACAGCCTGCGAGGACGTGCCGACGAGGCTCGACAAGACCGCGAGATCTTGGCGGAGCTGGCGCCGGATTATCCCATCGACGAGACGCTGCGCCCCGAAATGGCGGCGCGTCAGCCGTTGTTGGATTTATGGACCTGGCGCGACCCGCTGTTTGGCGCCAAGTTGCGCAGCGAGGATGGCCGCGCACGCGTGATGTTGCTGCAGCTGAGCGAGGAGTTCTTGGCGGTTGGCAATGTCGAGCTGGCCCGCTTCCTGCGCGAGCAGGTGGCGGAGGTGCGACAGGCTGCGAAGGAAGCCAAACTGGATCACTTGGAGATTGGACTCAGCGGCTCGGCCTCGGTCGGCGGCGACCTGCTCATCGCCTCCGAGTCGAGCATTCGCAACACCGAGGCGTTCACGATCATTCTGGTGATCGCGATTCTGGCGATCGTCTATCGCTCGCCGTTGTTGGTCTTCGTGCCGCTGGTGACCATCTTTGTCTCGCTGCGAGTCGCGACCGCCCTGGTGGCGGTGCTGACTCAAGCGGATGCGCTCCCCGGCATGTCGTGGTGGAGCCTCAAGGTGTTCACCACGTCGAAGATTTTTATCGTGGTGATCCTGTTCGGCGCCGGCACGGACTTCTGTCTGTTCTTGATCGCGCGTTGCCGCGAGTCGCTGGGGCTCGGCAGTCGTGGCGGCGAGGCGGTGGCTCAGTCGGTGGCTGGAGTGGGCGACGCGCTGACCGCCAGCGCGCTGACGACGGTGCTGGGGCTGGCCATGATGGTGTTCGCGGAGTTCGGCAAGTTCCGCTACAGCGGCCCGGTGATCGGCCTGTGTTTGTTGGTGACGCTGGCGGCAAGCCTGACGCTGACGCCTGCCCTGCTGTGCATGCTGGTGCGGCACTTGCGGCCGGCGCCGGTTGAAAGCGAGTCGCCGTTTTGGCGCCGACTCTCGGTCCTGGTCACAGAGCGGCCCCGCCGTGTGCTGCTGGGCACAGCCGTGCTGTTGATCCCGTTGGCATGGTTCGGCGCGAGCCATGCGAACCATGTCACCTACGACTTTCTCAGCTCGCTGGACCCCGATTCACCGAGCCGCCACGGCGCGGAGCTGATGCAGCAGAGCTTTCCGATTGGCGAAAGCGGCCCGGTGACGATTGTGGCCGAGCTGCCGCGAGCCTCGCTGGAGTCCAAGACGGGCCGCGACGAGGTGGCGAGGTTGAACTTCCACCTCCACGGGCTGCCTGGCATCGCGTCGGTCAGGAGCCTCGCCGATCCGCTGGGCGAGACCGAGCCTGGCGACGAGGCAATTCTGCTCAGCGAGGAGACACTGGAGGCGAGATTCGCGCGCTACCACCATCGCACGTCCGAGCTGTTTCTGGCTCAGTCGCCGGAGTGGCAAGGACGTGTCACTCGACTGGAAGTGGTCTTTGACGAAGACCCGTTTTCGCTCGAGGCGCGACAGTCGTTGACGCGACTCGAGCAGCAACTGCACGACTTCTCCGAACAGAACGAGTTCTGGCGCGGCGCGAGCTTCTATTTCACGGGCACCACCGCGGGCATTCGCGACCTCGCCGCCGTCACGCAGTCGGACACCTGGCGAATCGAGAAGCTCGTGGTGCTGGCCGTGTTTCTGGTGCTGGTGGTGATCCTCAAGCGGCCCGTGGTCTGTGTGTATCTCGTCCTGTCAGTGCTGCTCAGTTACTTCGTCACGGTCGGCGCGATGGACCTCTGCTTCGCCTGGATCGATCCGGACTACCAAGGGCTGGATTGGAAGGTGCCGCTGTTCTTGTTCGTGATTCTGGTGGCGGTCGGGCAGGACTATAACGTGTACCTGGTCACGCGGGTCGTCGAGGAGCACCGCCGCCACGGATCGTTGCGGGGATTGCGAATCGCCGTGGAACGCACCGGCGGGATTATCACCAGCTGTGGCGTGATCATGGCCGGCACGTTCCTGTCGATGACGGGCACGATGTGGACCGCGATGCTGAAGGATTGGACCGGGCTATCCTGGCTGCCCGATCCGAACTATCTGAAGGGCATCGTGCAGCTTGGCGCCGCGCTGGCGTTCGGCGTGATGCTCGACACGCTCGTGGTGCGTTCGATTCTCGTGCCAGCCTTCCTGGCCTGGCGCGGAGCAGGCGACAGCGAAGTTGGCGACGAGCGTGCGCAGGCCCGTTGAGACGCGTCGAGGCGCGTAGCGTCGGGTAACGTAGGTAGGGCGGCCCTTCCGGGCCGCCAGCAGCGGTTA
>JAGQPF010000532.1 GCA_020426845.1 Planctomycetales bacterium
AGCACTTGGCGGTGACGTTCTTTCGCATCGCGGGCACCGTCTCACGGGCGATCACGCGCGAGCCGATGGCGGCCTGCACCGCGACTTCGAACATGTGGCGATCGATTTCGCCTTTGAGTTTCTTTGCCACGGCCCTGCCCCGTCGATCCGCGTCGCCGCGGTCGCAAATGACGCTCAGCGCGTCAACTCGCTTGCCGTTGACGAGAATATCGAGCCGGACCAGGTCGGCGGGAAAGTAGCCAATCAGGTCGTAATCCATCGTGCCATAGCCACGTGTGGCACTCTTGATTTTGTCGTGCATGTCATAGATCACCTCCGCCAGGGGCAGATCGTAAGTCAGCATGCAACGCGTCGTCGAGAGATACTCGGTATTCTGCTGGACGCCGCGCCGGTCCTGGCAGAGCTTCATCACGGGGCCGATGTACTCGGTAGGAATCACGAAGTTCACGCGGACCACCGGCTGGCGAAACTCTTCAATATCGCCCGCGTCGGGAACTTCTTGGGGGCGATGAATCTCGAGCGTCTTGCCTTTCTTGGTGACCACTTCGTAGGTCACGTTCGGAGCGGTTTGGACGAGGTCAATGTCCGACTCCTGCTCCAGGCGCTGCTGCACGATCTCCATGTGAAGCAGGCCGAGGAATCCGCAGCGAAATCCGAAGCCGAGGGCTTCGCTCGTCTCGGGCTCGAACTCGAAGCTGGGGTCGTTGATCGCCAGGCGGTCCAGCGCGTCGCGGAGCTCGGAAAAGTCCTGCCCATCCGATGGGTAAAGCCCGCAATAGACCATTCGCTTTGGCGCCTGATAACCGGGCAGCGGAGCGACGTCGGCCTTGGAGGCAAGCGCCACGGTGTCGCCGATGTTGACGGCTTTCAGCGACTTGATGTTGCAGATCAGGTAGCCCACTTCGCCGGCCAGTAGCTCGTCGCACTGGCGTCGCTGCGGCACGAATTGTCCGAGCTCGATCACCTCGTAATTAGTGCCGGCCTTGAGAAAGCGAATCTTGTCGCCCTTGCGGACGCGCCCGTTCATGATGCGAACGTACGTCACCGCGCCGCGAAACTCGTCGTAGTGCGAGTCGAAGACCATCGCTTGCAGTGGCTTCTCGCGGTCGCCGACGGGCGGCGGGATGCGCTCGATGATTGCGCTGAGCAGCTCGTCGATGCCGAGCCCGGCCTTTGCGCTTACTCGCAGCGCCTCGTCGCGGCCCATGCCCAGCGACTGCTCCATCTCCTCGGCCACTTCGTCCGGCCGCGCGTGCGTCATGTCGATCTTGTTGATCACGGGCAAGATCATCAAGTCGTGCTCCAGCGCGGCGTAGGCGTTGGCGACGGTTTGCGCCTCGACGCCCTGGAAGGCATCCACCAGCAGCAAGGCGCCTTCGCAACAGGTCAGCGAGCGGGACACCTCGTACTGGAAATCGACGTGGCCGGGCGTGTCGATCAGGTTCAGCTCGTACGTTTCGTCGTTGTGCACGTAGCGCATCGCCACGGCCCGGGCCTTGATCGTGATGCCGCGCGCCCGCTCGAGCTCCATGTCGTCAAGCAATTGCTCGCGCATGTCGCGACGCTCCACGGTCCCGGTATGCTCGAGCAGCCGGTCGGCCAGTGTGCTCTTGCCGTGATCGATATGAGCGATGATGCAGAAGTTGCGAATGTGGGAAAGCGGGATTTCAGCCATACATTTTGTCGGGGGTGGGTCAACTGGCAGCGCTCGGCGGTCAGCTGGTTCGGCAGCGGCGAAATGCCGCATCCGGCAAGTTCGGAGGCGAGCTGCGAGAGCGCCTCCGCCCTGGGGTCCATTTGCCGGCTGCAGAATCCTCAATTGTAGGTGATCGCTCGATTTTCGTTCAGGGCGGTTTATCGGCGATTTTTCACGAATTGATCGCGCGCCCCGACGATTTGAGGCAATTGACGCCCGACGCGGGACGTGGCACAACAGCGGTTGCCTGTCATTTTTCGGCAGATTGAGCGAGATTGTGCGTCACTGGCGAGAGCTGGCGTTGCGCCCGCCTCATCCAGACTGCTCCAGGCTGCTCCAACCGATCCCTAGGCCCGTTTTTTCGCATGACCAGCCAGCCGCTGATACCGCTTTCGGATGCCACTTTGCCACTGTTTATCGGGGTGGATGTTGGCGGCACCTCGATCAAGGTCGGAGTGGTCGACGACCGAGGCGCCACGCTCGGGTTTACGCGCGTGTCCACCGAGCCGTATCAGCCCGGCGAGCAGGCGGTGGCCCGCGTGGGTGTGGCTTTGGCAGCGATGCTGGAGGATCGCGAAATCGACCGGACGCTGATTCGCGGCGTGGGGCTGGGTTCGCCCGGCACGATGGACATCCCCACCGGGATGCTGCTGGAGCCGCCCAATCTTTATGCCTGGCATCAGTTTCCGATTCGCGACACCATGCAGTCGGTGCTCGGGCTGCCCGTCACCTTTGCCAATGACGGCGCCGCGGCGGCTTACGGCGAGTTTTGGCTCGGCGCGGGCCGGGAGGACCCCTCGATTGTCATGTTGACGCTCGGCACCGGCGTGGGAGGCGGCATCATTCATCGAGGCCGCTCGATCGACGGGGAGCATAGCCACGGCAGCGAATGCGGTCATGTGATCATCGACAGCCGACCCGACGCCCGCGTTTGCTCGTGCGGGCAGCCGGGGCATCTCGAGGCCTACGCCAGCGCCACGGCCGTCGTCGCCCGCACGCGCGAAGCGCTCCAGCGGGGGCGTTCTTCCACGCTGGAGCACGTGACGAGCGAGCTTACAGCGCTCGACGTTGCCGAGGCGGCCGCAGCGGGCGATGCGTTGGCGCTGGAGATTGTGGACGAAACCGCCGACTACCTGGCGATTGGCATCGTCAGCGTCGTGCACACGATCGACCCGAACATGGTGATACTGGGCGGGGCGATGAACTTTGGCGGCATGGCCTCCGCCGTCGGCCGGCGCTTTCTCGCTCGCATTCAGTCACAGTTTCGCGCCAAGACCTTCCCCACGCTCGCCGAGCGCACCAAGATCGACTTCGCCGCGCTGGGCGGCGACGCTGGCTACCTCGGCGCCGCCGGACTTGCTCGATCGGCGCACAAGGATCCTTGAACGGGCGTATGGGGTCAATTTCCGGCCGCCTGTTTCTTCAACGGCCTCCCCCCAACCTAGCCGATGATCGCGTTCAGCGTGGCGCTGGGACGCATGGCGGCTGACGCAAGGTTGTCATCCGGTTGGTAGTATCCGCCGATGTCGACCGGCGCACCTTGCGCCTCGTTCAACTCCTGGACGATCTGGGCCTCGTGCTCCTCCAACTGCGCAGCGATCGGAGCGAAGTGTTGCTGGAGCGTGGCGTCACGATCTTGCGCGGCTAGCGCCCGGGCCCAATACATTGCCAAGTAAAAATGGCTGCCGCGGTTATCCAGTTCGTTGACCTTGCGCGACGGCGACTTGTCGTTGTTTAGGAAGTCCGTGGTGGCGGCCGTGAGCGTCTCGGCCAGGGTCAGCGCCGCGGAGTTGCCGGACTTTTCGCCGAGATCCTCCAGCGACACCGCCAGCGCGAGGAATTCGCCGAGCGAGTCCCAGCGCAAGTGGCCCTCGGCGAGAAATTGCTGAACGTGCTTAGGCGCCGAGCCGCCGGCGCCGGTTTCGAACAGCCCGCCGCCTGCCAATAGCGGCACGATCGAAAGCATTTTCGCGCTGGTTCCCAGCTCCAGGATCGGAAACAGATCGGTGAGATAGTCGCGCAACACGTTGCCGGTCACCGAGATCGTGTCCAATCCCTCGCGGGCTCGCTCGCAAGTGGCCAGCGTGGCGTCGACCGGCGAAAGGATGCGGATGTCGAGCCCGCTGGTGTCATGGTCGGGCAGATACTGCTCCACTTTCGCAATCAGATTGGCGTCATGCGCGCGCTGCTTGTCGAGCCAGAAGATGGCCGGTGATCCGGTTGCGCGGGCGCGACTGATCGCCAGTCGGACCCAGTCTCGAATCGGGGCGTCCTTGGTCTGGCACATCCGCCAGACGTCGCCCTTCTCAACGGCGTGCTCCATCAGCGTCTTGCCGCTGGAGTTGACGACTCGGACCTTGCCGGACACGGGGATCTCGAAGGTCTTGTCATGCGAGCCATACTCCTCGGCCTTTTGCGCCATCAGCCCGACATTCGACACCGTGCCCATCTTCGTGACGTCGAAGGCGCCGTGTTGCTTGCAGAAGTCGATCGTGGCCTGGTACACGCCGGCATAGCAACGATCGGGAATCACGGCCTTGGTGTCGTGGAGCTTGCCGTCAGGGCCCCACATTTTCCCCGATGCGCGGATGGCGGCGGGCATTGACGCGTCGATGATCACGTCGCTTGGCACATGCAGGTTCGTGATGCCGCGGTCGGAGTCGACCATCGCCAGTGCGGGCCGCTGCTCGTACGTCTTCTCGATGTCCGCGATGATCTCGGCGCGCTGCGGCTCAGGCAGCGACTCCAGCTTGTTGTATAGATCGCCAAGTCCATTGTTGGGCTCAACGCCTAGCTCGTCGAACACCTGAGCATGTTTGTTGAACACGTCGGCGAAGAAGACACTGACGGCGTGGCCGAACAAGATCGGATCCGACACCTTCATCATCGTCGCCTTGAGATGCAACGACAGCAGCACTCCCTCCTGCTTGGCGTCGTCGATGGCCTTGGCTAGAAAGGTGCGCAGCGCCGAGCAACTCATGACGGAGGCGTCGATCACCTCGCCAGCCTGCAGTTTCAGGTTGTCCTTGAGCGTCGTTGTCTGGCCATCGTCTCCGACGAGCTCGATCCGCACCGAGTCGGCGGCGGGCATCACAAGGGATTGCTCGCTGGAATAGAAGTCGCCGTCGCTCATGTGCGCGACGTGGCTTTTCGAGTCCGCGGACCAGGCGCCCATGGAGTGAGGATTGTGTTTGGCATATTCCTTGACAGGCGCCGCCACGCGGCGATCGGAGTTGCCTTCGCGAAGCACGGGGTTGACGGCGCTGCCCAACACCTTCGCGTACCGAGACCGCACGTCGCGCTCCTCATCCGTCTCCGGCTCCTCGGGGAAGTCGGGCACCGCAAATCCGTGCGATTGCAGCTCCTTGATGGCGGCGGTGAGCTGCGGGATGGAGGCGCTGATGTTGGGCAATTTGATGATGTTGGCCGCAGGCGTCTTGGCCAGCTCGCCCAGCTCCTGCAGCGCATCGGGCTGGCGCTGCGATTCGGTCAGACCCTCGGGGAAGTTGGCGATGATCCGCCCCGCGAGCGAGATATCCTTGACCTCGACGTCAATCCTGGCCGCGCGCGTGAAGGCGCGGATGATCGGCAGCAGCGAGTAGGTGGCGAGAGCCGGCGCCTCGTCGGTCTTGGTGTAGATGATCTGCGGCGAGTCAGACATGAAATCGGCCTTGGGTTGGGGTGGCTTGCTTGCTGGCGCGTCGTACAGGCTGCCAGCCTGTCATGGTTGTGGTTTTGGCCCGGTTGCAGGCGGGCAGCCTGCACGAGGACCAAGTGGACCGGCAAGGTTGGTTTTCGGGTTGGCAGGCCGCTAAGTCGCGGTCGACCGTGAGTTTGGGACGGCGTCCGACCCGTCGTTTCAACATTGACGGGGTGGGCGATTCGGATCCCTCGCTTACGCTTCGGGTTTCCTTAAACGGTGGTTGAGGGGGCGCTCGTTATCGAGACGACATTTCGTGGACCATGTCGACCAACGCGATCGCTTGGTTGACGTCTGTCTGCGGCAAAATGCCGTGGCCGAGGTTGAAGATGTGTCCCGGCCGGTTGCCGGCCTGGGTCAATACGTCGCCGGCTCGCAGCCGCAATTCATCGAGGTCGGCCATGAGCGCGATGGGATCGAGATTCCCCTGTACGCCGTACTCGGGGCCGACGATGTCCCAGGCCGTGTCGAGCCGGATTCGCCAATCGACGCCGACGACCGCCGGATCAGCCTCCGCCAATAGCGGCAGCAGCGACGGGTTGCCGGTGGCGAAGTTGATGACCGGCGCGCCCTCGACCGACTGCACAATCGACTTCACGTGCGGCAGCACGTAGCGGCGATAGTCGTCCGGGTGCAGACAGCCGGCCCAGGAGTCGAACAGCTGCACTGCTTGGGCGCCGGCGCGAACCTGCGCGTTGAGATAGATGATTACGGCGCGAGAAAGCCGCTCCATCAGCTCGTTCCAGGCGCCGGGGTCGCGATACATCAGCGTCTTGGTGTGCAGGTAGTTGCGGCTTGCCCCGCCTTCAATGGCGTAGCTGGCCAGCGTGAACGGCGCGCCGGCGAAGCCGATGACCGGGATGTTCGGCTGCATGTCGCGGCGCGTGCAGCGGACCGTGTCGGCCACGAACTGCAATGCGTCCATCGACTCCAGTTCGAGCACGCGGTCGACGTCGGCCAGCGTGCGCACCGGGTTGTGAATCACGGGGCCTTCGCCGTGAGCGAACTCCAGCTGAAATCCCATTGGCTCGAGGATCGGCAGCAGATCGGAGAAGATGATGGCGGCATCGACTCCGAGACGCTCGACGGCCGTGCACATCACTTCGCTGCACAGCTCGGGATTTTTGCACAGCTCGAGAAACGTCGTCTTGGCTCGGACCTCTCGATATTCCTGCATGTACCGCCCGGCCTGCCGCATCAGCCAGATAGGCGTCACATCGGTGGGCTCGCGCCGGCAGGCGCGCATGAACGGGCTGTCATACCAGGGTTCGTCCTGAGGCGTCGGCGCCATGGTGTTCTCCGCATCGCCTGACATAAGTTGATGAATTCGACGTTTCTTGTCGCACAGCCGCTGCGCCTGGGCCGCGAGCGACTTCAGCATCGCGCCCATTTTGGGAGGCGAGGACTCGAGGTCGACTGGCAGGCCGCGCTCGCGGAGCGCCTCGGAGGTGGTGGGACCGATCGAGGCGATCACGACTCGCTTGAGCATTCGCTTCAGATGCTCGAGGTCGGCGCCGGCGTCGTTGCCGCTGCCGGAGTAGCGGCCGGACCCAACGGCCAAAAAGTGTTCGATTTGCTGGGCCGAAGTGACCAGCAGCACATCGATCCTGCCGGCGAGCACGTCGCGAGCCAGCTGCTTGAGCGGCTCGACGTCATCGGGCAGCGTCCAACGATAGATCGGGACCTGCTGCACATGGGCGCCGCGCGCCTCGAGCCCCGCGACGAGGCTTGGGTTGGGTTTGCCATACTCGAGCAGCGCCACCTGTTGATTGCTGCGAATCAGCTGTTCGCGATCCACCAACTCGAGCAGCTCGCGCCACGTATTCGGCTCGGGCACGCGGTAGGTCGGTGTGATTCCAAACTTCTTCATCGCCACGGCGGGCTTGGGGCCTCGCGCCACAGTGTCGATGTCGGACAAGTTGTCGAGGAACCGTTGGCGGTTGACGTTTCGATCGACAACCGCCATCAAATGCTCGAATCCCACGCCCGTGAGAAAGACGGCCAGATTGACTTGGCCGGTGAGGACTTGGTGAGCGAAGTCGATGGCGGCGGTGTTTTCGTCGAGCGGCAGCTCCTGCATGGACGGGGCGACGATCGCCGTTCCGCCGAACCGCTCAATCAGATTTCGCATTTCGTCCGCGCGACGGCTTTCCAACGACGCCACGCGCAGGCCCTCGAGCCCCTGCCCCGGCGAGTCCGATTCGAGGCCCGACGGTTCCAGATCTTCATTCGCCACGGTTCTTTTGACTCCTCGAGAGCGGCACGTCGGTCGGCGGCAGACGGCAGCGGCGTCCCCGGAAAATTGCTGTTCCCGTCATCCTAATGGGACTTGGGGAGCAGCGTAAGCGGTGCCGCCGTTGGGAGGCCTGGAACGGGAGTGAGTTCAGAGCCGGGAAGTCGAGAAAGTTTGCTGCGGGTTCGAACTGGCTCGAGTCCGGTTTGAGTTGGGTTGGTGGGGCGCGAGGCTAGGCGGCCCGATTCGAAGTGCCCGTTTCCTCGGGGGCTTCCTGATCGTTGGCAGCATGTCGCAGCTCGATCAGGTGGCCATCGCGCCGTAGCCGGTAGTGAATGCCGCGCCAGACAATCGAGCTGCCGACCGCGGAGCTGACGAGCGATGCCCAGCCCACGAGGGAGATCAGCGGGTGGGCCCAAAGCTCGAACCGCTGTGCCGGTCGCAACTGCGCGGCGAATTGGGGAGCGCTAGCCAGGGAGGCCTGTTGGCGGAGCACGGCGCGGCCGACGCCGACGGCGTAGATGGAGGCGGCGAGAGCAGCGGACCACCGCGGATTGGCGGCGCCGGTCAGCGCTGCGGTTGCAGCGTAGAACACGTTCCACCAAAAGCCCCCGAGCATGCCGGTCCAGACCAGCAACGTGCCGAGCCAGATGCCCAGCGAGTAGTGGCGCGCCATGAAGAACTGGCGCCGCAGAAACTCCATCAGCTGCGCGAGTGACATGTTTGTGGCAGAGGGCACCATGACCTTGGAGTCGAAGCGAATCCGCCAGCCGGCGCGGCTCAGCGTCCGCGTGGCGACCACGTCGTCACTGATCGTATGGCGCCAGGCGGTTCGCACCTCCTCCAGCAGCGGTCGACGAATCGCCCAAGCGCCGCCCCAGATCATGTTGAACAAGCCGCGACGCACCAGCAGCCCGCCGACCGCTGAGTTGATACTGTAGTTGATCCAGTTGGCCAGCGTCGGTTGCTCCGGCACACACAGCCGGTAACCCGTCACGGCACCGAGTTGACTCTCGCGGGCGTTGCGTTTGAACAATCGATAGGCGAAGTTATGCAGCCAGCGCGAGTCCGGATGTGCGTCCGAGTCGGCGAAGGCGACGATCTCGGCCGTGTCGGGGATATGCTCGCAGGCGACTTGCAGGTTGTGCACTTTTTGCCCGCAGTCGGTCGCCCGGCCGGCGACATGCCAGTGCGCCGCGCGACAGCGGTGGGGCTCGCGGATCAATTGCCGCACGACGGCGCCGGCGGGGTCGTGGTCGCTTTCCCCGACGAAATGGACCTCGTAATCCGGGTAGTCCTGGTTCAGCAGCGACCGCAACGAGTCGGCCAAACCCGAGTCGACTCCCTTGACCGGCACGATGACGGCGGCCGAAGGCGGATTGAACTGGCTGCCGTGACGCCGCTTGTTGGCGTAGATGCTGCGACGGTGCTCCCAGTGCTGCAGCAATAGCAGCAACGAAAACAGCAGCGTCGGCGCGCCCAATGCCACGCCCACCCAAAAACTTGACTCCCACGTCATCCCTGACGCTCCTGTGCCGTCACCGAGAAACGGCGGAAAAATCGACTATTGGCATCACCAACAGCTGGTTGCAAGGGCCACTTGGCCCGCTCAACTTCGCATCGGCAGATCTGACACGAATGGCTGGCGGAGCACAACGGCGATTTTGACATTGTCGATTTTTTGCGCCGCAGCTAGAGTTCCCAGCTCCCTGCCCGCATGTCGATGCCGTCGGGCAATGGGAGCCGACTTGAATCGGCCAAGCCCCATGGAGGGAAGCTTGGACATTGGCTGAAGATTCCAACGCATCAAGAGGCCGGGAATCGCTCGCCTATCAGCAAAGAAGGAGATTTGGTGATGTATCGCAGTCTGTTCTGCGTGATGTTTGTCGCGTCCTTGACGCT
>JAGQPF010000533.1 GCA_020426845.1 Planctomycetales bacterium
AACCGCTGCTGGCGGCCCGGAAGGGCCGCCCTACCAAGCCTTCGTTTTGGGGTTGGAGAACTCGCGAAGTCGTGGCGAGCCACGAGGTTGGGCGGCGACCAACCCAACGTTTAGTGTTGACCACTAGGGCGGGCATTGTCTGCTCTTGGCCTCGTCGAATAACCGCCATCGCTTGGCGAATCCGGTGTCGCCGGTACGTTAATACCTGAGAAAGAATGAAGCCGCTTGGTGACCACCGAACAGGTCAATCGGCACCGATGTGGCCCGGAAGGGCAACACCGACGACGAGCTGAACGGTAAGCCAAGGAATTGCGCGAACGACACTGAGCAGCTTCCAGATGCTTGGCCGACACTTGGGAAATCGGGAAAGAGAGGACGGTAGTTATGGCAAATTGCCGAAGTTCCACAATGGTGGTCGGCACACTTGTTGTACTTGCCCTGCATTCCCCCAAGTTGGGACTTGCCGATGAAGACATCGCTCAGTGGTGCCGATCGGGGGCGAGAAACAACGTCTGTTCAGTCAATTGCATCGCGCACTTCAGCGAAGAGAGATGGAGTCGGCGAATAGGCGAACACCATGGCAGTCCAGTGATATCGCTCGGCAGAGTGTTTCTTGGAACGCACCTCGGAGAGTACTCCCCGCTGGGGACGCCCGCCATGGTGGCCATGGATCTGAAGAGCGGCGAGATCCTGTGGACTCACCGCACGCGATATGCTGACCCAAGTGAACGCGTCAAGTGCGCCGCGACCGATGCTGGATGGGTTGGCGTTTGCAGTTCACCCGTCATCATTGGCGACCGCTTGTATTACGTTGCCCCTCACGGAGTTGTCTATTGCCTTGACACCAACGGCTTCCATGACGACGAGGACGATGGGGCAAAAGACACAATGGACATCGATGCGGGAGACGTCGTATTCGAATTCGATCTAAAATCGCTAGGAATGCGATCGTATCACTACTGGGGATCGTCACCGGCAACAGATGGCAAACTTCTTTACATCAGCACAAGCCCTGGCAGCTACACGCGACAACATTCTGAAGTTCCCGGCCTGATTGCGATCGACGTGAAGACAGGCAAGTGCGTGTGGCAGTTTCGGGCGGCCTCAAAGAGTGGGGCAAGATGTCAGCTCGCGTCTCCGTCCGTGGCATCCATTGGCAGGCGCACACAGGTCATCTTTGCCGGCGGCGACGGTTGGGTATATAGCTTTGACGCCGACTCCATCGCCAAGGGAGAAACGAAAGAGCTGTGGCGATTTGACGCCTGCCAAGGACGAGGCAGCACCAGATTGAACATCGTTGCTTCTCCAGTCATACATGAAGGCAAAGTCTTGATCGCCACTGCGAGTCGAATTCCTTTCTTGGACAATTCGCCAGGAGTTCTTTGGTGCATTGATGGATCCCGACGAGGGCACTTGAGCAACGTGCCCGACGCAAAGGGAGACAATTCGGGGGTCCTTTGGAAGGTTAGTTTGGAAAACGAGATCATCGCGAACCCCGTGGTTCATGATGGCTTGGCGTACGTGGTAGACACGGAGGGTCAGATGGCGTGCATTCGTGTTGACAATGGGAGTGAACATTGGCGCCGTCGGCTTGAACAGGATGTTTGGGCGACGCCACTCTGGTTGGCCGACCAGCTTCTCGTGACTGGATCGGATGGGATCGTATTCGGCCTGAAGGCAAACGGGATCGCGAGGCCCGTCTGCAAAATGAATCGCGAAGTCTATGCGACACCAACCGCGAACGGCGACAGCCTCGTGATAGCATCACAAGACACGATCAGATGCTTCAATTGCTCCGACCCAAATTGAGATTGCCCCCATAGGCGAATCGTCACAACCCACTTCGCTTGGCAGTTAGCGGCCCTACCGTCTGAGAGCACGAACCGAGTGGCAAACACATTCTCTGGTCCACACGCGTTGGACCTTGGGTGGCTGCCGCACCAATTGTTTCAGACGGGCTGATCTGAGTAGGGACCAATCGGCCGAGGAACACCAACATCGACGCGGACGTTTTGATGTGTTGCCGCGAACCGAACGACAGCACGCAACGTCCCGATGTTTGGACAACCACCTGAGCAACATGCTCCCGTCGAGAAAAACGGCCAGCAGGGGAAGTCAGGTCGTGCCAAGCGGGTAAACCTCCACCCACGAAAGACGGTTCTTTTCGTTGAACGACAACGTCATGCCGGGAACATTGAGGTCGCCATGGTTTGTCACCGCATAGTGAATTAACGATTCCTCGAAGCGGAGAACCAGACGCGACTTCTTCCATCGAGTGAGAGTCCGTCCGAAAAGAGTTGCGTCTTCGCGACAATGAACAGTAATACGAATCAGACGAAAACTAGGTGATTCCGCGAAATCCAATCGCAATCCGTGAAAATTTGCGTCGCTAGAGCCCTGCTGCATCCAATCCTCGTAAACGACGCGCTCGTTGAATACGCTTCGAACTTCTGATTTCCGCATCCCAAGGATTATCGGACCAACGCCCCTGCCAGGTTCGATTTCGAGCATGCTCAATGTCCTCATCGCCTCTCTTCTCCTTGCCGCCGTGACCTTTCTTTCGCAAGCAGTGCGCGCCGAGGATCGAATCTCGATTTGATCGTCACCAGCATCTTGCCCGTGTGACGCTATCGCGTCCCACGTCGCCCCCAAGACGCCGCCCAAACGCCCCACTTGGCAGCGTTTCCTCCACGTCACTTCAAGACGGACTGGAAGTCCGTCTTACCCCCCCTCCACGTCACTTCAAGACGGACTGGAAGTACGTCTTACCCCCTCCACGTCACTTCAAACGAGCCACCTCTTCGGCAGTGAGTGCGCGCGAGAACAAGGCGGCTTCGTCGAGCCGGCCTTCCCAGTTGTCTTGCCGATCGCTGCGGCCGCCGAGAAACACCTCCGCAATCGCTCCGGCCGTGCCCGCTGTTCCCTCCAATTCAGCGCGACCGTCCAGGTAGACCTTCACGGACTTGCCGTCGCGAACCAGCACGACGTGATGCCAGGTCCAACGTTTCAACTCCGTGGCGCCGACCAGTGGGGCTCGTTCGCCTGCCAGAAACACCAGACGACCGGGTTGAGTGGCCGTGCCGCCAATGCCGAGATGCTCGCCGCCGGGTGACAGGCCGAAGTCATGATCGCGAGAGAAGAACCAGCCGGCGGTTTCCCGAGCGTCGGACGGCATGCCGTTCCAAACCCAGATTGAAACGCTGTACTGTTCGCCGAGCTCGGGCAGCCGGGCGCGCAGTCGCGAGCCCGCGAAGTGAGCGGCGCGATTGACGTCGTCGTCGGTGTACCGATCGCTTGCCGGGCCGGCCAAGTAGTAGGCAATCGCCGGTTCGAACACGCCGTCGCGTCCATTCGGCGAGGCATCCGTCGCATGCGGACCGGCCATCTCATCCAGCCGCCAGTAGGCGGCGGGCTTCAGCTCCAAGGTCGCTCGCGTCCCCGGTCCCGGCTTGAGCGCCATCGTCCGGCGCGGCTTGCCCGTGACTCGCTCCAAAAGCTGCACCGCCGCCTCGACAATCTTGGGCTCCGCGTTCACCTCGAGACCCGCCGAGCGCGCGGCCCAGGTGTTGTAGCCGCCAAGCACATGCTGCTCGGGCGGCGGGATATAGCCATCGCCGCCATTGGCCAGTTCAATCACCATCGTCTGCGGCAGCGGGCTTTGACGCTTGACCTTCAAGCCCGACAGCGCGTAGGTCTCGTTCGGCGTGGTGGCGATGCCAATGTCGCCGATCCGCAGCGCCTGCACAACGATCTCGGTCGACTTGCGCTCCGCTAGCAAGACTTGCTCGACGGCATAGACCTCTTGTTGTGTCTTCGGCAGTTGCCCTTCGAGTTGGTCGACGATGCGCTGGGCCCACTCGAGCCGCTGCAAGTCGGGCACGCGGTAGTTCAGCGTCATCCGCGTTTCGGCCATCTTCAGGTCGCCCTGGCGAGTGTGGCGAATACCGCGATACGCATCCAGTGTCAGCTGAGCCAGCCCGTCGGCAAACTCCTCCATCGACGGGTCCGGCGACTCGCCGGCAGGAAGCGTGTAATCGCGACGCCAAATGTCGCCGCTGCAACCGTGAGACATAATACCCACGAACGGCGATTCACTATCAGCCGACTGCGGCTGCACCTGCTCGGCAAGTCGTTGGCAATAGCGGCCAAAGTAATCGGCGCCGATCCCTTTGACACCGCCAAAGTAATGCATCGAGAAGTTGGCCAGCAGCGCCAGCGGACGCCCGCCAGCGGTCCTCACCGAAATGATCGACAGACTCGGGTCTTCCGGTCCCGACTCGCCGGTCACATCATCCCAGTTGCGTCCCGCATGCATGTTGGCGCGGACGGTCGGGTTGCCGAACGGGTCGTTGACCACGCGGTCGGGGCGTCGTACCCAGCGCCGCAGCGCCGTGTACTCGGGCGCCTGCGCCACGGCCCAGCCGACCTCCGCGGGCTCCAGATTCTCCTCCGCCCGCTCCAACGCCTCCGCCAATTTGATTCGCAACAGCGGCACATATTTGGGGTCCGCCGCGGTGCCCAGCGCGCCCATGCACGACGGCGCCGAATGGGCATGCGTGGCCGAGATCAGGATGTGATCCGGGGCGAGCTTGGTGCGTTGAGCAGCCAGTTGCTTGGCCTCATCCAGCAGCGGGCGAGGCATCATGCAGCTGTCGACCACCACGATCCCGATCCGGCTGGCGCCGTCGTCCAACACCAGCGCGCGGGCGTGAATCTTGGTGGTGATTTCGTCGATGCTGCGGCTGACCATGCCGCCGTTGACCAGCACGGGCAACTCCGCCGGCGTGATGTCGACCACGGCGGCGCCTGCGCGCAGTTCGGCCGACGCGAGGCCGCAATGGCAACAGGCCCCCAACAGGGCGAGCAGGGCGAGCGTGACGTGTCTCATGGTTGCAGTTCTCCGATCGCCGCGAGGCGCAATTGGCGTAGAATCGTCTGGGACGGTGTTCAATGATTGTCGTGCGCTGCCAGGGCGGGGTCAACAAACTCCGCTTTCGCCAACCACGCGCTGCCCGCTCCGGCGAGTCGGGCTACAATAAGCGGATCTCTCATTCAACTTTCGCAGGTGTAGGATTCATGGATGCACGACACAGGCGGCCTCGGCTCGCAGCGGCGATCCGGGGCTCCATTGCATTGGCAATGGCGGCAATGGCGATCTTTCTCAACGGTTGTTCCGGAGGCGATGCAGTGAGTGGCGATGGCAACAATCCGGACTCGGCCTCCCATCCCGAGCAGCAACCCGTCAGCGAGCAGCAACCTGGCACCGAGCAAGTTTCTCAGCCAGGCCCCGAAAGTTCCGGCGCGGCCGACGCCGATGCGGACGCTCCCGCTCCCGCGACGGGCAACGTGGCCACCTTCGGATCGGGCTGCTTTTGGTGCACCGAGGCGATCTTTGACCGCATGGAGGGAGTGCAGTCCGCCGTGTCCGGTTACATGGGCGGCACAGTCGAGAATCCGTCCTACGAACTGGTGTGCACGGGCACAACCGGCCACGCCGAGGTGGTCCAAGTGACCTACGACCCGGAAAAAGTGAGTTACGAGACGCTGCTCGAGGTGTTTTGGAAAACGCACGACCCAACCACTCGCAACCGCCAAGGCGCCGACACGGGCACGCAATATCGGTCGGCGGTTTTTTTCCACAATGAAAGCCAACAGGCCAGCGCCGCGTACTATATGAAGAAGCTGGACGAGTCGGGCGCCTTTGCAAATCCGATCGTCACCGAGATCACGGCCGCCGCCGAGTTCTACCCGGCCGAGAAGTATCATCAGGACTATTTTGCCAACAATCCCGGCGCTCAGTACTGTGCATTCGTGATCGCCCCGAAAGTGGAGAAGTTCGAAAAGGTGTTCGGCAAACAGCTGAAAAAGTAAGCTGCTGTCGTCGCGTGATCGCGTGCAGGTAACATCCGCTGTCCGTTTTCGCCAACCACTGGGTATCCCCTATGAGAACTTGGCTCGGATTAGCGGCGACAATCATGACACGCACAACCACCATCGTCACGGTTTGGTCGGCCTTCGCCACTCCCGCCAGCGCCTGGGCAGGCCCTTCGCCACTGGCCGGAGACTGGTCCTTCCGCACGCCCAGCAACGAAGTCGGCTGGCTGAGCGTCGACGTCTCCGGCGAAGGCCCGCCCCGTGTTCAGCTGCTGTGGGCCGTGGGCAGCGTCCGCGAACTTCCCAGCGCCGAGCTGCATGACGGAATTCTGTCATTTCAGTTCAAGCATCGACAGCGCATGCACCGCGTCGAGGTTCGCGCCGATGGCGATGATCTGCATGGCGTGTTGCTCGCAGGCGATGGCGATGACCGAGAGCGGCGGCAGTTTCACGGACGCCGGCAGCCGCCGTTGCCCGACGCTCCGCCGCTGCAGCGAATGAAAATGGGCGAGCGGATTCGGCTGTTCAATGGCGAGGACCTCACGGGCTGGAAGGTCTCCAACCCGGACAAGAAGCAGGGGTGGACCGTTGAACAGGGAGTGCTGAAGAATGTCACTCCCAAGACCGACTTCGGCGCATATGGTGACTACACCAACTTGCAGACGGAGCGAGAGTTTCGGGACTTTCAATTACACATCGAGTTTCGCGTGCCGGCCAACGGCAATAGCGGCATCTACCTGCGAGGCATGTACGAGGCGCAGGTGGTCGACAAAGACAGCATGATGCAGGGCATTCACGGCCCCGGCGCCATCTTCGGCCGCATCAAGCCGTCGGTGAACGCTGGTCTGCCCGGCGGCCAATGGCAATCGTACGACTTGACGCTGGTGGCGCGTCATATCACCGTGGTGCTCAACAACGAGTTGGTGATTGACCGCCAGCCCGTGCGCGGCCCGACGGGCGGCGCGATCGTCGCGGATGTCACCAAACCCGGCCCGATCTACCTGCAAGGCGACCACACTGCGGTGGAGTTCCGCAACATCCTGCTGACACCGATCGAGCTGCAACCCGATCCCTAGCCTCGCCTCGCCTAGCCGAGCCTTGTCGGCCACGGCCTGTTGAAATTGACCTGCAGCAACGTGCTGGGGCGATAGTCGGAACACGTGTCTTGCAACGGCTTCCTACTAACACCAACGCAATGCCATGGACAGCCCATTTCTAATTCGGCAACTGGGTGAAACACTCGCGGCGCCCGAGTCGGGCAAACTGAGCCAAGTGCTGGTGGACGACGAGCATGCCAAGGTGATGTTGATGGCCTTCGCGGCCGGGGCAGGTCTCCCGGAGCACGTCTCCCCACTGCCGGCCATCCTGCAAATTGTCCACGGCGAGGCGGAGCTGACCGTCGGCGATCAGGCGGTGGCCGGCAGGCCGGGGACCTGGATCCGCATGGCCCCCAACACCCCACACAGCATCCTCGCCCGCACGCCAGTGCACCTTTTGCTGGCGTTGCTCAAATAATTCCGACACGAGCCTTAAAAATCGCTGATGAGCGAGTTAGCTCCGCAGACGCCCACCGCTGGCACGTCGAACGTCGTCGCGTTTCGCGATGCGCAGTGGAAGTCTCGGTGGGTTGTCGTCGGCTTGGCGTTCTTGTTGCTTTGGCGCAGCACCTCATTCATCGATCCCGAATGGCTCGCCCGTTTTCCCACTTGGCTGCTGCTGATCCTCACCGGCTTGGCGCCGCAGGTGTTTCTCTTGATCTTTCCTATCTTCACGCGCGACCCCAATCGCCGGTCGACGTTTCATCGCCCCTCCGCATCCAAGTGTCTCGTGGAGCTTGGCGTCGCCGTCCCAATCGTGATTGGAGCGATCACCTTGCTGGCGACGGCGAACTATCTTCTCCAGCGGATGTCCCCCGGAAGTAGTTTGACTCCGGACGCTCTCAGTGACATGGTGAAGTCACCGAACCATGCCGCCGTTTATCTTGCGCTGTTGTTTGCGTGCACGTTCGCGCCCGTCGCCGAAGAGATCTTCTTTCGCGGGTTCCTGTACAACGCCTTTCGGGCGCGCATGCCGGTTGTCGTCGCCGTAGCAGCGGAGTCGGTGATTTTCGGCTTCAGCCACTTCTTCGGCGCCGCGCACGGGGTAGCCGCATCCATTGCCGGCCTGCTCCTCACCGGCGTCTATGCCTGGCGGCGGACGCTCATAACGCCAATCTTCGTTCACGTTGGGATCAACTTCGTTGCCTCCCTGAGCGCAGCGATGCTGATGTTTGCCCACGCCAACAGCGGCGTGATCGGTGTCTACTTCGAATCGACCGATGATTCGTGCGTGATTCGTCAAGTCATCCAAGGCTCCGCGGCCGAGGAGGCTGGCCTAGAGCCCGGCGACATCATTACCTCGTTTGACAACGAGCCTATTCGCGGCTTCCGCCACCTGTCCCAAGAGTTGCTCATGCACCCGCCCGGCGACGCCGTCCCGGTTACGGTCGACCGATCGGGCACATCATTGACCGTCACCGTCGTTCTGCAACGGCGCGCTCCACCACCGGCGGCCAAGCCGTGAGCCTCCAACGGGCCGTCGCGGCGTCGCAATCAGCGAGATGGCAAGACTTGCCAAGATCTCCTGCGCGCCAGCGAACCACTTGACGCGAATTCTCGAGCACATTGGCTCCCGCGGTTGCCCCAAATGTCAGAATCGTCAAGCTGCCCCAACTGTGGCGCCACGCTGCTGAAGACCACGAATGTCTGCGTGGAGTGCGGCCATCATGACGATGCCTGGGAGAAATCGATCGCCATCGACAACGAACTGGGCGAACGCGCCGCACGTCGCGAGTGGCTGCGGA
The DNA here is from genome assembly GCA_020426845.1 of Planctomycetales bacterium. Lineage (GTDB taxonomy): Bacteria > Planctomycetota > Planctomycetia > Pirellulales > Pirellulaceae > JAGQPF01. The sequence continues at coordinate 8,717 of JAGQPF010000533.1, forward strand.
GCGTCCGTTACGGCACTGGGCTCTTTTGCGTATTCGCTCAGCCCTCGAGGACCAGACCGCTCGGCAATCCGTTCGCCTCGCTCGAGCTGCAAAACAGCTTCGGATACTTGCTGGTCATCGGCATCGTCGGATTCTGGTGCGTGGTGCGATCCGACGCTCACTGGGCCTGGAAACTGGCGGCGATCCTTTCCTGCATGGCGATGTGTGCCATCCCGTTCCTATCTCGCATTGAACTGGAAACCAGGGAGCGGCTGAGCAGCATCATCGCGGTGGGCCTGGGCATGGCAGGCCTGATCCAGTGGGTAGTTTCCCTGTTCTAGTTGCCAGAGACTCCAACGGCTCGTCGCTTCAATGGTTCTTCACGGAGGCGCCAAGGCACGAAGCCGGTAGAATGGCTTGGTGAAAAGGGCGTTCCATTGGAAGAAGGCACTGACCGATGCGTCACGGGTCCAACATCGACCCTCCGAACCGCTTCGACGCGATTCAACGGGAGCACGACCTCGAGCACCTGGAATGGGACCAGGAGCATTTGCGCGCGCTAACCAACCGCAAGATCGAATACATCGAGGACTCGTCTCTGAGCATTGTGTCGGAGAACCAATCTCCGGACCTTCCGTTTCGCTACAGCCTGAACCCCTACCGCGGCTGCGTCCATTCCTGCGCGTATTGCTACGCGAGGCCGGGGCACGACTACCTCGGCTTCAACGCAGGGTTGGACTTCGAAACGAAGATCGTCTTTAAGCCTGCTGCGCCGCGGCTGTTCCGCGAATTTTTGGCGAAGAAAAGCTGGCGCCCCGAGCCGATCACTTTTTCGGGGGTGACCGACTGTTACCAGCCAGCGGAGCGCGAGTTCCGCCTGACTCGACAGTGCCTCGAGGTTGCCTTGGAGTGCCGGCAGCCTGTCAGCCTGATCACCAAGAACGCGCTCGTGCTTCGCGACCTCGACCTTCTTGAGCAGCTCGCGGCGCACAATCTCGTCCATGTCTTTGTGTCGATCACCAGTCTCGACCCGGAGCTTGCGCGAGACATGGAGCCCCGCACCAGCATTCCGGACGCGCGCCTGCGCGCCGTGCGAATGCTGGCCGAATCGCGAGTGCCCGTGGGTGTGATGACGGCGCCGATCATCCCCGGGCTCAACGATGCCGAGATCCCCCAGCTGCTCGAAGCGGCCAAGGACGCTGGAGCGATCAAAGCGAATTACACACTGTTGCGGCTGCCGTTGACCGTTGAGCCGGTGTTTATCGAATGGCTTCAGCGAGTAAGACCGCTCCACGCCGAGAAGGTGCTGGGCAGAGTCATGTCGGCGCGGGACGGCAAACTTAACAGCTCCACCTGGGGCGAGCGGATGGTCGGGCGAGGCGAGATCGCCAACCAAATCCGCACGCTGTTCGAGGTCTTTCGTCGCAAATGCGGGCTGGACGGCGACATGCCCCCGCACAACTGCGAGCTGTTTCACCCGCCGGCGCCAAAGTCCGGTCAGTTGCGATTGTTCTAGGAAGCGTAAGCGAGGGATCAGCAGCGGATTGCCGCAAGCGATCGGGAAGGTAACCCGAAGCGTAAGCGAGGGATCAGCAGCGGATTGCCGCAAGCGATCGCGAAGGAACCGCTTACGCAATCAGTTCCTTGATCGGCTCGGATGAGGGATCCGCCATCGGCATGGGGCGGCCATCGACGTCGAAGCTGTCGAAGGAGTCGAGCCCCACGGCCTGCAAATAGGTGTGGAACAGGTGGCCGTGGTCGACCTCTCGATCGCTCACCGCGGTGCCTTCGGCGTTGGTCGCGCCGATCACCGCGCCGGGCTGCACCTTGCCGCCGCCCAGGCAGACCGACCAAGCCGTCCCCCAATGGTCGCGGCCATAGCGGGCATTAATGCGAGGAGTGCGTCCGAATTCGGACATCACCACCACCAGCGTGCTCTCCAGCATGCCGCGATCCGCCAGATCGGCAACCAGGCAAGCGAAGGCCGAGTCGAACTCGCCAAGTTGCTCGAAGTGGAAGGTGAAGTTTTCGTTGTGCGTGTCGTAGTTGGAATGGCTGACTTGCACGAACGTCACGCCGTGCTCCAGCAGCCGTCGAGCCAGCAGGCAGTGCTGCCCGAGCGCGTGTTCGCCGTAGCGTTCGATGTCCTTGGGGTTCTCCTTGGAGACATCGAAGACGTCCTTCTGCAGCATCAGCTTCTGCGCCTGTTCGAAGTTGTAGGTGTACGCGTCGGTCTGAGCGGTGCGGCGGCGCATGGCAAACCGGTCGTTCACCTGGGAGCGGAACGTATTGCGAGCGGCGTCCGCCGCTTCCGACAGATCGCTGGCGCGATCCATGTTGCCGGGCGGCTTGCCGTTGCCCAGCGAGACGCTGGCGAATCGGGGACCGAGATATGCCGAGTCATTGCCGCGGCCGCCTCCGCCGCCCGTGATTGCGATGTGCCCCGGCAGCGACGCGCCTTCGGGTGACAGAGCTTTGGCAGCAACGGCGCCCAGCACCGGGTAGGAGGCGGCCGGAGTCTGACGCCGGCCATGGAGCATGGCGTAGCGCCCTTTGCCGTGGTCGTTCTCCTTGGTGTTGATGCTGCGCACGATCGCCAGATGATGCATCTGCAGGGCGGTCTTCGGCAGGAGCTCGCTGATATGAATGCCGGGCACCGAGGTCGGGATCGCCCGGAACGGGCCGCCGGTCTTGGTCCCCGGCTTGGGATCCCAGCTCTCCAACTGACTGAGTCCTCCCGCCATGTTTAGCACCAACACTCGTCGCTGATCCGAGGCCAGCTGTTTGGCATGCGCGGGGAGCGCCAACGCGCCCAAGCCGCCGACCACGCCCGCGCCCGCTCCGCCGAGAAACTGGCGTCGCGCAATCAGGTGCTCCGCGGAGCCACAGGAGTACTGGCATTTCATGGCGTCAACCTTTTTGAAAGTAAGCGGGGAAAACGATTCCCATCATGGCCAACGGCAAGCCCGGGGGCATCGCCGGATCAATGTTGAAAACGAAATTCGATTGAGGACAGCAGCCCCCAGATCAACTCGCGAACAGCGGCGGCGCGATCGGCCGATTCGCGATCGAGGTACTGCACAACGACTGCCCGCTCGGCATCGTCGGGCCGACGTGACAAGATGCTGACATAGAGTTCGTCGGCGATCGCGGCGGAGTCCTCCAGCTTCATCACTCGGCCCGACAATGTTTCGCTGCCGGCCGCGACCCAGCCGCGAATTTGCGATCCATTGCGGAAGAACAACGCCTGGTCGGCCGTGGCAAAGAACTCGTCTTGCGGTTGGCCGCCGGCGGCGGCAAACAGCTGCACGAACGTCTTCACATTTCCGATCAGTTTTTTGCGGGCCTCGGTTTCGATGGCCGCCGCCCGCGCCGCGACTTTCGCGGCGTCGGCGCGATTGCTTTCGCTGAGCGGCTGGCTCTTGTCCATCGCCGCGGCAACGGCAATTCGCTGCACGCGCAGCTGACCTGTCGCCTCGAGAATGCTCCAGCAGAGCTGCTCGGGGGACATCGCCTTGAGTCCGGTCAGCGCAAAGCGGCGAGTCCACTCCTCCTCCAGCGCCTCAACGGCGCCGCCAACCGGGGCGCGGGCGGTCTCCAACGCGGTCTCCGCCTGCGTGGCCGCGGCTTGCAGCGGAGTCCACTGTTGTTCCAACGCTGCAACCTGCGTGGCGAGCGGGGCGTGAGCGGCCGTCGCTTGCTGGAGCGTTGCGGCGCGGCCCTCCATCTCCTTCTCGGCGGCCGCTAGGTCCGCAGCCAGCGTTTGCTGTTGCTTGGCGAGCGACGCGGCCTGCTCCGCCAATAAGCGTCGGACCTCGTCAGCGGAGGCCAAGGCCTTTAGGTGCTGGTCGTCGAGCGATGTCTTCGCGTCGCTCACCAGCGCCGCGGCCCGAGCGAAATTCTCATGCTGCAATCCAATGCGCTCTCGCGACTCGGCGGCGGCAGTCATCGCCGCTTGAGCTGCGGACAAGGCGCGTTCGCTGACCGCCAGCTGGTCGCGAAGTTTGGCGCGCTGAGTTGCAACTGGCTCCAATGCCGACGTCGCAGCGCGGTGCGCACCTTCCGCTTGCTCGAGCTTCGCCACGGCGGACGCGGCATCCTGTAGCCGCTGGGACTCATCCAATTTGTTTTGCCAGATGCTCGCAGCGACTTGATGCCCGCGCAGCTCGGCCGATGCTTTCACATACACCTGCTCGGCCTCGAGCGTCGGGGCTTTGAGCTTCTCGGCCGACTCGCGGGCCGCGGCCACGGCCTGTTGGGCCGCCTGTCGAGGCGCCAGTGCCGCGTCGTGAGCCGGCCGCTGTTTGGCGAGCTCGGCGGCGGCCTGCTCGCGCTGCTTCGCCAATCCAGCCAGAACGGACTCCAGCGACTGCTCGGCGACCGCCAAACGGTCGTCGGGCAGGGCTTTGCGGGACTCTCCCGCCAAGCTCCGCGCCTGTTGAATCAGTTGTTGAGCCTGGTCGAGCTTGGCGGCCAAGTCGGTCGCCTGCTTGAACGGCGCGGCTGCCTTGTCGTAGGTGGCCTGCTTGGCCGCCGCATCGGCCAGCGCCGCGTGCAGGGCCTCTTCAGCCTCCTCGCGTTTCACTCGGGCCTGCTTGAGCCGGGTTTGCAGGTCGACGACCACCTTGAACGACTCGTCGGCCTCCGCTTCGGCGGCCGTCAGTTGCTGTTGCCACGACTCTCGCTGCTTGGCCACTTCCGCGGCGCGCTGCGGCCAGTCGGGCGGCAGGTAGTACGCGCGTCGATAGGCGTCGGTCAAGGCAATCTGTTTCAGAAACGCCTTGACGTCGAACTGCATCGCGGCGACTTCGTCGGTGAGCAGCGCCATCAGCTCGGGATGTGACGGAGGATTGTCACTATGGTGCAGGTCGACGGGATGAACGAGCCCGCGCCCCATCATCAGCGCCCAGAGGCGATTGGCGATGTTGCGGCGGAACGCGAGGTTGTCGCCGCGCCCGACCTCCCGGGCCAACAGCGCACGGCGGCTGTGCTTCGGCAAGCCGCCCGCCTCCTTGGAAGGCTTGACTTCGTACTCTTCGCCGCTGGGATAGCTGGGGTCGTCGGCCAGCTCGCGATCCAACGGCAAGCGGGGATTGATGCGGCCCGGCTCGGAGGTGAACACCGAGCTGTACTTGACCTCGCCGGCCGCTTTCTCGGCCAGGTAGGAGAGCTTGCGTTTGGGGTCGGCGAACAACGACAACCGGCTGACGAATCCGTAGATGCCGTAATAGTCGGTTTGGTAGTAGTCGTCGATCAACGGGTGGTCGTGGCATTGGGCGCACTGAATATCCATGCCGAAGAAGACTCGCCCGATGTCCCGCGTCAGCAAGTTCGGCTCGGCGTCGCGATCGAGATAAAACTTCGCCGGGGCGCGCTGCTTGTCGTCGCGGCCGTCCGCGCCGAGGATCTCGGCGGCCAGTTGATGGAAGGGGCGATTGTCGCGCACCGCCGCCTCCAGGTAGGCTTGCCACTCGGGGGCCTTCACATGCTTGTCCGGCCGACGCTCCATGAGCATCACGTCCCAGTAAGTGGCCATGTGCTCGATGTGTCGCGGATCCTCCAGCAGCCGATCCACAAGCCGCTCCCACTTGTCCGGCGCCGCGTTTTCCAGGTACGCTCGCGTCTCCTCTGCGGACGGAATGCAGCCGGTTAGGTCCAAATACAGCCGCCTCACCAGCGTCGCGTCGTCGGCCAAGTCGGCCGGCGCCACGGTAAGCCCCGCTTGCAGCAGCTCGTCCACGCGACGATGCAGTGGTTCCTCGGCACAGACATTCGCAGGCGTGAGAAATCCGCAAGCAATCACGGCCAGCGAGCTGACGCGAATCAGGCGAGAAAGAACGAAGGACAAGTCCATGGACGCCTCCGGGGAAGGTGGGGAGAGCGTGGCAGGGTGGCGGGTCGACATAGGGGGGTGAGGATGACCCGCTAGAGGAAGGATCAGGATAGCCCGATCTTTCTCGCAAAGTCAAGAAAGGATTGCATCGAGCCCAATGGGGTCACCGAGTCCAATGGCTCAACCATCCCAACGGGGGCAGGCCCCCAATCGCAACAATCCCCCTCGCGTGCGACGGACTGGAAGTCCGTCCTACACTCCCCCCTCGCGTACGACGGACTTCCAGTCCGTCGTAGAAACTTGTCGGAATTCGCTCAGACAGACCATTACTGTCTACAGCACCCCTGCTGGTCCGGAAACGGCACGAACGGAGCACTTCCTGCGATGGCTCTCAACTTCCGACTGCTTTCCCTCACCACGTAACTCTCGGCACGCGAACAGGCTATGACTCCCCTCACCGGCAAGTTGCTCGCGCATCTCCAGTCTCCCAGCAACTACGGCACGTTGCCGGCCTGCACGCATCGAGCGGAGGCATGCGTGGCCTGTCCCGATGGTGTCGACAAGCTGTCACTGCAACTGCGTGTTGGCAACGGAGTCATCGAAGACGCGCGATTCGAAGCCGATGGGTGCGCGTGGTGCCGCGCCGCGGCGTCCTTGATCATCGAGCAACAACTCATCCAGTCGGACTTGAAGCAAGTCTGCGCCTTGGCCCAAGCGCAGCGGGATCCGGACAGCACCACCACCGGCAACACGCTGGCGCGCCTGCAGCGGTTGGCCAACGCCACCGTGACGGTGCCACCGGAGCGCGAAGGCTGTGTCAGCCTAGCCCTGACCGCTTTGCTGAAGGCCGTGCAATCGCCGCTCCGTGATCGTGACAACAGTCGACACACCAAGTGATCCACTGGATCCTCCATGTCTCCGTGCCTCCGCGAGACATTCTGCCGGGGGCAACAGAATTGCGTGAGGTTCATGCCGCCGTGAAGCCCGAAGAAGCCCGCATGGCTTGCGGCGAATTGTCGCGATGCCGATGCTTGCCTCGGCGCGCCGATTGGACTCCAATGTGCAAGTGCGGGGCCTCGGATCCGTCCTCTTCTTGCGAGATCCGATCGCGTGCCGCATGGGACTGATTCGCTACGAGCCGAGGGACGGATGGACGCGGCAAAGATGAAGGGAATGCTGCGGGAGCTGCGATTTTCCGCGGACCTGCCCGACTCCCTGCTGGAGCAACTTGCCGAGGAGATGCAAGAGGTTTCGATCCCGGCTGGATCAACCGTCTTTCGCGAGGGAGCGGAGAATCACTCCCTATACCTTGTCATTCACGGGCACTTTACGCTGTCGATGAATGTGCCCGGCCGGGGCGCCGTGCCGATCTTGACGGTCGGCGAGGGTGAGATGTTCGGCTGGTCGTCGCTGCTTGGCGAAGGCAAGATGACGACCTCGGCCGTGGCCACCGAGGACTCGCTTTGTCTCGTCGTCGAAGCGGCGAAACTGCATGAACTGTCCGAGGCCGATGCGGCCTTCGGGTATCACCTCATGCGGCGCATGGCCGGCGCAGTTTCCTCGCGGCTGATTGCGACGCGACTCCAATTGCTCGATTTGTTTGGCGATCACTAATGGACTGTCAAGCCTTCGTTTTGGGTTTGGAGAACTCGCGAAGTCGCGGCGAGCCTCGAGCATGGGGCGGCGACCAACCCAACGTTTTCGTGTCGACGGGGCACTAGCCAAGCATTGGCGCGTGCAAGGCGCGTTGCCCCGCCCGTCACCTCGCAACCTCGTCCCCGGCAACAACTGACGAACATGCAAGAGGCATCCACACCGTCGACCGCCCCCGCCGCTCGCCGCTTCCTAGCCAAAGACGGGTTGCACGACCTGTTTGCCGCTCTGCAATCGCGGGGATACCAGGTGGTCGGCCCGACGATCGATCAGGAAGCAATTGTCTACGACGAGCTAAGAAGCCCCGAGGACCTGCCTCGCGGCTGGACAGACGTGCAAGAGCCGGGGAGTTATCGGCTGCAGCGCAGCGAGGAGGGCTCCCAAGACAACTACTTCGATTACGTTGTCGGACCGTACTCGTGGAAGCGATTTCTCTATCCGCCGCGGTTGACGGTCAGTGTCGCCGACTTGACCGAGCAGGGCTGGCAGTTCTCCGAGCCACAGGAGCCCACGCCGCGTTATGCGTTTTTAGGCGTCCGCGCATGTGAGTTGCACGCCATTCAGATTCAAGACCGGGTGTTTCTCAACGGCGAATTTGTGGACCCGGAGTACCAGCGACGCCGCGAGGAGGCGCTGATCATCGCGGTCAACTGCACTCGAGCGGCGCCGACCTGCTTTTGCACCTCCATGAACACCGGCCCGAAATGCGACGCCGGGTTCGACTTGGCGCTCACCGAACTCAAGGACGGCTTCGTCATCGAGTCGGCCACCCAGCTTGGCGAGGAGATTCTCGCCAAGCTGACGACAGTCCCCGCCACGGACGAACGCCTGCAAGCCGCCGACGCTGCCTGCGGTCAGGCCGTCGCGCAGATCCAGCGACGCCTGGACACCGAGGGCGTGCGCGACCTGCTGCTCTCCAATCTCGATCACCCCCGCTGGAAGCAGGTTGCCGAACGATGTTTGTCCTGCACCAATTGCACCATGGTCTGCCCGACTTGCTTCTGCGCGTCGGTCGACGAAGTCACGGACTTGTCCGCCGAGCATGTCGAGCGTCGACGGCAATGGGACTCCTGCTTCAACCCCGAATTCAGCTACATCCACGGCGGCAACATCCGCGACTCGATTCCGTCGCGTTACCGCCAGTGGTTGACGCACAAGCTCGGAACGTGGATCGACCAGTTCGGCGTGTCGGGTTGCGTCGGCTGCGGCCGCTGCATCACGTGGTGCCCTCCTGGCATCGACCTGACCGAGGAAGTGGCCGCGATTCGTGAGGAGGCGCAACCGTGAATGCCCAAGTCGCCCCCAATCCTTGGCTCGCCAAGCCTGCCGCGATCCGCGCGATCCGCCACGAGATTCCCGGCGTGTCCACTTACGACCTGGAGCTGCTGAACCCCGCGGACCGCGAGCAGTATCGGTTCTTGCCGGGCCAGTTCAACATGCTGTACCTGCCCGGCGCCGGCGAGATCGCCATTTCCATCAGCCAGGACCCCGGTGAGCTCACCGCTTCGCCGCCAAGTTCAGGGCAACGTTCGACGCAATTCTTGGCCCACACCGTCCGCATTGCCGGCGCCGTGACCCACACGCTTTCGACGCTCGGCGTCGGTGGCACCCTGGGCTTGCGCGGGCCCTACGGCGTCGGGTGGCCACTGGCCGAATGCGAGGGGCGAGACGTGGTGATCGTCGCCGGCGGCATCGGCTTGGCGCCGCTGCGGCCCATGATCTGTCAGCTGCTGCGGGAGCGCGAGCGTTACCGCAACCTGTATCTGCTGTATGGCGCCCGCTCGCCCGACACGATCCTCTACGCCGCCGAGCTGGAGCGTTGGCAGCGGCGGGGACTGAATGTGTACACAACCGTGGATCGCTCCAGTGACGGCTGGAAGGGCAACGTGGGCGTCGTCACCGTGTTGCTGGAGCGGCTGAAGTTCGAGTCGTCCCGCGCGACTGTCGTCTGCTGCGGCCCCGAGGTCATGATGCGGTTCACCGCCGCCACCTGTCTGCGGATCGGCGTGCCAACAACCGACATCTGGGTCTCGATGGAGCGCAACATGCAATGCGCGGCCGGCTTCTGCGGCCATTGCCAGCTGGGACCGGAATTCGTCTGCAAGGATGGCCCGGTGTTTCGGCTCGACCGCATCGCGCCCTGGATGGACGTGGAGGGACTTTGACGATGAGCGGATCGATTGTCACCGGACGCCAAAAGCTCAGCCTGGGCGTGTTCAAATTCGCGTCCTGCGACGGCTGCCAACTGTCGTTGCTCGACATCGAGGCAGACCTGCTGCAACTCGGCAGCGCAGTGGACATAGCGTATTTTCTCGAAGCGACGAGCGTCACTCGGCCGGGGCCGTACGATCTTGCGTTGGTTGAGGGCTCGATCACGACTCCCGACGACGCGAAGCGGATCCAGCGCATCCGCGCCGAATCGCGGAAGCTGGTGACGATCGGCGCGTGCGCGACGTCGGGAGGCATCCAAGCCTTGCGGAATTGGGCGGATCACGAGGAGTTTGTGCGGATGGTCTATCCGCATCCCGAGTTTCTCTCGACGCTGGCGACCTCGACGGCGATCTCCGATCACGTGCCGGTCGACTTCGAGTTGCGTGGCTGCCCCGTCAACCAGCGACAGCTGGTCGAGGTGGTTCGCGCGTTGGTAGCTGGCCGGCGTCCGCGGATCCCGACGCACAGCGTGTGCCTGGAGTGCAAACGGCAGGGCAATGTATGCGTCGCGGTGGCCCAAGACATTCCTTGCCTCGGCCCGGTCACGCAGGCCGGCTGCGGCGCGATCTGCCCTAGCTACGACCGCGGCTGTTACGGCTGCTTCGGCCCCGCCGCCCAGGCCAACTTGGTCAGCATCACGGCCAAGCTCGCGTCCTCCGGCGCCAGTCCGGCGGAGGTCGCCAACCATCTGCGCGGGATGAACGCGAACGCGCCCGAGTTCCGCACAGCAAGTGACAATATCACGTCACTACAAAGCGGAGACCGACAATGACTGAGCGAGTGTTCAAGGTGGAGGCGCTGACCCGAGTCGAAGGGGAAGGCGGGCTGTACTTGCGGATGGCCGGCGACCAGGTCGACGACATTCAATTGCAAATCTACGAGCCTCCCCGCTTGTTCGAGGCGCTGCTGCGCGGCAAGCCGCTCGAGGAAACGCCGGACATCACGGCCCGCATCTGTGGCATCTGCCCCGTCGCCTACCAGATGAGCAGCGTCCATGCGCTCGAGGCGGCGCTCGGCATCACGATCTCGCCGGAGGTGCGGCGGCTGCGCAGGCTGCTCTATTGCGGCGAATGGATCGAGAGCCATGCGCTGCACATCTATCTGCTCAACGCGCCCGACTTCCTTGGCTATCAAAGTGGCCTGGAGCTCGCCGGACACTATCCGGCGGAGGCCGAACGGGGCCTGCGCATGAAGAAGCACGGCAACGACTTGTTGCAGGTGCTGGGCGGGCGGGCCATTCACCCGGTCAACGTCGCCGTCGGCGGGTTCTACCGACTGCCGAAACGCGCCGAGATGCAAAAGTTGATCCCCGACTTTGAATGGTGCCTCGAAGCGGCCATCGCCACCACTCGCTGGGCCGCCACCTTCGACTTCCCTGAGCTCGACTGCGATTACCAGTTCGTTTCGCTCGGGCATGACGACGAGTACCCGATGAATGAGGGGCCGGTCATCACCAGCGACGGCGAGCGGATTGACGTGACCGACTATGAAGCGCACTTCAAGGAAGTCCAGCGACCACATTCCACCGCCTTTCACTCGCTGCGGACTGACGCCGAGACGCCCTATCTCGTCGGGCCCCTGGCCCGGGTCGGGCTCTGCTTCGACAAGCTCGCGCCCGTGGCCCGCGAAGTCTCGCAAGAGCTCGGGCTGCGCTGGCCCTCCCACAACCCGTTCCATAGCATTCTCGCTCGAGGCCTCGAGCTGATTCATGTCTTCTCGGAGGGTCTGGAAATATTGCGAGACTACGAGCCGACTCGGCCTGCACGCCAGCCCTACGAGTATCGCGTGGGCGAGGGCTGCGCCGCGACAGAGGCGCCTCGCGGACTGCTCTATCACCACTACCGAGTCTCCGACGACGGCAAGATCGTCACCGCCAACATCATTCCGCCCACCTCGCAAAACCAGGCACGCATCGAAGAGGACCTGCGCCGCTGGGCGCCGCGAGTCGTAAGCGACGACGACTCGCAAACGTCTCGCCAACTGGAGAATCTCGTCCGCTGCTACGACCCCTGCATCAGTTGCTCAACACACTTCCTGAAAGTGAAGATCGACCGTCAGTAGCGTCGAAAATCGGTTGAGGCATCGTGACTGCCGATTCGCGAACATCATGAACAGCTCTGCCCCTACGCCCGTCGACACGTCGCGACGCATCTTGGTGGCCGGCATCGGCAGCCCCCATGGCGACGACCAAGTCGGTTGGCTTACGATCGACGCGTTGCGAGCAACGTCGGAACCCACAATCGGCATCGAGATTCGACGCGTCGCCTCTCCCATCGACCTGCTGGACTTGCTCGGCGGGCGTCTTGATCTTTTGTTGATTTGCGATGCTTGCCGAGGATTGGCCGCGCCCGGCGCCGTCATTCGCTCACCGTGGCGATATGCGAATCAGCAGCTTGCAGCGCCCGAGTCCCAACGAGGTCAAGACGGAGCACCGGCATGCGGCTTGCCCAAAGTCATGCCAACGGGTTCCACACTCGTCGTCCCTCGTGACGACTTCGACCTTGGCTGCTGGTCCGGCACGCACGACGTCTCGCTGCCCGTCACGCTCCAGCTTGCCGAACGCCTGGGGAAACTACCACCGACGGTAGTCGTCGTCGGCATCGAGGTGGATTCGGTCGAGCCGCTCGCAGAGCTCTCCGCTCCCGTTGCGGGGGCGGTTCCACGAGCCGTGGAGGAGTTGCTACGATGCATGAGCACTCCATGATTCGAGCATTGCTGGAGCTCGTCGAGCAAGTGCGAGCGGAACACCAAGCAGCAGAGGCAACGGGCGATTCTGTCGAAGTATTTCAGGTGCATGTCGAAGTCGGTCCGCTCACCGGCGCCGAGCCCGATTTGCTCCAATCCGCGTTTCGATCGTTGACGCAGGAGACATCCATGGACCAAGCGACATTGCGGATCTCAGCCGTGCCGCTTACCGCCAGCTGTCTCGAGTGCGGAGAGAATTTCGAAATCGTCGAATTTCGCTTCTTCTGCCCACACTGCCAGGGCCATGTTCGCGTTACGGGCGGAGACAGCTTTCAGCTCGTCAGCATCGACGTGAGACCCAGCGCACCGCAAAGCAGGCCATCAAAGTTACCGTCAAGCGACCGGGAGAGTTGATGTGGCGAGTGACAGTCAAACACCAGCCACGAGCATCGTGGTCAGGCGCACGGTGGGCGAACAAGCGGCAGTCGACGCCGAAGCCGAGCGTCGACGCCTGGCCGCCCGCGGCACCCTGGTCGTCAACTTGCTTTCCTCGCCCGGCGCGGGCAAAACGACGTTGCTGGAGCAGACGGCCCGTCGCATGGGTTCCGACTGGCGAATCGCCGTTCTGGTCGGCGACTTGGAAACCGACCGAGACGCTCAACGGTTGCAGGGACTGGTGCCGACCGCCCAGTTGACCACCGGCGGGGCCTGCCACTTGGAACTGCCGCTGGTGCAGCGCGGCCTGGCGGCATTGGGCGATCCCGAGCTGGATTTTCTGTTCATCGAAAACGTCGGCAATCTGGTCTGCCCCGCCTCGCACGATCTGGGCGAACACTTGCGAGTTGTGCTCGTCAGCACGACCGAGGGCGATGACAAGCCAGGCAAATACCCGAAGATGTTTCGCACCAGCCAGGTCATGCTCGTCACCAAGATCGACCTGCTGCCCTACGTGCCGTTCCAAGTCGAACACGTGATCGCCGACGCTCGCCGCATTCAACCGCAGCTGGAAGCCATTCCAATCGGCGCGCTGCAAGGCGAGGGACTGGATCAATGGCAGCGTTGTCTGATCGATGCACGGCAACGGCTAACTGCTTCCTCCTCCTAAACAGCTCCATGCATCGTGTTCTCCACGTAGCATGGGCGGCTCGCCCGTGTCTTCGTGCACTTCGCGTTCGGCAGAAACCGCCGTAGCTGGGCTTGCCGTCAGTTCCTATCCCTCGCTGACGCTTCGGGTTTCCTTGTCAGCTCCTATCCCTCGCTGACGCTTCGGGTTTCCTTGTCAGCTCCTATCCCTCGCTGACGCTTCGGGTTTCCTTGACAGCTCCTATCCCTCGCTGACGCTTCGGGTTTCCTTCTTCGCGCCGTTGCGGCACTGGCGCCAATCGAGCTGGCGCCGATAATGAGCGCGAGGGCGTCGCGCCCCGGTCGAACGCAGATCCCGATTTCGCAGGAAACGATCACCATGACGGCATATGAACGAATCACCCGGGCGGGCGTGGAACTGGATGCGGCGAGAATGAAGCTGCCCTTGCACGCCGAGACATGCTATGGCCCGTTGCTGGATCGAGCGGTCAAGAAGATCGCCGAGCTCGAAGCCGGCTCCCTTGCCAATTTTGATGAGGGCCGGCAAGTCGGCCACAATTGGCTCCGCGATCCTCAGCAGGCGCCGGTCGAACATCGGCAGGCGATCGTCGACTCCTGGCAGCAGATCGAAGCGGTTCGCGCCCAGTTCGTGCAGGGTGGGTTCGCTCAGCTGGCGTGGGTCGGCATTGGCGGCTCCGCGATGGCGCCACAGTTGCTTTACGATGCGTTGGCCAGCACGTCGTCGACGCCAATGCACTTTTTCGACAACACGGACCCTGCGGGGTTCCAGCGAGTGCTCGAGCAACTGGATGCCGGCGCAGGGCTCGCCAAGACCATGGTGGTGGTTGTCTCCAAATCGGGAGGCACCAAGGAGACTCGCAGCGGCATGCGGGTTCTGCAACAAGAGTTTCAGCGCCGGCAAATTGCCTGGGAACCGAACGCCGTCGCCATCACCCAGCCCGGCAGCGCCTTGGACCGTCAGGCCAGCGAATGGCTCAATCGGCTGCCGATTTGGGATTGGGTCGGCGGACGCACGTCGTTGTTTTCGGCGGTAGGGATGTTGCCCGCCGCGATCTGCGGACTCGGCATGCACGAGTTGCTGGAAGGCGCCAAGGAGATGGACGCGGCGACGCGAGTCTCGGGACTGCGTGAGAATCCGGCGCTGATGTTGGCCATGTTGTGGTATCACGCCGTCGAAGTGGAAGGGCGCCGCAACATGGTGATCCTGCCCTACTGCGACCGCTTGTTATTGCTTAGCAAATATCTGCAACAGCTGGTCATGGAGTCGCTTGGCAAAGACGGCAAAGGCATCAGCGTCTTCGGCAATAAGGGCTCGACCGATCAGCACTCATTTGTGCAGCAGCTCCGCGAGGGCTACGCCGACTTCTTCGGCACCTTCATCTGCGTTCGCAAGCCGGCAGCCGACTGGATCGTCGACTCCGCCGCAGCAGCGAATCCGGCCAGTGGCGCCCGCGAGCGGCTCGAAGTTTCCGTGGGAGATTATCTAGCCGCCTTCCAGGAAGGCACGGCGCAAGCATTGCGAGAAGCCGGCCGGCCCTCGTTGCGGCTTACGGTCGACGAGCTGACGCCGCATACCTTAGGGGCGATCATCGCATTGTACGAACGTGCGGTTGGCTTCTACGCGGAGTTGATTGGCGTGAACGCCTACCATCAACCGGGGGTTGAAGCAGGGAAGAAGGCCGCCGAGCAAGTGCTGGATGCGCAAAGCGCCGTGGTGCTGGCGTTGCGAAGCTCAGCGGATGGCGCCACAGTCGGTGAATTGGCCAAACAGACGGGCGTCCCGGTCGAACTGACGCACGACATCCTTCATCGTCTGCAAGTATGCGGCCGATGTGGTGTGCAGCACATCGCCGAGACGAAGACACCAGCCTCGTTGGCCGACTGTCGATTTGCCAGCGTCGAGGGGTAAGACGCTTAGGCGTTGACAGCGCCGCCCCAAGGTTACGCCCCCGCTTCCAGTTCGGCGAGGATGCGGTCGTACGATGAGGAAGGCCTTCAGCCTTCAACAAATGGGGGACGCCTCACCCGGGGCGGCGCTGCGCTTGCCCCGGGCTACGGTGACATTGGCCTTCGGCCAATTGCGCACACAACTGGCGCAGGATGAGATTGTTTGTTGGCAGCGTTTTCATGGAAGGCCAAAGGCCTTCCTCATCGTAGCCCGGGGCAGAGCGCAGCGCCGCCCCGGGTTGTTTGTTGGTCGACAGAGTTTTCATGGAAGGCCAAGGGCCTTCCTCATCGTAGCCCGGGGCAAAGCGCAGCGCCGCCCCGGGTAAGGCGTCGCCGATTTATTGAAGGCTGAAGGCCTTCCTCATCGTACCGCCGCCGGGCGTAACCGGGCGTAACCGTGTGGGCCATCTTCTGTGGCTGTCGATTACCAGCTTAGCGCGCGGCGCCGGATGGCGAGGTCGCCGTGTTCTCGTAGCGGCTTCAAGTCGGCGTCGGTGAGCACAACTCCCTTTGTGGCGGCAGCCGCCTTGCGAAGTACGTCCAGGCGATCGTCCGTCCGGAACAACGCCTCCAAGGCAAGCTGCCGATTGCGGGGCTGCAACCCGGCGAGGCTGTCGACGAGCAGCGGGGCCACGCGCGGGTCCCGTATGTCGCCCAGTCCGCTGACGGCGCCCATCTGCAGCGACCGCTCGGCGTCTTTGCTTAGGTACTTGGTCAACTCGGGGATCGCCACGTCAGCCGGCAGCAGGGCGACCATTCGCAACGCGTCGTAGCGCGTGCCCGGACGAACGCTGGAGTCGTGCGCCATTGCGACGGACAGCTTGAGGGCAGGCAGCCACCGCTTCGCAATCTGCGGAGCGCCGCCAAGAACGTCGGCGATGCGCTGGTCGGGCCAGTGATGGACCAGCGTCAAACCGTTGATCACACCGCCGCCCACCACCACGGCCTGCCAGTCGAGCAGTGGCTCGCCATCGTTCGGCAGACTGACTTCGAGCAGATCCCGCAACTCTCCACCGTCGTTGCGCTTGCCAACCGTAATCGCCGTCCGCCAGATCCAGGGGATTCGGCGGTACTGCTCCTCCATGTCAGTAACGTCAAGATTGTTGACCAGCAGCGAGACAACCGCCGGCCCCATGCCGGGACGCTGATCCAGCACTCGCTGCTTGTCCTCAACCGTCGGGCCATCCTTCAGCAGGTAGGGCGCGATCTGCGGCGCGTAGCGAGGCGTCTCATCGGCAGCCGGAGCGCCACCGAGTTGCGCAACGTAACGGACCACATCGCAAAGGTCCTGCTCGTTCAGCTCGCGCTCAAGCCCCTCGGGCATCAGCGAGACTTCGTTGCAACGCAGTGCCTCCAACTCAGAACGCAGCAGTTCATGCTGCTTGCCGCCAAGCTCGCGGAGCTGAATGGCGGCGCCGGACTCTTCCATAATTAGCCCGGTCAAGACTCGGCCGTCCTCGTGACGCGCTGACCAAGAAAGGTAACGGTTGTCGACTGCCTGGTTGGGATCGAGCACTGCACGCAGCAGCCAGCGAGGATCTCGATTGGTCAATGCGGTCAAATCGGGGCCGACCACGAACCCGTTGTCCTCAACGCGATGGCAAGTCGCGCATTTCTTGCGAAACACTTCGCGTCCGTGTTCGACATCCGGCTTGCGTTGCAGCACTGGCAGCGCAGCCTCGACAACTTTCGCTCGGCCGCTGACGTCAGCGAACAGCTGCGCCGATTGCGCACGGATCTCGCCATCCGCATGGGTCGCGAGCTGCTTGCGTTGTGCCGCATTCAGTGCCGACGGCCGCACGTCTCCGGCCCGCATCGCGTCGACCAGTGACTTGGTCCAGTCGTGGTGGCCGAGCAGCGCGTCGAGGATCTGCACACGTGACGCGTGAGTGACATTTCGATGTCGCAATAGCAGCAAGGTGGCGACGCTATCTCCGCCGTCCACGTCTCCCAACGCCGTGAGCCCCGCGATGGCCGCCGCTTGAACCTCCGCCGACTGCTCGGGCGACACCCATTGGGCGAGTTGCTGCTGCAAGCGGACCGGACCGAGGTCCGTGTTCCCGGTCGCGACCAGCAACTTGCGGGTCAAGACGCCCAGCGGCCGGCCGAATACGGAGCAACACTGACGTTTTGCAGCGTCCGTCGCCGAGGAGTCACTCAGCGGCATAGCTAATGGAATCAGGATTGCCACAAACGCCTGCTCAAGTTGCTTGGGCAGGTGCAAGTCCTTCGCGTCATCGCGAGCGTCTAGGGCGTTCAAAATTCGCACGAGCAAGCGCACATCCGCTGCCTTGCCAGACAGCCGCGGCACGGACTGGCTGAGCGCAACGAGCATCGGCTCGTTCGGCGCCACGCGAGCGGCCATGGTCATCAACGACGCCAACGTGTCCGCCGCCTGCCGATCTTCGGGAAGCTCTTGATAGGCGGACAACGCCAGTGACACAGTGTCGGCGCGAATGGAGGACAACGCGGCGGACCGAACGACCGCGTCCGCCTCGTTCAAGGACAGCAATTGCACCAGGCTCGGCATCACGTCAGCGGCACGAGACTCGCCAAGCGTCCATGCCACTTGACGCCGGACTTTGGGATCGGCGTGAGTCGCGAGCTGCATGATCGCTTCCCGCAGAGAGGCTGCGGCGGGGTCGCCATCCAACCATGGCTCGCAATTTCGCACCACGTGTCGCAACACCTCGGGGTGCTTGCTCTCAAGCAGGCCGAGCAACCACTGCCGAGTGGCGGATGGGTCGAGCTGTGGCAATTGTGCCAGCAAAGAGATGCCCTGAATCTGGATCTCCGGTCCCGCCTTGCCAAGTGATTCGCGAAATCGTTCTCGCAACTCGGGCGACAAACGCGTCGGCTCCCATGCGATCCACTGATGAGCCAGGTCTCGCAACTCGCCGTTAGGCGACAACAGCATCTCAAGCATCTGATCGGGCTGGCTGTCGCTCACGCGCCAGGAGTTGGCCGTTTGCCCTCTTGGCGCGATGCGGTAAATCCGACCACGTTGTCGGCCAGCCAACACGTCGAGCTCGGCCAGCATCGCCTGGGGAATCCAGCGCGAGTGCTCGATCACGAACCGATACATGTCGACGACCCAAACGGCGCCGTCCGGCCCGATGCGAACCTGCACGGGCCGAAACCATCGGTCACTGGAGCTGAGAAACTCGCGAGCCTCTTCGTGGCGTCCGCGATCGCCTGCATAACCGTGCCCGTCGCGCCGCAGCGCGATGCGGTGGACTGATTGGTGCACCGGCTCGCACACCAAAGCGCTGCCCGGGTAGTCGTCGGGCCAGCAAGTGTCCCTCAGCATCCCCAATCCGCAGGCCGATGTGGCCTTGCCCGGCTGCCCGGTCAATTCGAACTGAACAAGCTGCGCAGGGGGAATCAGCGAATTGGCGCCTGCGGTCAGTTGGAGCGACGCGGGCGACGCGAGGCTGACCAACGGGTTGCGACTCGCGTAGTGTTCGTTCGAGGCGTAGTGCATCAGCAACGTGCCGTTGCTGCAACCGAACCAATCGCCCCAATCGTTCCGACACCGGCCCTGCTGCGTGCGACCGGCCGCTGCTTCAATCGCTCCCGTATCGGGAAGCAGCCGAAAGTCACGCGAGGCCAGAGAAGCGGTCTTGCCGGTGCGATGGCTATGAATCTCGCCGCCGAACAGGCCACACGAGCCGTGCAGCCACTGGTCGAGTCCCCAGCGTAGGCTGTTGACTCGCGCCTGTGCGTTGCGTTCTTCGAAGCCACTGAACAGAGTCTCGACCTGATCGGCCTTGCCGTCGTTGTCGGTGTCGCGCGCCCAAAGAATGTCGGGCGCATCACAGATCAGCACGCCATCTCGCCACGACTTGACGTCCGTCGGGAAACGCAGACCCTCGACGAACGTTGTCGCGCTGTCCATGCGGCCGTCTTGGTCGGCATCGACCAGTCGACGCACTCGGCCTGCCTGCTGAAACTGCTCGTAAACGCCGCGACCATAGTCGTTCATCTCGGCGACCCAGAGGCCGCCATCGGGGCTGAAGTCGATAGCCACGGGATCCGTGACGAGAGGCTCGGCCGCCACCAGTTCGACGACCAAGTCCTTGTCAGCAAGTTCAATGCACCCCATCGATTCGGCGGGAGTCTTGGGAGCGATGCCACGGACCCCTTGGGGCACATGAAATGCGGCCGGCGCCTGGCGTTTCGCTTCAGCAACGATTTGCTGCTCGAGCCCCGCCTTCAACGTGGTTGGCAATGCGAAGTAAGGAGTCTCGGCGCCTCCTCCATATCCACCTTCCTTGACCAGCCGCTCGGACGGAATGTAGCAGCCGAAGTCGTTGCTGTAAGCGTTCAACCAATAGCGTTCGCGATCCAACTCACCCTTGAGCCGAATCGAGTAGTCGACGCAGACCTCGCCCGAGAGATACGTGAGACAGAATTGATCTCCGAACCACCAGGTATGGATCGGGTAGTCCATCTCCTTGAGCAAGGGCTCGCCACGATCCAGTCGGGCGAGCTGCGTCGTGGCGTTGTAGCGGTCGGTCGGCCGGCGCCCGTTCTCGGCGATCTCCACCAATTGTTCGCGAGTCGGCAGATCGTTGAGGGCAAGCTGGATGCGATGGGCGGATGCCGCCGGCGCCCCGGCGATCGGCCGCATGCCATCGGGGTTGGCCGCGGTGCGCGGGCCCTGCCGCAGCAGTCGCTCGGCCTCCGCGGCGATCTCGGCGCCTTGTTCGCGAGCCAAGTCGACATTGTCGCCTTGCACGCCGGGGATCGGATTGGAGTCGGAGCCGGCGCCAATCGACACCAGCGCCACAGCGCCCGGATGCTGCTTCTCGATCAGCTCGGCCGCATAGCCCGGCCAGTCGCCCGAAATCTGGTTGAACGACAGCGTCACGGCATGACATGCATAGGACACATAGACGGCACGAATCCCGCCTCCCTCCGCATCGCGGACGACCAATGTCGGCAGCGCGTGGTCGACGGGGCCACCAGGGGTGCGGCGATTCTTGGCGAAGCGGACCGTGCCTGCCGACCATTCCATCGTGGCGGGCCGGCGACCGGCGATCGCAGACTCGGCCGCCTGCGTCATCTTTTCGATCAGCTCCTTCGTATAGCGATCGATGTGCCGCTGATGATCTGCGGGAATCGCCGTGCTGAAGATATTGTCGCACGAGCCGCTCACCTTCGGCGTGCAGTGTGAGTGCGTGAAGGTGACAACCAGGTTCTCCTTCGGCAGCGTGTGCTTCTCCGTCAACGCGCGAAGAACCTGCTCCACGTGCGAGGCGCGAATGCCGAGGCTATCCAACGTCACCAGCACCAGCGGCGGCTCGTCCGCCTGCGAAATCGCCAGTGCCTTGGCAAATATCCGCTGCGACACTCCCTCCGACTCTTCACGCCGATTGCCAAACCCGTTGAGACGAATGGGATAGTCGGGCGTGATGTCGACCTTGGAAACGCCAACAAGGTATCGGCGAGCATCCTCGGCGGAGGAGGGCGTGGGCGCGGAGGCCGTCAGCACAACGAACAGGCTCGACAGCGCGAGCGCCAACTTGGTGGGGGACATCGGCGGCTTCAATCCTTTGGCAATGTGGTCAGCCATTGAGCAGCTACACGGCGGGCGCGGCGGAATAGAGAATGCCCGAGCCGCCCTACTTCGCCTTCATCAGCTCCAGCATCGCCTCGCCCATGGAGTGACCGATGCGATTGAACCAAATGGCGCTGCCCATGTAGTGATAGGCGAAGTCGGAGCCGGTCTTCTCCCAGAGTTCGAACTGGTTGCGCCAATCGGGGTAGAGCGTTTCGGCCGCTTTATCGACGAGCACATCCGTGCGAACGGCCTTCACGTTGTTCTGAAACTCGGGCAACTTCTCCATTGCCAGCTGCGCCTCTTGGATTGCTGCCATGGCGCCCTGCGCGGGCTTGGAGCCGTTCTGCCCCATGACGCCGATGACGAACGGCATCGCGGGCGCCTTCAAGTCGCGTCGCACATCCTGAATGAAGTGCTGCATGTTGCTGGCGTACTCCTTCTCGGCGCCGTTGTACTGGTCGTTCCAGCCCTGAAACCAGACGAACCCAGCCAACTCCCACTCCTTGCCCTTGAGCTCGGGGAACAGCTCATCGCACTTCGCTCGCGTGGCTTCAATCTCGCTCATCATCTGGCGGTAGGAAGATCCGTAGGCCTGCTTGATCTCCTCCATCGTCGGCAACGGGTCGTCTCGTTTGCGTTTCTCGTTGTTCTTGCGAACTCGCTCCTGCGCCTGCGTGAGCTCCTGCTCCAGTTGCTCGGCCGGCGGCAAACCCGCCGATGGTGACCGAAACAGCTTGAACAGCGAGTGCCCGCCCCAGCAGGTTTTGATCAGCAACACCGGCTCGTCGAAGTGATTGCCCATCACTGTGCCGAACTCAAGCTCGACACCAGTGCGACCGGGCGAACCATAGCCAACGGTCAACCCGCCATGCCGATTGAGGTACTTGATCTTCACATCGTCTCGGACAATCCAACCCTCATCGTTTCGCAGATGCGCGAACAGATCTTTGGTCTTGGGATCGGTGGCTTGATGGTCCAGCAGCTCGTTCTTCGCCTTGCCTTCCATGTTGGACTGTCCGGCCAGAATAAACACCTTGACCGTATCGGCGGCCGACAACATCGAGGCGAATAGGCACAGCAGGCAAGCGAACGCATAGCGAGAAACAAATCGACTCATGGATAAACCACTGGAGAGAGTGAATGGATGGAGTTGTGAGTTGTGGATAGCGAGGCGCCGCTCATCGCCGGGGCAGCTCCGGAGCAGCGCGGGGGGGCGTTCCGCGAAATACCGTCCTGCCACCAAAATAACCGCCGCCCGACGGCGGTGCCAGAATCGAGGCAGACAAAGCGGAGGCGAACAGGGCGGAGGCGGACAGAGCGGAGACGGAAAGGGACAGCCGTCAAACGGGCCTCGGAGACAGCTCCGTGCGCGCTGCGGATGCAGTAGCCTGTCGCCAGCCGGGTGTTTTCAGCAGCCACCTACGCTAAGCTATCACCCATTGAGAAGCTCCGTTCGCGTCCACCTGCGAGTCCCTTCATCATGTCCATGCTTCTCCGGCGTCGCGTCGGCGCGTTGATCATTCTGTTGTCGAGCTGGTTGCTGATGTCCGAATTCACTCTCGGCAATGAAGTCCTGTATTTGGCCACGATCCGAGGCCGATCGGTTTCGGTCTATGCGATCGAAAAGCCCGGCGCCGGTCCCTTGCTGACGCCGCATTCGGTTGTCGAATTGCCGGGTGATGGCGGAGCGATGTGCTACTCGCCGAAACGCGACTTCGTCTACGTGGCGCTGACGAGGCTGCCGGGCGACAAGGCCGGCGTCGCCACCTATCGTCGCCGTCCGGATGGCGGGCTCGAACATGCCGGCAATGCGACGATCACCAGTCGCGCACCGTATATTCGCGTCAGCGACGATGGCAGTTGCCTGCTGGCCGCTCACTACGCGGACGGCGAGGTCACGATGTATCGCGTCAAGGATGGCATCTGCACCAGCGAGTTGCTGGCGCAGATTGCGACCGAGAAGACGGCGCATTGCGTGGAGTTGGACCCGTCGGGAATGTATGCGTTCGTCCCGCACACATCGCCCAACAAGATCTACCAATTCCGGCTCGACGCGCAACGCGGCAAACTGACGCCCAACGATCCGCCGTGGGTCGACGGCCCCGAACGGAATCGCCAAGGCGGCAGCTTCGACGAGCCGCGGCACATCGCCTTTCACCCTCGGTTGAAAGCGGCCTTCAGCTCGAACGAACGTGGCGGCGGCATCACGCGTTGGGCGATCGATGCCGAGACAGGGACGCTGACGCGCGAGCAGACGCTCTACACGCTGCCAGCCGACTTCCGGGGCCAGAGTGCCGCAGCCGATATTCGCATCACGCCGGATGGCCGTTTCGCGTTTGTCTCCAATCGCGACGTCACCAAACGCGCGGAGGGAGAGGCCGCCCAGGACAGCATCACCACTGTCGCCATCGACCCAAAGAACGGTGAGATGCGTATTGCCGGACATGCCGCGACCACCGAGATGCCGCGGTCGATATGCGTCAACGGCGATGGCAGCCTGCTGTTCGCCGCGGGTCAGAAATCGGACCGACTGCTGGCCTACACGATCGATCGCCAGACGGGAAAGCTGACGCTGCTGGAGAGCCGTGAGGCAACTGGCACACCGATTTGGGTGATGTGCGGCGACGTTGAGTAGAGGGCATTTCAAAACCTTCCCTGGCGCAACCGAAGGCAGTTTTTTCTGCTGGATTTATCAACCCGATTGCCAATCGGGAAGTTTTTGAAATGCGTTGTAGTTGAGCAAGGGAAACGGCAAAGACGTATCGCCGGCGAGTTGGTCGATAGCTCACCGCCGCTCGCTTGCGAGGATCACCGTCGGCAGGGATGGGAAGATCTTCTTCCCCTTGCTCCTTACATCACACGGAGGGTTGCCCATGCGTTTCAGCCTCGCCAACTTGCTATTGGCGATGACCTTGACCTGCGTGCTATGTGTGGGGGCGTTTGCCACTCCGCCCCCTTGGGACTTGGCCGTCGTGCTCGGCCTGTCCGCAACGGTGCTGCCGTCGCTCATCCTCACGGGCTGCCTGTTCTCATGCGGCGCCGCGCGAGCATTTTTCATCGGCATGGCGGCCAGCATTGGCATCCCGCTGTTGGTAATCGACTATATCATGTTGCTTAGCATCGGCGACTTCGATGCCAGCGACAGCGAAGGCGCCATGCTGTATAAGCTGGCGGTCATTGCGATGTGGGCGCTGGGTGGCATTTCGGGAGCAGGCGCCGCCTGGATCTATTCGGCGTTCCACCCTCCGCGGCCCATTCGCCCCGCCCACGCTATTGGCGTAGCCGAGAGTTCCGTCGCGGAGGAGCCATGAAGTTGCATCGCTACCGCCACTGGCTCGGCTACGTTCATTTGGCGCACCTTGTCGTGGCGATGTGCTTGGTGTGTTTGGTTGCAGGGGCGCCCTGGGCAGCGTCTGCCGCAACAGTAACGCTGCCAAACAACACGGCAACTCCTCCGCCAGCATCGACGGGACTCCGCTTTGCCACTTGGGCTTCGGTCATTAGCATCGTTCCCTTGGGTGTGACCAACATCCTGTCTTTTGCCTATTCCCGAGGAGCTTGGCGAGGCTTTTGCGCAGGAGCGGCCATTCCCAGCACGCTCCTTGGAGGCATCAGTTTCGTTTCAATGCACTTCTTCGCAGTGTCGGTCGTCGCAGAGGGGTCGTCAGGCAATGACATCGTGACTGGCGTGGAGGAGCTCATCCAGGTGACGCATCAGCAAGCAACCGGCGTGATGCTGCTTACCTCGATCCTGGGCGGCCTGATCGGCGCGTCGCTGTTCTGGATCGCTCGCCCGCCGCTGCCTCGCGAGGGTGCGGCTCGCTTTCGGCGTTCGCAATGGCGCCGCCTAGCGGCTGTGCTGGCTGCCTTCGGAGTCACGCTTTGGATTGTCCGCCTGCTTCCCGAACGGAGGCAGTTTCTCGCCACTCTCATCCTCGGCTATCTGGTGCTGCCGGTGCTGGCCATCGCAGGCACGTCCTGCGCCGGCAGGCGAGTCAAGGCCGCCTGCCTGGGAATGGCCCCGACGTGGCTGGCGCTGCCAAACACCAGCTACCAAGTGATGCTCATCATCAGCATGGAGGACGGTGTTTCCGCCGACGGTTTCAGCACACCCTATCAACTTGCGTTGCTAGCATTCGCCGCATCCGGACTCGCCAATTTATGGCTGGTGACTTCACAGCGCAAAAGTCACGCACAACATCGCCGCCTCAATTCCTTGTCGACATGCGTTCGTCGCCGAGCCACGCTGTTCCCGCAGCCAACCTCTTGCTGCGACGGCGGACCGTAGCGACCACGGCCCGTAGCGGACCGACGCGCACGCAGGACGGGCCTCGTTCACGCGCGCTGCGTCAGCTCGCACTTGGCCACCCAAGCGGCGAGTTGCTCGCGACACGAGTTGGAGAAAGGCACGGCGCTGCCCGGCGGCGGGACGGCGGGAACCAGCCGCGTCGCAATCCGCTCCAGTAACTCCTCAATTCCCTCGCCAGTTGCTGCGCTCACACAGAGATCGAGGTTGCTTGCCTGGGTGGGCACATCCCGCGTGAGATCGAGCTTGCTGCCGACTCGCAACGACCGCGGCGGAAGTGACACAAGCTGGTCACATTCATCGGCGGACAGATCCACGACATGAATCGCCAAGTCGCAGTCGGCGGCCGCTTGGCGAGCGAGTTCGGCGCCGGCCTGCTCGAGCTCGTCGCTTGTCTGGCGCAGGCCCGCTGTGTCGCAAATCTCAACGGGCCAGCCATCGATCACCGTGCGCGTCGTGACGGCATCGCGAGTCGTTCCCGGCTGGTCAAACACCACGGATCGCTCGAAGCCGAGCAGGCGATTCAACAAGGTGCTTTTGCCGGCGTTGGGGACGCCGACCAGAACCACTCGCCAGGGCGAGGTCAAATGTGCGCCCAACTCTGCCCAGCGTTGTAGCTCGACGACTTGCTCGCGAGCCACGTCGAGAGAACCAGCCGCCAGCGCCTGCTCGATCGACGCGGCCGCTGCGTCCCATGCGCCACGCGCTTGATCGAGCAAGATGGCGGCCGTGCGCGCGGTGGCAGCCCGAGAGAGCAGGCGCCACGCTTCGTTGGCAGCGCCCGACTGCTCCGGAAACAGATTCCACTGCTCGGCGTTGGTCACGGACACGCCCATCTCAATCAGACTGCGCAGCACTCGCGCCGCTGCCACGCGCCCGCCATGACAATGAATCTCCCAGCGATCGTCCGACCGGCGGCAGACCAACAGCTCCTCGCCGCCATCCTTCCAGCGGCCGAACATGACGCGTCCGGGCTTGGCGGCCGCAAGGGCGCCGGGCGTGACCGGCTCGAAGAGCGACTGCAGGCAGTGGCTGGCGTTGGCGCCGGCCAAGGCAATCACGGCCACGGCGCTGGGCTCGGGCGCCGTGAGCAGGCATGCCTGCAGGTTGCTTTCGCGATGTCCGTCGTGATTCATGGCGACTGGAGCTCATGCCAAGCCAGCGCGATGCCGCTTAGCACGAGATGCGGGTGCAGCTCCATGCCGTGGGCGAGCTCCGCCCAGAGCAGGCCGCCGCCGGTGAGCATCACGTGCGGGGGCGTGGATTGGCCGCGGGCGAACTCGGCAGCCAGCTCCTTGATGGCGCCCCACGCGCCCCAGTAGAGCCCGCTGCGAATCGCCTCGGTGGTGTCACGTCCCACGGCGCGCGGCGGGTCATGAGCCGGCGCGACACGAGGCAGCAGCTCCGTGTCCAACGACAGCGCGCGAGCCGCCATTGCCATGCCCGGCAGGATGGCGCCGCCGCAAAACACGCCGCGCGGGTCGATCCATTCGACATTGATGGCCGAGCCAGCGTCGATCACTACTGCCCCTCGGTCGCGCTCGCGCAGTCGGTTGGCCGCGAATGCGGCGGCGATCCGATCGGCGCCCACCGCGGACTTGTTCGCCACCTCCGTCACGATCGGAAACTGGCTACTGACAATTTCCTGCCACTGGTCGTTGGGCCGGCGCTCGGCGACAGCGCTGTGCAGCTCGTCGCGAACGCGATGGTTGACGCTGGCCACCACCCATTCGATCGGCGCATCCGGCCAGTCGTGCCAAGGAGGCTCGTGGTGAGGCCGCCAGTTCCAATGCCGCAACGGAGTGCGCCACCAGCCGGATTGCCCCGAGCCGGCGAACTCCGCGGCGCCGATCGAGGTGTTCCCGACGTCGACGATCAAACGCGGGCGGCTCGGGTCATTCACCGCCGAGTCCCTCGACTTGCTTCGCTTGTCCGGCGCGCCGCGCCTGATTGGCCTCGTCCAGCAGCTCGGCCGCTCGTCGCGTCAGCTCGTTCAGCCCCGCGCCGGTGACGGCCGAGATCAACAGCACGTCGCGGCCGATGTCCGCAGCCAGCTCGTCGCGGACCTCCGCCGCGCCTGGCAACTCGGCCTTCGTGACGGCGACAATTTCCGGACGCTCGCCAAGCAGCGGGTTGTACTGCACCAATTCGGAGCGAATGTTGCGATAGTTTTCCAACGGCAAAGTCCCGTCCAGCGGGGCGGGCTCAACGAGATGAATCAAGATCCCCGCCCGTTCGATGTGCCTCAGGAACTCGTGACCAAGCCCCACGCCCAAATGAGCGCCCTCGATGAGCCCGGGGATGTCGGCCATCACGAATGTGCGATCGAAGTCGATGACCACTCGGCCGAGGTTGGGGTGCTTGGTGGTGAAGGGATAGCTGGCGATTTCGGGACGGGCCCGCGTGACGCGGCTCAGCAGCGTGCTCTTGCCGGCGTTCGGCTTGCCGACCAGTCCGACATCGGCGATCACCTTCAATTCCAGATGAATTTTGCGGTGCTCGCCGTCCGTGCCCAACGTGTACTCGCGAGGAGCTTGGTTGATCGCGGACTTGAACCGCCAGTTGCCCTTGCCACCTTTGCCACCGCGCGCGGCCACCAGCGTGTCGCCGATCTGCGTGAGGTCTCGCAACACGAAGTCGCCCTCCACATCGCGGACCACGGTGCCGGGGGGCACGGGGATGATCACGTCCTCGCCATTGCGGCCACGACGCCGCGCCCCACTGCCATGCAGTCCGCGGGGAGCCTTCCAGAACTTCCGATGGGACAGCGCAATCAAACTGTCGACGCCCTCCTCGGCGCGAAGAATGACGCTGCCGCCATCACCTCCGTCGCCGCCATCGGGGCCTCCCCGAGGCACGTGCCGCTCCCGCCGAAAACTCAGGCAGCCATCGCCACCCTTGCCTCCCGTCACTTCGATCTCCACTCGATCGACAAACATCCGCTTCCCGCTTTCGGCCGTTGTTGATAGTTGCGTATCGCCCCGCCAATCCTCTGAACCCCTTGGAGCCACCCCAGGAAACCCGAAGCGTCAGCGAGAGATCGAATTCCGAATCCCGCCAGTCCCCCTGAACCTCTGAACCCCTCGGAGCCACCCCAGGAAACCCGAAGCGTTAGCGAGGGATCAACTTCCGAGAGTGGCGCCGAATAAAAAAGGGACGCCGCAAGGCGTCCCCGATTTCGTTGGCCGTTGGCCGGTTGCGCTGATGCTGACGCGCAGCGCGCACTTACTCGGCGGCAACTACGTTGACGCGACGGCCATTGCGGTCGAACTTCACCACGCCGTCGACCAACGCGTACAGCGTATAGTCCTTGCCTTGTCCCACACCGGCGCCGGGATGGAACTTGTTGCCGACCTGGCGGACCAGAATGCTGCCGGCCTGAACCGCTTGGCCGCCGAACTTTTTCACGCCACGACGCTGGGCATTCGAGTCGCGACCGTTGCGGCTAGAGCCCTGTCCCTTTTTATGGGCCATGATCTGAATCCTCTTTGCGATGATTTTGGGGGCGATTCGGCTGCGCGAAGCAGCCGAAGCGGTCGAATGTCGAGCGGCACCATTGAGGTGCATTTGAAGGGAGCATCGAGGTAATGGCAACTTCGGACGTGCAACTACCGGCTCAACGGACTGGAAGTCCGTCCTGCCAATGGTACAGCCGCTAAGGCACCTCGTCGCGCTTCGGAACCCCAAATCTTATTGGTAAAACCAAAGATGATCAACCCGCTTCTGCTGACCATATCGCTGGGTCATTTCCGGCTGCTTGCGGGGATTGGCGGTAATCGGCAGCCCGTAGAGGATCTCTCGCTCATTTTCCTCCAACGAGTCACCGGGGCGAGAAAAGTTCAGCTTGAGCGTCTTGAACTTCATCTTTCCGGCCTTGCCCTGGCCGTCGATCTCGATCTCAAAGGCGTTGGACAGCCCCTGGATAAAGATGGAAAAGTAGTCGACGCGAGGGTCGATGTTGTCCCAGGTGACCACCCCCCAAACCGACTTGTCCTGCTCCGGAGTGCTGGCTTCGATCGGCACGGACGAGATGGACACCGAATCGTACAGCTTTCCGGAAGGGTTTTCGGTGCGGTTGGGCTTGAATTCGCGACGGAAGATCGGATCGATAGCCGCCGGAATCACGCGGTCCATGTACTCCTTGTTCAGCTCCTGGTATTCCTTCAGCAGGAACCGCGGGAAAAATCGGTGCGGCCCTCCCGCGACCTTCTCGATTCGCGGGTAAGTCTTGCCACCGAAATTCGTCTCGGCAGGGCTAGCCTGCAAATCCTCCCCCAGGTAGCGAATGCGATAGACCATGTACCAGATCAAACGCGACTCCACGCCTTCGGCGGTTGGCAGATCGACTTTGATCATTCGCAGCGGCTTGAAGGAGAACTCGAGGTTCCAGATCGGGCGGCGCAGCACGACATGCTTTTGCATTTCCGCCAACGTCTCGGTGGTTGGCACCGAATAGGGGGTCCAACTCGCCGAGTTCACCGGCAGGGTCAACGGGCCGGTAAACGTCTCTTCATTGCGAGGCTCGGAAGGGATGGTCGTCAGCACATAGGGCGACAGACTCCACTTTTCCTGGGCGGAGGCCGTGGCAGTGGCAAACAGCAGAAAAACTGCCGTGAAAGCCGCCATGAAGCAACGCAAAACCATGGTTCGCTCAACCGTCGTGGAAGGACCGACAAGACAACCGCCAAGTGAATTGTCGATCCTTGACAAACCGGCGAAGCTACTCCTTGGTGCAGTATAGTCGGCGCTGGCGGCAATGCAAATTTGCGACGGCACAAATCCTTAACAGCCCAGCACTTGTGTAGCCGAACCGAAAATCGCAAAGTCGTGCCAAGACACGAGCTTGCGGCGGTTGGGGCGGATGCTGGCGGATGGGGACTACTTTTGCACTCGCTCTTTCTGTGCGGGCTTCTGTGCGGCCTCGGTTACAAACTCAAGCCCCCCCAGCAGGGCCAGGTCCTCGCCCTCGAATTTCTCGACTTGCTTTTTTTCCAGGGTGAAGACACACGACACGCGATTGCCATGGTCATCCGAGAGGTGGAGATACACCCACTGAACATCGATGTCCTGAACTTTGCCGAGCCCGATAACCCGTAGAACGCGCAAGTCTGCACCGAGCGTCGACTCCTCGACTTGGGCCACTTCACCTTCCAACTTCTCGAGCGTTTTACGGACATCTTCGGCGAAGACCTCCAACGTGAGTTGCTCGCCGGCAGGGAGCTTGGGCAGCTTGGAGAGGTTGCCTTGAGCGATCACATCGCCGCTTTCTAGCAGCCGCAATGTCGATTGCTTCGGCGAATCGGCGACAACTCGCCATTGGGGCCGATGCATCAGGACGAATTCGCCCTTCGGCGCGCGATACCGCAACAATTCCGCGCTGCCGACATCTCCGATCTTGCCGATTGCGTCATCTTGAAGTTCGGCGGGGACCGGAGCGTCTCGCAGGGTGACGCGGAGATGCGACTTGGCCTCAATTCCGGGCTGACCACCGCTAATGCTGCGTTGTTCGCTGAACTCCAAATCAAACATCAGAATCTGTCGGGTAGCGACGTTAAACGTAAGCTCCGCCTGACAATCGATCCGGCTGGGCACTCCCTCGGAGGCGCCATCGAGCGGGCCGTGAATCAGAATCCGGGCAACCCCTTGCTTGACCTCCTTCAATTCGGCCTGCAATCCGGCCGAATAGGTGGCGTCCAAACCGAATATGGGCGCCGCTGCCGCGCCGTCAATGGTCCATTCCGCCCCGACCTCGACCTCTTCGCCGGGCAAAAGGCGATGTAGCAACAGCGGATCGGCTTGGACTTCGACGAGATCCAGCTCCTCGCGGCTCAATGGTCCACGGAGGCTACGGAACCGGACTCGCTCGCCTTCAACGTCCACGTGGATCAAGCGGTGTTGATCTTGCAGCTGGGGCTGGAACAGGCGTCCGTCAACGGTCACCTTGGCATGATTTTCCTTGTAATGTCGGACGGCCGAGCGCCGTCCTTGGTTGTCGGGAAGCAAACGTTGCCCGTACTTGAGGTCCCCATCAATGGTGAGAGGAAGTTTCTTGGGTTCGGGTTGAGCTGCTTTCTCGACCCCCCCCTCACTAGCGGGTGTTTTTGAGGCTGTTTTTGAGGCGGGTTTTCCATCGATGAGCAGATGGCCCCGCACCTCGAGCTGCACATGGGCGGATTGCGTGGGGGTGGGGCGATGCTGCAACAGGTATTTCCCGGCCCATGCCGTGTTAAAAGCCGACAAAGTCGTCAAAAAAATACCGGATCCGAGAAAGAAAACCTGGAGTTTCATCGTTGTTCCCAAGGAGCCCCAGTTGCTTGCGAATACGGAGGGCGCTGCGAAAACGAGATAGCGCGGCCTCCTCTCGGGAAGAATCGGGACAACTCCAACCGTTTGATTACACGAAGGGGGAAGTTTTGAGGAATCTCTCCAGAATCGGTGTGCGGACGCTTTCGATTCGGGATGCCGCGCGAACTTTTGGAAACTTTCGGTGATCCTTGGGGTTAAGCCCCGAGGGCGATAATGCCCGCGACATCAACGGGTTAAAACAATCAAACCGCTCAAGAGATGACGAAAATCCGAACCAGTGTACGTTTAGACACGTAAGAGATTACGGTCAAGCAGAAGAGAGTTTCGGGGTTGCACAGGCAGCTCCGGGTGT
The DNA here is from genome assembly GCA_020426845.1 of Planctomycetales bacterium. Lineage (GTDB taxonomy): Bacteria > Planctomycetota > Planctomycetia > Pirellulales > Pirellulaceae > JAGQPF01. Next base: position 40,659 of record JAGQPF010000533.1, read on the forward strand.
TGAGGGCGGGACCGCCCGAAACGCAGGATCCAAGCGACGGTGGGCAGGGAATGCAGGAACACCGCCTTCGCTTATCCAGAGAGAGAGAGGTTGAGCGATATGCATACGGACTACCAAAGCACGATCATGCGCGAATTGCGGGACCAACAAGTCCGGTTTGCGCCGCGTGAAAAGAAGCTGGAACAGGTGGATCGCGCCGAGCGGCTCTTGGCGGAAATCGACCCCGGACGCACGTACAGCTACGAGTACCTGTGTTACCGGATCACCGACTATCGCCCGGATGCCTCCCCCCACAAGACCATGCGGGGCGATGTCGCCCACCACGACCTGCGATTGTTTGTGGAAGACGTCTCGGACGCCGCTAATATCGGCCCCGAGGATGTGGCCGAGCCGATTCACACCGTGGAAGAGCTCAGCAAACTGTTTAACGTCTCGACAAAGACGATCTCGCGGTGGCGCCAGCAGGGCCTCGTTAGCCGCCGATTCCTCGTCGACGGTCGCAAGCGGGTTGGATTTCTCCGCAGCAGCGTCGAGCGATTCGTGGCCAACAACCGCGAGCGAGTGCGCCGGGGCAAGCAGTTCAGCCAAATGACCGACACCGAGCGAGAGGACATCATTGAGCGTGCTCGACGCTTGTCCGCCGCCCGAGGGTCGCTGGCTGAAGTCACGCGACGGCTCTCGGAGCAGACCGGGCGCAGCGTCGAGACGATCCGCTACACGATCAAACAGCACGACAAGAAGCACCCGAACCTTGCCATCTTCCCCTCGTTGTCCGGTCCGCTGAACGAGGAGGTGAAGGAGCAGATCTACCAGCAGCATCGAGCCGGAATTTCGGCCGAGGCGCTTGCCAAGCAGTACGGGCGGGCGCGGAGTCGCATTCACGCCATCGTGGCCGAAATGCGGATGAAGCGGATCATGGATCTGCCGCTGGAATTCATGCCCAACGAGGAATTCCCCAAGGTTCGCTTCCGCCGTGAAGCCGAGATCCTGGGACCGATGCCGGCGGCTGAGAAAGGCGCCCGCAAGGTTCGACCGCCTGCGGGCCTGCCGACTTACTTGGCGTCACTGTACGACGTGCCGCTGCTAAACCGCGAGCAGGAGCAACACCTGTTCCGCAAATTCAACTACCTGAAGTACAAGGCGGCTCGACTCCGCGACCACCTCGGCAACCAGCCCAAAACCAAGGAGCTGCGAGCGATCGAGGAGCTGTACGAGCAAGCCGTGGCGACGAAAAATCAGATCATTCAGGCGAATCTACGCCTGGTGGTCTCGATCGCCAAACGTCACGTTTCGGCATCCGAGGACTTCTTCACGCTGGTCAGTGACGGCAACATGTCCCTGATTCGGGCCGCCGAGAAGTTTGACTACGCCCGCGGCAACAAGTTCAGCACCTACGCCACCTGGGCGATCATGAAGAACTTTGCCCGCACCATTCCCAGCGAGTACCGTCATCGGGATCGCTTCCGCACCAGTCAGTCCGAAGCGTTTGACGGCACCGCCGACGAACGAACGGACCGCTACGAGCTGGAGTCGGCCCAAAGCCATCGCGAGGATCAAATCCGCCGCATCCTGCACCACCTGGACGACCGGGAGCAGCAGATCATCATCAGCCGTTTCGGACTCGACTACACGAACGAGCCCCAGACACTGAAGGAGGTTGGCGCCGCAATGGGGGTGACCAAGGAGCGAGTGCGCCAGATTGAAGCGAGGGCGCTGAGCAAACTGCGACAGGCGGCCGAGGAAGAGCACCTCGAATTGGAGCTCGAGATCGAGTAACCCCCACACAGAGGGCTACATGCCCTCCCCACCAGGCACTCGCCCGCCACGTTTGTGGCGGGCGAGTTCAATTTCTTGCCGAATGCCCTACGCACGACGGACTTCCAAGTCCGTCGAGAGCCTTCTGGTC
>JAGQPF010000056.1 GCA_020426845.1 Planctomycetales bacterium
CCGTGGAATGGCGCGCACCAATCGTCTCCACCACGCATGCCAAGCGCACAAGCCCCGGCAGGGGCGACAGACGTTAGCCACGGGCGCAAGCCCGTGGAATGGCGCGCACCAATCGTCTCCACCACGCATGCCAAGCGCACAAGCCCCGGCAGGGGCGACAGACGTTAGCCACGGGCGCGAGCCCGTGGAATTTCGTGGCGCAAGCCCTTCGAGCCTCGCACCCCAATCGCAAAAGCCCCGCAAGGGGCGACAGACGTTAGCCACGGGCGCAAGCCCGTGGAATCGCGTGCGCAAGTCCCTCGAATCTCGCACCCCAAGCGCAAAAGCCCCACAAGGGGCGACAGACGTTAGCCACGGGCGCAAGCCCGTGGAATTGCGTGGCGCAAGCCCCTCGAGCTTCGCACCCCAAGCGCAAAAGCCCCGACAAGAGGTTATTGGTGATTCTCACATGTTTGATCTCCTCCAATCCTGCGAAACGTCCGCTTTCCGGGCTCAAAATACTACAGTGCGCAATTGGGAGCGGCTTGTTGTGCGCTCTTCCACGGGCTTGCGCCCGTGGCTAGCGTGTGTCGTCCCTGCCGGGACTCTTGCGCTTGATGCGCGTCATGGGAGCGGCTTGTTGCGCGCTCTTCCACGGGCTTGCGCCCGTGGCTAACGTGTGTCGCCCCTGCCGGGGCTTTGGCGCTTGATGCGCGTAATGGGAGCGGCTCGTTTCGCGCTCTTCCACGGGCATGCGCCGGCTTGCGCCCGTGGCTAACGTGTGTCGTCCCTGCCGGGACTCTTGCGCTTGATGCGCGTATTGAGAGCGGCTTGTTGCGCGCTCTTCCACGGGCTTGCGCTCGTGGCTAGCTTGTGTCGCCCCTGCCGGGGCTTTTGCGCTTGATGCGCGTATTGAGAGCGGCTTGTTGCGCGCTCTTCCACGGGCTTGCGCCCGTGGCTAACGTGTGTCGCCCCTGCCGGGGCTTTTGCGCTTGATGCGCGCATGGAGAGCGGCTTGTCGCACGCACGTCCACGGGCTTGCGCCGGCTTGCGCCCGTGGCTAAAGTTAGTCGTTAATCTCTGCGCCTAATTTGCGTCTCTAGACGCTGGGACGCTTTGTTGCTATTCGGCCTGCCAGCAGCGGCGGCGGATTGTCAAGACCGCGTCGCGGGCGGCTTGGCGAAGGGCCACCTGTTGCGCGTGATCGGCGGGCAACTCCTGCCATGGCTGCAGGTCTTGCAGCAACGCGAGTTGTTGATGATCGCCCTTGCGGCTGAGCGCGGCTAGCGCGGTGTAGCGGGCATAGGAGTTGGCTCGCGTCGGGTCTGCGACGCGAGCGACCAACGCCGGGATGGACTCGGAGTTGATTTGCATATCTTCGAGCAGCGTCTCGATGTTGCGGCGCAACTTGCCGGTCGCTGTGGGAATCCGGCGTTGAAGCTCGGCGCGAAGGGACTCGTCGCCGAGGCGTTGGAGTGCTTCGCGCGCCGGCCCCATGTTTCCGCCGCCGAACGTCTCCAACTCCAATCGATAGAGGTCGTATTGCAGCAGCAGAAACTGGCGTCCGAGGTCTTCGTTGAGTTGGACGAGCGACTCCGCCGCTCGGCAGCGAGTCGCCAGATCCAGTCGCTGATCCCAGACGATCTGTTTTAGGTCGGACAGCACCGCGGGAGTGCCGATCGCCGCGATTGCGGCGGCCGCGGCCGAGCGGACGGCGCCGCCGGCGCGCCGGTAGAGCAACCCCGCCAGACGTGCGGACTCCTGATCTTGGTACGCTTCGACTCCGTTCAGTGCGACGACCAAACGAGGATCATCCTCCGGGATCTGTTCGACATCGGAGCCCTTGCCCAGCCAACGACGCGCGATGGGGACAACGGAGGGATCGGCTGCCTCGATCCTCGCACGCAATTCCTCCGGGGTCGGCTCTTCGCCGCCGGCCGACACCACACATGCCACGAGCATGGCAGCGCCAATTGTGGCGTGCCCCCACCATCGCTGAATTGCAGTCGACATCGTGAAGAGTGCTCCTGGCAAGTTGCGGACGTCAAATCCCACGGGCGAATTGGGTGGGTTGGCAGGTTCAGCAGCGTGGATCCGATCCTGCGCGCTATGGACTGGAAAAACCCGCTCCCTGGGCTCCCTTATGGTTAACGATTGTCGGATCGTTTCGTTAGCGGCATTGGGGGGCCGGGACTGTTAGGATAGCAGGGATGCCACACACCAGATCCGAGGCGAAACATGAGTTCCCCACCCAATCAAACCACGTTGGCTCGTCGCGATTTTGTCCGTCTGTCGGCGGGGATGATCGGAGGGCTCGGAATTGTCGGCGGCGATGGCATGGATGTTGTGGCGGGCGAGAACCAGATCGCCGCGCCGCTCGACGCCTCCTATTTGGAGCAGGGCTTGATCGGCATGGCCCGCTCGAAGGGCTGGTTCAACGCGCACCTCGGCGCCGCGGTGCTCGCCGGATACTACATGTGCAAGGAGAACCCGTTTGACGAGCGACTGACGGCCAGCATCAAGAAACAACTGGACGCGCTGGTGGCCGCGCACGAACAGCAGTTCACTCCTTTTGCCAATCTGTCCGCCGACAAATCGTTGATCGAACGCGTGCCCAAGGCGTTGGCGCCGGCGGTGGACGGAGGCCTGCGAGCCCACGGACATGCAGTGATCTACACCGCACTTTCCGTTCGAGCTCTCCGCGACGCGCCGCAGATGGCCGATCCTCGGCTCATCGATCATCTTTGTGGGCACAACGCCGCGATCGCCAAGAAGCAGCCCACGCTGCCCAAGGCTCGCGCTGAATACGCCGATTCTCAGGCGATGGTGGAGGCGTTGTTTGACAGCCTGGCGAGATTCAAACCGCTGGTCGGGCGCCCCAGCGTGAGGCGACCCAACTTTGTGCACATGACGACTCATACCGAGGCGTTGATGGCGCTCGAAGAAATGGGATACACCGAGTTGGCCAAAACGGGACAACTCGGGCACCAAGCGCACATCGGCGAGCCGGTGCCCGACTTCGACCCCGCCGAGCATCCGCTGGATGAGCATCACGCGAGCCTATCGGAAGTGATGAGCGAGTCGTTTTGGGAAGACCCGAAGCACCAACAGCAGTGGAGCAAGCCATGGGGCGAGAGGAACAACCCCAACGGCTATTGGCTCGCGTTTGGGCACCTGTTCAAGGTGCTCTACAGCTATCACCGCTTGGTGAAACGCATGAAAGACACGGAGAAGGTGCGGGTGTGCAGTCAAGTGCTGCTGGAGCGTTGCGTGAATCCCAACGTGCAAGGCGGATAGCGAGGGTTTGTCAAGTTCAACTTCATCGGGCTGCGGCCGCCTCGGCCAATGGCGGGGCCTTGACATTGACCTGGCACTGTAAAGCTGCGGAGAATCTCTCATCAGCACGACACTTGCTGGGGGCTCGCCAGACCAACGGGAGTGATGAACGGTGACACGGAAATTCCTTACGTTCCGATTGCGAACTGCACTCATTGCCGTAACCGTTGTTTGTATCTTAGGCGCCTACGTTAGAGCCTATCTTGAATTGCTCAAGCCGGCGGTCATCGTCACGGAATCAGCGGGGGGGATTGGCATCGGATTTCGTGAAGCCCACTACAGATCCGGTGGAAGGGTCTCACAAGCGGTGTTCGCTCCTGCTCACTTCATTGACCGACGGCTTAGGGCGAACTATTGGAACTCATGGTGCTCCATTGACGAGGAGGAGAGCGAGCGGGAGGACCATCCCTGGGGTTGGATCGAGTTCGTTGACGGGGAAATGGTCGCAGTCAATATCCGCGTGAAGGACAGGAGCGACCTCGCAATTCTCGATCGCATGGTTGACTGCGACGAGTTAGGATTCGTCAGTATCAGAGGCGAGGCATTTTCGGACGCAGATCTGTCTAAACTCACGCCGTTGACGAAACTCTGTTCACTCGAACTCTTGGGCACGCGAGTATCCCGATTAGGTGCACAAAGAATCCGCAGGGAATTGCCTAATTGCAGTGTTGACTGCATTAGCGTCACGGATAGTGGGTCCGAGGTGTATTGAGTTGAGCTGGAGCGTCCTGTGTCACGAACGCGAATTGTCCAACTCATGCCTTACTCCGGGACGCCTGAGGAGTATCATCAATTTCGGTCGAGAGTGAGACTCGCGGCGGTCAGCTGATTGCAGGGCAAATGGGCAACGAGAAGCGTTGCATGGCCTCCATTCTCCTGCCATCGGCCAATCTGCCCAAGCCGAATTTGAAGCGCCGCCCCGCCTCATCAATCAAAGTCCCATCTGGGCGTAGTGCGCGAGGCTGATGGGACACCTTGAGCAGGCCCATGCACGTTGTGACCGCGCGACGAAGCAGTCGCGCGTTGCGCAGAGGACGGCGCGATAGGAGTTAAGGGAAATCGACCGAAGTTCTTATCAAGTGCGAGAGACAGGAATCGAACCTGCACGCCCGAAGGCACTGGATCCTAAATCCAGCGCGTCTGCCAGTTCCGCCACTCTCGCGTTGTGGACTATTCTACGGCGCAAATGGGAAATGTCGACCCGACTCACCCGTCACCAGCTCGAGTTCCGGTGACCCTCCCGTGACCTGCCGGATTAGGTCAACTCGGTGATCACTTCGCCGTCGGGCAGAATCGGCTTGGGACGGCCGCTATGGTCGGGGAAGGCCTGGGAGGGGTTGATGCCGAGGTGGCGATAGACCGTCGCCCAAAGGTCGTTGGGCGTCAAGGGACGGTCAACCGGGTGCTCGCCCTTGTCGTTGGTCGAGCCGATCACCTGTCCCGTCCGCATGCCGCCGCCGCTAACGAGCATCGACATGGCGTTCGGCCAATGGTCTCGGCCGGGCTGCATCACCTGGGTGCGCGAGCCGATCTGTTCGCTGATTCGCGGCGTGCGACCGAACTCGCCCGTGACCACCAGCATCACCTTCTCCGTCAACCCGCGCTGATGAAGGTCCTCGACCAAGGCCGTCACGGCTTGGTCGTAGATCGGAAACCGCACCTTGGCGTCGTCGAACAGATGGCAGTTCACCGCGTGCGAATCCCAGTTGTAAACTCCCTGATTCAGCCGCTCGACGCCCGATTGGTACGGATCCTCCATCACCATCGTCACGAAACTTGCCCCAGCCTCGACCAGTCGCCGAGCCAACAAGGCGCGCTGCCCCCAGGCATGCTTTCCATAGCGATTGCGAACGTGCTCCGGCTCGCGAGCAAGATCGAACGCCTCGCGCGCCTTCGGGCTCGTCAGCATGTCCACGGCCAACTGATTGAACTGATCGCCCGCCTCCATCAAGCCGCTCTGATCGAGCGAACGACGCAAGCTGTCGAATCCCTGAAGCAGCGACAAGCGATCGTCGAGACGTTTGCCGGTCTCTTTCGAGAAGGTCAGGTTCTTGACTTCGAAGTTTTCCTCGCTCGGGTCGCCCGGCACATTGAACGGCGTGTAAGCCGGGCCAAGATAGGCGGCGCCGAAACTGTAGACATCCACGCCCGCTCGGCCGGGATTGGTGCCCGAAATGTAATTGGGCAAGCCGTTCTTGCGGCTCTCGCGACACTTGGCCACGATGGAGCCGACCGCAGGAGCGTCGTTCACGAAACCCGTGGGCGTCGCCGGATCGCGGCCCGTCAGAAACCGTTTGTGGCCGCCACCGTGGTCCGCGAACTGGTGGGCCACCGAGCGGATCAGGTTGAACTTGTCCGCACACTGAGCGTGCAGGGGCAGCAGCTCACAGACATCGATGCCCGGCACATTCGAGCGAATCGGTCGGAACAAGCCGCGGTAGTCCAGCGGCGCGTCCGGCTTCATATCGTAGGTCTCCATATGCGGAGGCCCGCCCGGCAGCCAAATGAAAATGAGCGACGTGTCCGGCATCGCCGACTCGCCGCCCTCGGCACGCAGACGCATCACGTCCGTGAGCGAAAGTCCGCCAACCCCCACGGCGCCCGCGGTGAGAAAACCACGTCGAGAGGAAACAGGTCCAGAGCAACGGGGGTGGGCTGCCATACCATGTCAGGGGTGGGAGGAAGGATCGGCCGGGAACTCGAGCGTCGAGGACCGGTGGCCAAGGGGAGCGGCAACGCCGCCGGCGGGCAAAGTCAGTATACCGAGGCGACGCTCTCGGAGATATCGGTTTTTGGCGACAAGGCCTCCAGTTGCCCTGCTCTGGCGGGGGCATCTGTGCCCATGGCGTCAGACCGCGCCATCCGGCAACTCCCACCACGACTCTTGAAGGCCAGGGTTTTCCCGGGACTAGCGTGGTAAACGACGGAAGGCACGACGTCGCGGTCGACCTACCCGCTGCGAATGACTCGTTCGCCCTTTCGCAGGATCGCTGCCTCAACCTTTCCGTTGTGCATTCCGAAACCACCTCCAGCCTTCCAGCACGCCGCTCGTCGCATGGGCCTGCGCTAGGTAGAGCCGATCGAGCCAGCCCTGTTCGAGGTGCTCGGAGGTGGCGCGGGCCGCCAGCGAGCGATCGGCGTTGCCCACCACAATGGCGCAGTATCCTGCGCTCAGCGCCGCCAAGTCATTCCCCGAGTCGCCCGCGAAGACAATCGATTCGCGAACGCGATCGGTTTGCTCGGCCCACCAGCGGAGCGCATAGGCTTTGGAGACGCCGCGCGGCAACAGGTCGAGCAAGCCGTCGCCGTTGAATGGGTCGACGCTCTCGATCAACGTGAACGGCGCCTTGGTCTCGTCGAGTCGTCGGCGAATCTCGCTGGCCAGCTCGTCGAGGCGTTTGGCATCCGCATAGTAGCTCAGCTTGAATCTTCCTTGCTTCTCCGGCTCCTGCAGCGTCAGGGCGTCGATCGAGGAAAGGCGTTGCTGCAATTGTTCGATTGCGTAACCCGCGAGAATGGCAGTCTGGTGGTGAAGGTAAGTTTGGGCCTCGATGTAGCCCTCCACTGCGGAGCGTCGGAAAATGGAGGTGCCGACATCGCAGATCAGCCAGTCCGGCTCGGGCAGGCCGTGCTCGGCCATTGCACCACGAGCCGACTCGAAGTGCCGGCCGGTGACATAGACCAGCGTGAGGCGGTGAGTTGCGATCTCGTCCGCGAGCTGCTTCAAGTCGCGCGAGTTTTCCCCGTGCTCGGGCAGCGGAATCAAGGTCCCGTCCAAGTCAGTGGAAAGCACGCGCAACGCCGCTTGCTCATTCCTGGCGGAGGCGCGGTCGGCGTGTAAGCGATCCATGCTGTCGAACTTGAAGTGAAGGAGGGCAATGGGACACTGGAACAAGGGGCAGCGGGGGCAACGGAGATCGGAACTTGGAGCAAGCGGCTGGAGCGGACTTCCTTGCGGCGGGGCGCTGGCAAAGGCCCGACGTTGCCGTCGGTCAAGTGCGTTGCAGCCACAGGATCTGATACGGTTCCAATTGCACGTTTTCCGAGGTTGAGTAAGTTTGCTGTCGGATGACGTCCTCGAAGAATCGCCCGATGCCTGCGGTTCTCAGTTTGTTGCCATCAACCGACTGAGTCGTTTCCGAGAAGTTGGCGAGCACGACGACTCGGTGCCCGTCGCGCTTTCGCACGTAGCCAAGCGTGTGCGAGTTGTCGGTCGACACCAGCTCCATGGCCTGTCCGGCCAGCGCGGGCAACTGTTTGCGAAGCGCGATCAGCCGCTGCGTGGACTTGAAAATCCGGCTGCGAATTGAGCCGGTGCCGCCAATCGTGTCGTTGAGCTCGTCGAGGTAATCCCACTGCATGCGAGGGCGATGGATCCAACGCGAGTCGCCCGCTTTGGCCGGATCGAGCGCGAAGTCGTAGTCGTTCAGCATGCCCCATTCCTCGCCCAAATAGAGCAGGGGGATGCCGCCGATGCTGAGCGTGATGCCGTGCAAGAGCATCATCCGCCGCACGGCGAGTTCCTTCTTCGTTTCATCGTCGGACTCCACCGCTTGCTCTAGCCCCGCCAGTGACGCCATCGTGCCGGAGATCCGCATGTCGCCTGTCGCATGGTTCTCCTGGAACGGAATGCCGCGGGCGAACGAGCCGGGAAACTGGCCCGTGTAAAAGTCATTCAGAAATCGGCGATGGTCGCGAGCGTTGATGCCAATCGCGGCGGCGTCCAGATCGTCGAAGGTCCAGCCGATGTCGTCGTGACAGCGAAGGTAGTTCACCCAGGCAGTGCCCTCGGGCAAGCGGTGCCGATGGCTCAGCGTCTGCACCAGCAAGTCGGTTCTGCGAGTGGCCAGCGATTCCCAGAGCAGCGCCATCAACGTGGGGTTGTACGAGATCTGGCACTCGTCGGGGCCGATGTACCGCACCACTTCGTCGGGGTGCACGATCGCCTCCGACTTGAACAACAAGCTGGGCGCCGATAGGCGGGCGACATGGTTGAAGGCCTGAATCACCGCGTGCGCCTCGGGCAAGTTCTCGCAGCTGGTGCCCATCTGCTTCCAAATGAAGGCGACCGCGTCGAGACGCAGGATGTCGACGCCGACGTTGGCGAGAAACAGCATCTCGTCGAGCATCGCCCGGAACACGGCCGGGTTGCCGTAATTCAAATCCCATTGAAAGCTGTTGAACGTGGTCCAGACCCACCGGCGCATGCCATCGTGCCACGTAAAGTTGCCCCGGCGGACGGTGGGAAAGATCTCCCGCAGCGTGCGCTCGTACTGCTCGGGCACTTCTCGGCTGGGGAACATATAGTAAAAGTCTTGGTACTCGCGCTCTCCGGCCTGGGCGCGCTGTGCCCACTGGTGATCATCCGCCGTGTGGTTGAAAACGAAGTCGAGCACCAGCGAGATGCCCGCCGCGCGCAGGTCGCTCGCGAGCTGGCGCAGATCGTCGATCGTCCCCAGCCGTGGATCGACCGAGCGGTAATTGCTGATCGCATAGCCGCCGTCGTTATTCCCCGGGCGCACCGCGAACAGCGGCATCAGGTGCAAGTAGGTCAGCCCCAGGTCGACGAAGTAGGGGATGTGCTGCCGCGCCTTGCAGAGATTCTCGCTGAACAGGTCGACGTAGAGCGCGCCGCCGACAATCCGCTCCGACTGAAACCAGTCGGGCTCGTTGATGTGCTGCCGGTCGACTTCGCAGAGCGACTCGGGCCGCGCTGCCCAGGCGGACGCGGCGGTGTGGAGCACCTGCTCGACATGATAGAAAAAGTCGTAGCGGCTGCCGTATAGCTGATAGAGCAGTCGGAACAGCGGCGCCCAATGCGTCTCCAGCCGAGTGTCAAATTCTTGGCGCCGCCGTTTGGATACGTCGGCCTCGCGCCAGATCTCATCCAGGCGGGGACGCAGTCGCCGCAGCGTGAGCTCCGCCTTGAACGGAATGTCGTCGGGCTTGCCGTTGTCACTCGATCCGATCATTGGGGATGACGATCTTGTCCAGGAAGTTGTAGTACTCGATGCCGTCCAGGATCCCGGCCGCGTGGCAGGCGTCGGAGAAGTATACGCGTGGCGAGTTCCGTAGCTTTTCCAGCTCGTCGCTGTGATTGCCGACCACCACGCCCAATGTGCTGCCCAGCAACATTCCGGCGTCATTGCCCGAGTCGCCCGCGACCAACACGTGCTCGGGGGCGAAGCCCCACTTCCACAGCACGTGCCGCAGCGAGAACTCCGATCCGCCGCGGACAGGCAACACGTCGACATACATGCCGAGCGACATCACAACTCTAGCACGGACGCCCGCCTCGCGGAGCAGCTTCTGAATCTTCGCCGGAGTTGGATAGAGCTTTCCGTCCACTTCGTAGCTGACTTTGAACTCCGACTGATGGGCTTCGCTCTGCGGGAAAAATCCCGGCAGCGGATCGAGCACGCGGCGCACCTCGTCCGGGCGCCAGGCGTAGCCGATCGACTTTCGCCAACTGCGGTCGGGAGTCAGATGCTTGCCGTAGTGCAGCTGTGTGCCGCAGTCCGTCTCGATCAAGTCGGGACGTGGCAACCCCAGTTCGTCGATCAACGCCAGAGCGCTGTCCAGACGCCGTCCAGTGGCAATGCCGAAGCCGACGTGCTCGTGGTTCTGCAGCAGTTCAATGAACGCCGCCAGCGCCGCATCGTCTCCGGTCAGCGTGTTGTCCAGATCGGTGACGATCAGCCGGTCGAACTCGGGCAAGCGCCGCGGACGCTGTCGCTGCTTGAGCACGGGCGCCTCGGAGTGAGCCACGATGTCGTGCAGATCGCGCAAGTAGCGATTGGCGTGGTTGCTCCAGGAGTAGTGACGCCGAGTGCCTTCGATGCCGTTGCGAGACCACTCGGACCATTGCTCGGGTTCGGTCAATGCACGAAGCAGAGCGTGCTCAATCGCCTCGTCGTCGAGCGGGTCGATCAGCAAGCCGTTGCGGCAATTGGCGATGATGTCGCGCGGCCCGCCGTCGTTGGTGGCGATGATCGGCAGGCCCGTGGCGCCGGCCTCCAGCAGCGTCAGACCGAACGGCTCGGTCAAAGCAGGATTGATAAATACGCCGCGCAGCGACTCGGCCAACCGGTACAGCTCGGGCACATCGTCCGGGGAGTGCGTCTTGGGGTAGGCAATCTGGCCGTACAGGTCGTGCTTGTCGATCTGTTGCAGCACCCGCGTCACGATGGCTCGCTGCCCGCTCGGCAGTTCGTGGAGGTCGTCGCGAGTGCCCATGACGAGCACGAGATTCGCGAGCTCGCGAAGCTGCGGACTGCGGCCATAGACTTCGACCAGCTTCTCGAGATTCTTCCGTTCGTCAGGCCGCGCGAGCGTCAGGATCATCGGCTTGTCGGGATCGCGCAGAAACCTTGCGAGCTCGTCGGCAATCGCCGGACGTGGCCAGTCGGCCGGGCGCGGCGAGAAGGACGAAAGGTCGACCCCCGGTGGAATCACCTCCATCCGACCGGGCACGTAATGATCGTAAAGTTGGTACTGCTGCTGCACTTCTTGGTTGGTGCTGGTCACGACCATCGCGGCCGTCTCGAGCGCGATTTCCTCGGCCTCGATGCGCGAAGTGAACTTGTACTTCCGCTCCAGCGCTGCGGTGTCGGCATGGCCCAGCGACAATCGTTGTCGTTTGACGCGGCCTAGCGAGTGACCCGTGAACACGAACGGAATGTGCAGCAATCTCGCCAACTGGGCGCCCGCCAGCCCGGCGTCGGCGTAGTGGCCATGAATGACATCGGGCAGGCCATTGCGTTTGAAATGCGCCAGCGCTTGGTCGATAAACATTTCCAGGTACGGCCACAACGACTCTTTGCGGAGATACCGTTTCGGGCCGAACGCGATTCGCACGATCTTCGCGTTGGCGGCCAGTGGCTCTTCGAGTTGGGCGTAGTCGGCGTCCAGCTTGGGGTCGACGATCTGCCGCGTCAGCAATTCCACTTCGCGGACCTGCGGCTGCCTCGCAAACTCGCGTGCGAGCTCTAACACGTACTTGATCTGGCCGCCGGTGTCGGCGTCCCGCCCCAGCTCCGGGGCGTGGCCGCGAATCAGTCCGTGCAGGCTGATCAACGCGACCTTCAATCCTTGCCGCGGCGGCGCGGACTCGAGGGCGGTGTCGGCGGTCGTTGCCAGCTCGTCGGGCATTGAGACGTTCATTGATTCCTCCTTGGCGTCCGGGTGGTGCAGCACGTCAACACGACGTGTGATAGCAAGATGGAGCTATTGAAGAGTTGAGGTGTGAGGGGCAGGGCGGGGGAGCGTTGCTGGGGAGATGATGGGGAAGAGGGACGACGGCAGCGGGCGTTCGAAGATCCGACAAACTCGTTCCATGCATCGGAAGCAAACGGCGCGCCGTGCGCAGATAGCGGGCACTCGCTGCGACTGCGGGACACTGCTGTCCCTAAAGTGGGACACGGTTGTCTCATCTGGCTGTCGCGGGTTACAATGGGACAGCCGTGACTCATTCGTCGGGCCGCACTTGGGCCGATGGTTCGCGGGGCGGGGATTGGCCGGTGGTCGCCTGGCAGCCAGGCGGGCCGCCAAGCGACCATCGAGCCGCTTACTGGAATGCATCGCACCGTGCGCGAATCGCGCGGCGACCGGATCGGCGCGGCGGTTCCTTAACCTTCAAACAAGTGGCACAGGCTGCCTGCCTGTGACGATTTGGGCTGCAGGCTGGCAGCGCTGGCAGCCTGCAACGCGTACGACGGACTTCCCGTCCGTCGAGAGCCTTCTGGTCGCAACGACGGACTGGAAGTCCGTCCTACGCAGGGTGTTGTTGACGGAGGGAAAGTCTGTCGTACCGTTCAGGCGAGCTCGACTTCACGCTCGCGCACCACGGAGGTTTGCCGTGCCCCCAACCTCAACTCGTCCAGCGGCTGCGCAACGCCCGTTGGTTCTCGCGTACCTGCCCGACAAGGACGCCCGCCGAGCACTCGGCGATCTCGACGCTGATGTACAAACCGTGAGGTCGCCGGCCGGCCTGCTGACGAGCGAGTGCCCGCGGCACCCGCGACTGCTGCTGTTGCACGCACTGCCCGAGGAAACGCAGGCGATCGTCGAGGTCGCGCGGCAGCTGCGGCGCGAGCGACCGCTGCCTGACGTGGTCATCTGGGCCCCGCAGGCCAAGGCGTCCGCCGTTCGCGACTTCTTCCGGGCCGGCGCGAAGGACGTCGTGGTCAGCCGCGCTCCCCAGCGGCTGGCCGACGTCGTGCGCGAGACGCTTGACGAGCAGCGGCTGTTGCCACGGCTCTCCCCGCTCGGCCGCCAGCGGAATCGCGGCGCGCGGTTCGAATCGATGCTCAGCCGCAGCGAGCGAATGTGGGATCTGTTCGAGCTCTGCAGTCGTGTGGCGCCGGCCGACGCGACGGTCCTGATCGTTGGCGAGACGGGCACGGGCAAGGAGCTGCTGGCGCGGGCGCTGCATCGCCGTTCCGGTCGCGCCGGTCGCTTCGTGGCCGCCAACTGCGCCAGCATCCCGCCGGAATTGATCAACTCCGAGCTGTTTGGCCACGAAAAAGGCGCGTTCACCGGCGCCCACCGCGCCAAGCGAGGCCTCGTGGCCCACGCCAACCGCGGTACGCTGTTTCTGGACGAGGTGGGCGACATGGCGCCCGAGGCGCAGCAGAGTTTGCTGCGGATGCTGCAGGAGCGTCGCGTCCGCCCGGTCGGCAGCCTGACTGAGCAAGTGGTCGATGTGCGAGTGGTCGCGGCAACCAACGTCCCGCTCGACGAGGCGGTTCGAGCGGGAGCGTTTCGCGAGGACCTGTTCTACCGACTCGATGTGATCCGCATGAGCCTCCCGCCGCTCCGCGAACGTCCCGAGGACATCCTGTTTTTGTTCGGCCACTTCACCAAGCAGTTGGCGAAGCACTACGGGCTCTCCCCGCCGACGTTCACCGACAGCTTCATCGACGCGCTGTTGGCTCACGACTGGCCGGGCAACGTGCGTCAACTCGAGAACCTCAGCGAACGCCTGGTGCTGGCGCGACCGTCGCACGCTTTGCAGGCGGCGGACTTTCGAACGCTAAGCGACGGCGGCACGCGGGCAGCGGCCACGGAGCATCGCGGCGAATCAGCGGCGATCGACACGTCGCTGCCGCTGGAGGAGCAACTGAGACGCTTGGTGGAGGAGCGAGAGCGAGCCTACTTGGTCGCGGTGTTGACGGAGCACCACGGCCGAATTGCCGCAGCGGCCGAGCAGGCTGGGATCAGTCGTCGCACATTGCTGCGGAAGATGAATTACCACCAGCTGGACAAGCGTTCGTTTCGTCAACCGGGCGGATGACCACGACGTCCAGGATGGCGATCATGATGTCCGGGGACCATGCCTTGGGGCGACCTTCGGCTCGTCGAGCCCGGCGGCCTCCAACTTTGTGTGACCGAATGTTTCCGACTCGGCAAATGTTTGAATCCCGTGAAGAATGCGGCCCGTCGGGGGACGGTTATCGTCGGTTCGGGTGCCTTTACGAGTCGCAGGTGGCGACTAACGGCTGCTTGACGGCCGCTATGGCTTTGGAATGCGGCTTGCGTCCCCCCTGCCCGTGCTAGTGACGCAATTTGCCTGATTTACTAGCATTCACCAATAGCGGGTCCGTGGCCCAACCCAGTCGGACGTTGCGCACCTCTTCTGGAGGACGAGCAGCCTGTTGAAAAAGACCCAACTGGCAATCGAGACTGCCTTCACTGCGAAAAAACATTGCCGGATCAGGGCTTGTTCAACGGCCTCCTGCTTGCGGGGGACGCTGGCACGCTGTTTGCTTTCCTTTTCGGTCTTATCTTATTTCACCACTCGAGTGATCGGGCGGTGGACGATCCAAAGAGGGGCGTCGTCAGCCGTCGAAAGAGTCGGGCTGCGCGACGGTGGAGAATTGGTCGATGAGTACGACGGCAAAATCAATGAACAATCCCTGGATCTGGTCGAACAGCCACAAGTTTCCGACGGACACGGCCGAGGCCAAGCGGGTGCTCGACGAACTGCTGGCTCGGTTGGCCGACAACCAGTGGGGCGACCACGACATGTTCGGCGTGCACATGGCGGTGGAGGAGGCGTTGATGAACGCCATCAAGCACGGCAATCAGCTCGACAATAGCAAGATGGTCGAGGTGGTCTCGCGACTGGCGACCGACCGCATGGTCATCGAGATCACGGACGAGGGCCCCGGCTTCGAGCCCGATGACGTGCCCGACCCCACGGAAGACGAGAATCTCGAGCTCCCCTCGGGCCGCGGCCTGATGCTGATGCGAAGTTTCATGAACACCGTCGAGTTCAACGACCTCGGCAACTCCGTCCGCATGGAGAAGCTCCGCACCGCCTCCTAGCGACGGGCCCGCGCCCCGTGGCCCGCGCCCCGCGGGACTGATGCTCCTGATCCCCTGCCGGCCCGCTGTTCTCTCCTTTGGAGGCAACTTGAAGGCAAACCGGGGTAGCCGTGCCGGAGAAAACGGAAATTCTCCCCTCACGGCTTGCGGCAAGAAAACCGATACCATAAATTATTCCTTTTCCGATCCCCTGTAGCTCAGTTGGTAGAGCAGGCGGCTGTTAACCGCCTTGTCGTAGGTTCGAGTCCTACCGGGGGAGCTTTTTCAGTTTGCGGAATTCGCCGACCGAGTGGTTAACGCCAGACTCTCGCGTCGGCTCTCTTTTGGCCGCGTCCTCTTATTGGCCGCGTCCTCTTTTTGGCGGCGTCGTATCCGCAAGCTGGCCAGGGACTAACCACACAGAGAGTTCGCCGAGAGGGAC
>JAGQPF010000534.1 GCA_020426845.1 Planctomycetales bacterium
AGCGTCGCGCGATTCAACGTCTCCAGCTGCCGGTAGTGCTTGCGCCAATGCAATGCGGCTTGGTTATGCGCAACGCGACTAAGCCAGCCCCAGAGCTTGGTGTCCTCCGCCAGCTGCGGCCCGGCTCGCGCGACCGCCAGCATGGTCTCCTGAAACAGATCGGCGAGCCGATGAGAGTCGCCGCCCGCAATCCGCGCCAAGTGTCTCCAGACGCGCTGGCCATACGCGTCGCACAGCGCCGCCCAGGCCGACGCTGCCCCCCGCCGCAGGCCCGCAACGATTTCCCTGTCGCGAGCTTCGGTAGAGGGCATCCGCGAACTCCTCGCCTTAGGAGGCCGTGTTAGGAAGTTAAGGTAACCCGAAGCGTAAGCGAGGGATAAGCAGTGACCATCCCGCTGCGTCAGCGAGGGTTAAGGTAACCCGAAGCGTAAGCGAGGGATAAGCAGTGAGTATCCCTCTGCGTCAGCGAGGGATATCGCTCATGAAGGGGCCTGCATCGGGTACTTAATTGCGCCAAGGCGTCGAATGTGTCGCGGATTCCCGAATTTCTTCCTCGACCTACGGCATCCAGACGAATTCGCGATGGTTGACGAGGCTCCAGACGACGTCCTCGTAGATCTCCCGCCAGGCGGTTTCGAGCCGCGGGTCGGGCGGCGGCCCGAGCTGCACGCGTCGCTCCAGCTCTTGTTGAATTTCATTGGCGCGAGGCCGCAAGTGGTTGAACCAAGTCACCAGCGGCAATGCCGGCGGCGATGCGGGCGGCTGGACCTGATCGGCCGCGACAAGGCGATCGCGAAAACCGACCTTCAAGGCCGTCGAGAATGCGGCGAACTCGTCCGGCGTTGGACGCCGCGAGAGCACGCGAACAAACAGCTCCTCCGTCAGCGCCTCGGGGGATTCCGCGTCCACGGCCCGTTGCGCCAATTCGCTGCCGAGGGAGGCGCGGGTGAGCGTCATGGTCAACGCGCCGTTGGCCAGCACGCCCGGCTGCAGCAGATTCGGCTCGGCGTCGCGTTCCGTGACAGGTTTCTGTCGCGAGCCGCTCCAACCAAACGCCTCCAACACGTCCGCCACGGTCCGCGCCCGTGGCAGGGACAGGCTGGGGCGATCACGCTCATTACGCAGATCGGCGAACATCCAGGCCCGCCGGGGGCGTCCCAGCGTCAGGCGGTTGCTGATCGGACGCCGGCCATCGTGCACGAACGTCAACTCCTCGACATCGAGCCGGGCGCCGGTCACCGTATGCAGCGAGTCGACAATCTGCTCGGCGGACAAGCGACGGCGATCCGGCGCCTGGAAGAAACGCTGCGTGGGCGGGGCTTCGCGATTCGCCCCTCGCGCGGCCCGCTGATACGCACTGCTGGTGAGTATCAGCCTCAACACGTGTTTTAGATCGTAGTCGTGGCTGACAAATTCCTGCGCCAGCCAGTCGAGCAGCTCCGGATGGCTCGCCGTCTGGCCCTCCCAGTCGTGCACGGGCTCGACGAGCCCTGCGCCGAGCAACTGTTTCCAGAGCCGATTGACGATCACTCGCGAGAAGCGCTCGTTTTGCGGCGAGGTGATCAGCGCCGCCAGCCGCTCGCGCGAGTCGCTTGGAGTTTGCATCAGACGATCGATGTCGGGGCCATCTTCGACTCCCGTGGCCACAGCAAACGGCCAGCTGGGCGCAACCGGCTCATCGGGCTTCAACGTCGCGCGAATCAGCGACTCGCGCGACTTGTTCTTTTCGAAAAACGCGACCGGAACGCGGCTGGTCGCCGGAACCGTCGTCGACTTGCGATCCATCATCGCAGCCAACGAATAGAGGTCCTTCTGAGTCGTGCTGTGATAGGGCGAGTCATGACAACGAGCGCACTGCAGTTCAATGCCGAGAAACGCCGAGGCGACGATGTGCCCCTTGGCGGCAAATGGCGAGTCGTTTTCGGCGGCCATCGCAAATCCGGCGCTGCCGCCATCGTGCGGTCCGCCGCGCATCATCATCAGCTCGGTCACCAAGCGGTCGAACGACTTGCTGTCTCGCAGCGAGTCATAGAGAAACCAGCGAAACGGCCCGGTGCTGTTGAGCGCGGGATTGAGCAACGTTGGATTTTCGGCCAGCAGATCGAGCCAATAGCTGACCCAGTGGTCCGCAATCCGCTCGTCCTGCAGCAGTTGCTCGACAACCTGCTCTCGATTGAGTTGCTTGGCTTGGGATTCCGAGCCAAGCCAACCCAGCCATTCCTGACCGCTCGGCGGCACACCGACCGTGTCCAGGTAGACGCGCCGCAGGAAGGCGGCGTCGTCCAGCAACGGCGCGTACGCGACATCGGCGGGGTCCAGCGGTGGCGACGGCCATTCGGCGCCGCTCTTGATCCATTGCTCCAATAGCGTGATTTGTGCGGCTTCGAGCGGCTTGCCGGTCGGCGGCATACGCAACGACTCGTCGCTCGTGCGGATGCGGGCGATCAGTTCGCTCGCGTCCGGATCGCCGGGCGCCACGGCGGGCGACTCCGATTCGCCGGACTTCAATGCGGCGGCGCGCGAGTCGAGTTTCAACCCGCCCTTGTCCTTCTCGCCATGACAGCGAAAACAGTTCTCTCGCAGAATCGGCAGCACCTTGGCGTGAAAGTGCTCTGCCTGTTGCCGACCCACACCGGCCGACGCCTGCAGCGCAGCGCTGATTTTGGCATCGATGAAAGCGTCGATCGGGTG
>JAGQPF010000535.1 GCA_020426845.1 Planctomycetales bacterium
GAGTCGATCGCTTCGACGGAATCCATCACGAAGACGTGTCGGAAACCCTCTCGTTTCAGGGCCTTGATGGAGCGACGAAGTTGCGACCGTTGTTGTCGCACCACGTGAGGACCAAACGCGCGGTCGTCCCGCTCTCGATTGCGCTCGAGGCAAACCGACTCGGGCGGGTTCAGCACAACGGCAACCGGCAAGCAGTGGTACTGCCTTGCCAACTGCACCAGTGGCCTCCGCGCTTCCGACTGGACATTGGTGGCGTCAATGACGGTCAAATGCCCGCGAGCAAGCCGCTTGGCGGCGACGAAATGCAAGACCTCGAACGCATCGTTGGTGGCTGCCTGGTTGTTCTCGTCGTCACTGACGAGTCCCCGGCAGACATCCGACGACAGCACCACGGTCCGCAAAAAGTGCTTCCGGGCGAATGTGCTCTTCCCCGACCCGCTCGGACCGATGAGGACGACGAGTGAGAGTTTGGGGACGGTAATCTTCACGCTTGCACCTCAGTCATTCGATCTCGTTCTCCGACCACAGCTCGTAGTCGACAACCAACGACTCGACAAACTGCCAAATCGATTCCGCAATCCTGCGGGCCTCTCTCTCTTGTCCGTCAGAGAATGCGAACACGGGAGGGTCATCCGACTTGCCATCCGCAATAAAGTACACCCAGAAGCAGCCACTCCGATCCGCGAAGACGAAGTAGTTGTCAGGCAGATCGCAGTATTCGTCATACTCAGCGTCGCGACCAATCTCGGGGAGATCGTTGAGCTGAAAAGTCCAGCGATCCGACGTCATAAAGTCGCCGAAGCCTTGGCCAAACAAAGTGAGAAAACGCCGATAGGCGGAAGGAAAGGGAACTCCCAATTGTCTTTCCAGGCCAGAGATCTCTTCCTCCGTGCAGGTTTCAGCAACGGTGTGGCGAAATCTCGGAATCATTCGCAGGCGTTCGATGCATTCTTCCGGTGTGGGCGTCGGTCTTTCAACCGGCCTGTGTTGCGAGGTGAGCAAGAGGCGGATGGAGTCATCGGGACAAATGTCAAATGGAGTTTGATGATGTCGATTCAGTGCGTTGACATCTGCTCCATGGTCCAGGAGCAGCCTCGCCAGCTCTTCGTGCTTGCGAAACACGGCGGCATGCAGTGGTGTGTCGCCGGATCGACAGGACTGATTGGGATCCGCTCCGCGCTGCAGAAGTCTGTCGGCCAGCGGGAAGTGACGATTGATACAGGCATCGAACAAGGCCGAGTTGCCGCATTTGTCAAGCAGCGAAACGTTGGCTCCATGCTCGACAAACAGATCAAGCAATGCGAGCTCACGCTTGTAGTCATTAACTTCACTGGGGGTGTACACCATGCCGCAAAGTGCGTTCAGGGCAGGCCATCCGAAGTTGGGGCAATGATTCAGGTCGACGCGATGCTCAAGCCAAAATTGCATCACCTCAATGGAGCGAATGTAGGCTGCGCAGTATTGAAAGGCGTACTGCCCTCGATCTGAATAGACGTCCAATTTTGCCCCGGCGTCCGCCAGCCGCTCGATGACACTTCGTGATTGTGCATAGAAGATCGGGGTCTCGCCCCGTGCATCGGTTGCGTTGACGTCACTCCCTGCTTGAAGGAGCAGGTTGACGCACGCCAGGGAGTCTGCGCCGACTGCGAAATGCAATGGTGTTTGCTGGTGTAGCCCTTCTTTTGCGACGGCGCTGGCCCCGGATGCCAAGAGGAGTTGTAGGCTCGCGGCATTTCCCTTGTCTGCCGCAGCGTGGATGGGCAATCTCCCAAACCATCCCGGTTCATCTCGTCGTGCAGGGTCTGCGTTCAGGAGTCGCTCGAGCTCCGCGGGATCATTGCCAGCGGCATCGTGTACCGGCTGGTCCGCGTTTGGCTGCGGGAAGTGTGGGTTGATTTTTGGGTCATTCGGCATGAGTGTCATCAGCGAGTGTCATCAGCGAGGTTGGGGGGATCGCCTTCGTTGGCGCAAACGCTTACGTCTTCGTGCAAAAACCGAGCGATTCTCCGCATGCACGACACACTGCGTCGAGGTGAAGTGAAAGCCGGATTTTCACTCCCGGGTTCTGGCGGAGTAAACGGGAGACGTGTTCACGCCGTTGGTCGTCGGCAAGTTTGGCCGACACTCTGCCAAGATTCACTCCGCATGTGGGGCAGTCGCTTTGCTCGGCAGCCCGCCTGATCCTACGTCTGGACAGACTGTGGGTAATGATGGTGCAGGGAAACGCCACTGGAAGCTGATGATGAGTGCCACTGCATAGCAGGCGACTGGCAGCGTCCTCGTTCTGGGATTTTTGTTCGTCATTGGGCTGAATCCTCGAACACTCCCATCTGTGTTGGCGCTCCGACGGTTTCGTCTTCCGGCCCCACCGGGAGA
>JAGQPF010000536.1 GCA_020426845.1 Planctomycetales bacterium
CCAGCCGCTGCTGGCGCGGCACGACGAGTCCGCCGAGGGCGAGATGCTCGCGCTGCAACAGCTGGTAGACCTGCAAGAACCGCTGGCGAGCTGCTTGAACCGGCTGTTTCGTCATCGCTTCGGCTGCCGAGAGCTGTGTCGCGACGACCGGACGCCGCCAAACGGCAAAGCCCAGTTTGGCCGACGCCGCACCGGGAGCTGTAATGACAAGCGTGAGGGCGAGTTTGATAACCCATCGATGGCTGATCATAGTGACCGATGCGGAATGCAGGGTTCGTGCCGCTGCTATCGGATGGAATTGCACGGATTTTCATTGGGCAGGCCCGCTCGCGGGCCGGCCGACCGAGGTTTCACTAGCCACGTCCCTCGCGCCCAGCGCAAGCGCCGAACGGTCCAGCTGGAAACAGGCCTGCCGCTGCCCAAAGCCTGCCTTTACTGAACGAGCTTGTCCAGCTCGGCTCGCGCCTGGGCTTGAATCGAGGAGGAGTACAGCGGATAGCTGCGCCAGACGACCTTCAATTGGCGGTCGAGGATCAGCACGTCATAGGTCTTGCCGTTGAGTCCGGAGAGTGCGCTGCCGTTGTCACGGAGCAGTGTATGGGTTGCGCTAAACTGGCTGACCCACTGGTTGCACTCGCTCTGACTGATCGGTTGATTGAACGTTGCCTTCTTGATCTCCAGCGCCTTGATGGTCGGATAGTTGGCTCGCACGACGTCGGTCAGCCACCGGCTGGCCGCTTTACAGTAGCCTCAGGTGAACCCCATCCAGTTGAAGAGGATCACGATGCCATCGTACTGGTTGTACTGGCTGTGTAGGTCAAACGGCGTGTTGTTGCAGTCGGTGATCGTGAAGTTGTTCGCCGTCATGCCGACGCTGCTGCCAAATGGGCCGGTCGGTCCGCCGCCGTTTCCGCTGGCGGGCGTCGTCACGCTGACGACCTGCTGATTTGCATCGACGTTGTTGGCTTCGTCCACCGCGCGCACGGCGACGTAATAGGTCGTCTCGCTGCTCAGCCCGCTTGCCGTATGCGACGTCGCGCCAGCGGGCGTCGTTGTCGTTGGCGCGCCGAAGTTGATCACCGGTGAGCTCGAAACGAACACCCGGTAGCGCAGTTTGTTGGCTGCGCTGCGGTCATCGGATGCCGCCGACCAAGACAACGCGATCTGCGTGGCACTGAGCGCCACCGCCGAGCCGACCCCGGCAAACGTCGGTGCCGTGGTGTCGGGCGTGCCGCTCGGCATCGCTGAGCTCTCCGCTGATGCCGGACTTTGCCCAGCGCTGCTGGTCGCCACGACGACATAGTAATACGTCGCGCCGTTGTTCAGCCCGCTGTGCAGATAGGGCGAACTCACGCCACCGATCTTCGTGCCGTTTTGCGGCGTAACACCGCTGCTCGTCGCCCAATACAAGTCGTAGCCACTCGCCCCACTGACGGGGTCCCAGTTCAGGCTGACCTGCCCATCGGCGGCAATCGCCGTCAGTCCGCTTGGCGCGCTCAAGCCATTGCCACTTTGAATATCGACGGAGATCTGTCGTGCTGCCGAGACGCCG
>JAGQPF010000537.1 GCA_020426845.1 Planctomycetales bacterium
GAATCTCGGTTCCGATCCCTCGCTTACGCTTCGGGTTTCCTTTTGAAGTCGATCCGAATCTCGGTTCCGATCCCTCGCTTACGCTTCGGGTTTCCTTTTGGGGCTTTGTCGACAGGCTGCTACAATCACCTTCGTTGCCGCCCGGATCTGCACCGCTCGCGGTGAACCACAATCGGGGGAGGGATTTGGAAATGCGCGAAACCGAATGGATACGCAGTTGGCCCGGGGCCACCGCGGCCTTTTTTACGACCCTGGCGAGCGTCCTATTCGCCGCGGCCAAACCCGCTTCAGCGCAGGTGCAAAACCAAGTGACCGTGCCGAGGATGGGTATCAGCGACAGCTTCTATGAAAGTCATGGCATCGGGTTCAACTTTGGCCGTTCGGGGCCGAGAGGCGGCTTCTTCTTTAACAACGGTGGCGGAGCCGTGGCGCCGGCGTTTGGTGGATTCGACCCTAACGCTGGCGCAACCTTCGGCGTGGGCGGCCCCAACGGAGGCTTGAGCTTCGGATTTAACCAAGGCAGCAGCCGCTCCATCGTGGGCGAGTCCGCGACAGTGATGGTGCCCAATGGCGGCAGCGGAGCCATCTTCAGCGGATCGTTGCGGCCCTTTGTGACGGGCGTCATTCCCGTCGTCGGCGACGCCGCGCCAGTGGTGACGTATCCTTGGCAGCAGCAGCTTGCTCAAGCTCCCAGCAGCTTAGCCGCGCAAGCACAAGTTGCCGAGCAAAGTCCAGCGACGGAGCCAACCACGGCCCAGCCGCTCAAGCTGGGCCCCGCGCCTGTCGAACAACCGGCCATGTTTCGCGAGCACGCGCCCGCGGGCAGCCTGTCGCAGCTGAGGCAACAGCGACAACTTGAATTGGCGGAGCGACGTGAACAGGCGCGTCAGCACATCCTTTCGGCGCGCGAGGCCGAACAGCAGGGCCGTTTGGCGATCGCTCGCAACGACTACCGAATTGCCTTCGATCTGATCGAGCAAGACGATCCGTGGCGGGCCAAGATTATCGAACGTCTGCGGGCCATGGACGCGTCACCCTCAAACACCTCGTCAAACACCACTTCCTCGCCGTGAGCCAACTGCCTCGGTTGACCGACAGCGAGATTCTGGCAGCGCGAGGCGCCAAAAATCCACTCTCGCTAAGCGAGCCCTACGCCAGTTATGTCGAACCCGAGCGAACTGCGGAGGGCCTGGTGGAACAGGTGGCGACGTTGTTGCTCACCAATCGGGAATGCCCGTTTCGATGTGCGATGTGCGACCTGTGGCGGAACACGTTGGACGATCCCACTCCCGCCGGTGCGGTGCCGGACCAAGTTCGACATGCATTGAGCCAATTGCCGCCCACTCGCCACGTCAAACTTTACAACAGCGGCAATTTCTTTGACGCGAAAGCCATCCCCGTGGCGGATCGCCCGCGGATCGCGTCACTCGTGGAGAACCACGCGACGGTCATCGTGGAAAACCACCCCAAGTTTTGTGGAGTCGCTTGCCGGGAGTTCGCCGAGCAGCTCCACGGAAAGTTGGAGGTCGCCATCGGCTTGGAAACCGCCCACGCCGAGACGCTGCAATGGCTCAACAAACGAATGACGCTCGACGATTATCGCAAGGCCGTCGAGCGACTGCGCGAATGGGATATCGCCGTGCGATCGTTTGTGCTGCTGCGTCCCCCGGGCATGAGCAACCAAGCGGGCGTCGAATGGTCCACTCGGTCCGTCGAGTTTGCCCTTGAATGTGGCGCCCGTTGCGTGGCCATTGTGCCGGTTCGCGGCGGGAACGGGATCATGGAGCGTTTGCGCGATGGCGGTTATTTCGAGCCCCCCTCGTTGTCGGCTTGCGAGGACGCATTCGATCAGGCTCTTGGCGTCACGGATGTCGACAGCCAACGCGTGTTCATCGACCTCTGGGACCTGGAGCGATTTTCCGCCTGCGATCACTGCTTTGACGCGAGACGCGATCGGCTGCATCGCATGAACCTCTCTCAGCAGGTGGAAGCGAGAATTGCTTGCCGATGCGCCAGGTGAAAACCGACGACAACCCGGGGCGATGCCCCGGGCTACGATGAGGAAGGCCTTCAGCCGTTCATGCGACGAACCGAGGTGAAAACCGACAATTGTCTGATCCCCTCCTCAAATCACATATGCCTGCCACCAATCACTTCGACTTCGCCGTTGTCGGCGGCGGTTTCGCGGGAAGTTTGACGGCGGCGATCTTGGCCGCGGCTGGACGGCGTGTGGCGTTGTTCGAACGCCTCACCCATCCACGTTTTGCCGTGGGCGAATCGTCCACTCCGACTGCAGGGCTGCTAGTGCGCGATCTGGCCGAGCAGTACGGGCTGCCATGGCTTGCCCACCTGGCGAAGTACGGCGATTGGAAACAAAACTTGCCGGATGTTCGATGCGGACTCAAGCGAGGGTTTGCGTATTTCGATCATCGTGCTCAGGCGCCGCCTCCAGACTGCGGAGATCCTGCCAGCCAGTTGCTGGTCTCTGCCAACCCCGATGCAGCGCGAGGCGATCTGCATTGGCATCGCGCGGATGTCGATCATTGGCTGTTTCAAAAAGCTGCACAACTTGTCGCGTTGGCGCAAGACGGCGTTTCGGTGACTGCGACGCGCTGTGGTGAAGGCTGGAGCCTGAAATTGGCATGCGCAGACAAGACGGCGGCTGGAGACTCCCCCGCAAACCAACGGACGCGTCGCGAGTCCGCCGATGACGAAGTGACCGCCTCGTTCTTAATCGATGCCACCGGCGGCGCCAATGTTTCCGGTGAAGCCCAACCGCAGGCGCGTTGGTGGAAGACTCAGACAGCCGCTTGCTTCACTCATCTGCGCCACGTGGGAGCTTGGAACGACGCGCTGCCTGCGCCGGTGCGAGCGGCGCACCCCTTTCCCTGCGACGCTTCGGCGCAGCACCATCTCGTCGATGGCGGCTGGGTATGGCTCTTGCGATTCGACGACAGCACGACCAGCGTTGGGCGGGTGGACGGCCTGCTCCACCAACGCTCGACGAACCATCACGCTTCACCTGTCTGCTCGTTGCAGGATTGGCGGCGCCGCCTCCAGCCGTACGCCAAGTTGGCGAGCTTGTTCGATCACGCAGAGGAGGTTGACGAGATCGGCTGGCGCCGCTCGCCGCGACTACAACGACTGCTCGTGCCGGCCGCAGGCGCGGACTGGGCCATGCTCCCAGCGGCAGCGGGTCAGGTCGACCCCTTGCATAGCACCGGGATCGCCCACTCGCTGTGCGGGATCGAACCGCTGGTGGAAGCGTTGCTCGGCCCCGCATCGCAGCGCACTGCGCGGCTGCAAGCCTATTCGACGCGGCTGGAAATCGAACTGGAATGGATCGACGAAATTGTCGGTGCGGCCTACCAGTGCATGGGAGATTTTCGCCACTTCGCCGCGGCCACAATGCTCTACTTCGCGGCCGCCACAAGCTACGAACTGGCGCGCGTCGCCGGTCGGCGTCCATGGTTCTTATGCGCTGACGATCAAAAACTTCGCGAGAGCGTTGCGCGATGGCGCGAATCCGTGGGACAAGCGCCGCCCATTGAACAATTGGAAGCCGAGCTGCGCGAGTGGCTCAGGCCTTGGAACCACGTGGGACTGTGCGACGCGCAGGCACAGAATCTGTACCGCTACGAAACGACGTAGTGGACCGTCAAGCCTTCGTTTTGGGGTTGGAGAACTCGCGAAGTCGTGGCGAGCCACGAGGTTGGGACGGCGACTAACCCAACGTTTTAGTGTTGACGGGGCAGTAGCAGCCGACGAAAGCCAACGGCCTCTCATCCAACTAAGAAACTAAAACGAATTCACCTTCAGCGGGAGCACGAGTTCCTTGTCTTTGGCGTCGGCCGCGATCTTCACGGGCGCCGTCCAAACGACGCTGCCAACTTTGCAAAGACCGCCGTCAGAGCAATAGTAGTAGGGAAGCGAGACGACCAGGGTTTGCTCACCGTCACCCGAGACCGCCAGCGAGAACTCGAGTTTCACGGACTCCCCTTCAAAGGCTTTGTGACCGAGGGCCGCACGGGCGACCGGCCCGTTAGGCTCCTTCGCCTCAACCCAGCATTCCCAAGGCGCCAGCGGATTCAGCTTCCAGCCGAGCGGCATGGTCAATTGCATGCGAACCTTCAATTTGCCGTCCTGAGCGGCGATGGTGGCTGGAGGCAACGCGACCTGCTCCGCATCAGTGAACTCGGGCTTGGCGTGCTCGTCGCCGCGTTTCGGCGGCTCGAGGCCCTTGAGCTCCAGTGTGGAGACCGCGCCGGTTGACGGATCCACAACGCGAATGGCATGGTTGTTCGTGTCGGCGACATAAAGTTTGCCGGCAGCGAACGAAACACCCGCCGGCTCGTCAAATGTGGCAGCCTCGGAGGCGCCATCGTCACGGCCCGGCTTGCCTGATCCGGCCAAGGTTTTCGTCGCGCCGGACTCGGCATCGACGACTTTGATCTTGTTGTTATACGTGTCCGCCACGTAGATCTTTCCGTCGCTGTAAGTGACTCCCAATGCGTGCTGGAGCAACGCGCTGTCACGTGGCCCATCGACGTCGCCAAAGGTGAATAGCCGGTTGCCTTCAAGCTCGGCCGTGCCAACCACCGTCCGCACCGTTTGCTTGCCATCGAACGGCACGGCTCGAATGGAACTGCCTTCGCTGTCGGCCACATAGAGCCAAGTGCCGTCGGACGTCAGTCCCGAAGGCTGCGCAAAGGCCGAGGCGTCGGTGCTGCCGGGAAAGAAGCGGCCCAGTTGCGGAGGCAATTCCGGCAACAGTCGACCATCGGTGATGTCTTCGCGCGAACTGCCCGCGTAGGGGCCGATCTCGGATTCGTCCAGCGGCATTTTCCAGATCTGATGCGGACCCGCCATCGCGATATATAGCGCGTCCTTGTGCACCCAAAGCGCCCACGGACTATTTAGCGCGGTCGTCAACGGCGCCCCCACCCAGCGTTCGGGAAGCTCGTCGCGAAGTTTGTCCAGGCCCGGCCAGGGAAACTTCGCCTGCTCGCCCACTCCTGCGATCGTCTTGACCTTTCGGGTTTTCAGATCGACTTTGCGAAGCAAATGGTTCTCCGTGTCGGCGACATACAGCGTGTCCTCGTGCAATGCCATGCCCTGAGGATGGTTGAACGAGGCGGCTTCAAAGGCGCCATCGGCCTTCCCGATGGCGCCGCTGCCGATGGTGGCTTGGTGCTCGCCGGCAAGGTTCGCGATGACGATACGGTTGTGGTTGCTGTCACTCACCAGCAGGCGATTCCCCTTCCCGTCGGCCAGCAGCTTGCCGGGAAACCGCAGGGGCGTCTCCGTCGCGTCATAGGCGAGCAGCTCGAACCGCACCGGGGTCTCGTCCAGCAACTTTTGCTTGCGATAGTAGGGCAGGGCGCGGTCGAGCACCTGCGAGACGTCGGTCGACTTGATCTCGCCACGCTGACCCCACACGGCGTTGCCCTCGGGGTCAATCAGGATCACCGTGGGCCAGCTGCTCACACCCAACGACTGCCAAACAAGGTGATCCTTGTCGTTGATCACCGGGTGCTCAATCTCGTAGCGCAGAATCGCCTCGGAGATGTTCTTGGTGTTCTTCTCCGTCTCGAACTTGGCAGAGTGCACGCCGATCACTACCAGCTGATCGCCGTATTTCTGCTCCAGCTTCTTCAGCTCGGGGAGAATGTGAATGCAGTTGATGCAACAGTACGTCCAGAAGTCGAGCAACACGAACTTGCCGCGCAGGTTCTGCAGCTTGAGCGGCCGCGTGTTCATCCACTCCAGGCCCGCCGGGAATTCTCTCAACGGAAACTTGCGTTGAAACGGGTGCTCGTCCGGGTTTGGCGCGGCAGGATCCTGGGCGAACGCCCTTCCGCAACTGCTAGCCAGCACCACTGCGGCAAGCAGCCAGAGCATGGCAGTGGCGGCATTCGAGCGGGAACGGGCCGGGCCGGCAGGGGTGCTGATGATCATGGTGATTGGGGAATTTGGAGGTGGGATGCGGGAGAACGGGGGGGACGGCGAAAATGGGGAGGTTCCGTTGTCCGGTTTCCGAAACCAAAGACAATGTTTAAGTGAGTCAACTGGCTAGCCGTCAGTCAACCTTAACGTGCTGGTCCAAGCAACTTTCGTTGATGGGAGATCGCTGCTGCTCATCCTAACAACCCGTTGAAGAAGACCCAACCGTTCGCCGATAGCCGGATCCGGTCACTCGGGCCTCACAAGGGTCGCCTGCGATGGAGGCCCGACCGGTGAGACACAGCTGTTTTTCAACGACGTGCCGAGCAAGCGATCGTACGACGGACTTCCAGTCCGTCGAGACGAGACAACGTGCTCAAGAATCGGATGCCCGAACATTTTTCCGAAGAATCCTCAAGCATTAAACAGGACTGTCGGCGACGGACTGGAAGTCCGTCGTACGGAGCATGAACCTGAGGAATGTGTCGGAAGCAGAGGTTGCCGGGAAACGCGGCGCCAAGGCGGCGGCGAGAAAAGGCGAGAAAAGGCGAGAAATGCGGCGGAAAGCGATCCTGGGGAAGGTGGATAGTTTGTCGCCCGGGAAAGTGTCCTGGCCATAACAATAAAACTGGGCAAAATTGAGATGGAACCCCATCCCGTTCCGAATTGCCGTCGCCAAACATCCGAGAAGTTGTAAACTTAGTGTCCATAAGGAATTGAAGACGCTTTCCGACCTCGGATTGCCCTAATTCGGGACGTGGTGCCGAGTGTGTTGGTGCTGACGGCTCCGGATTGCCCTTCAAGCCCCGGACGAACACAACCGAAAAACCGATAATATCTACTCCGATTGCCATTTGACGCGTGCGTTTGCGCAACCTACGTTTTCGCACCGCCCCACCCGCAAGGGGAGTCAGCGCGCATCAAAACTGGGAGAATGCTGGTGATTCGCCATTCTTTTGCATCTTTGACGTTGATTGCATTGGTCGCCACATGTGCCTCCGCACAGGAGTGGGCCACCAAGATGTTCTCGGAACGCGAGCACGATTTCGGCGCCGTCGCTCGAGGGGCCGAGACGATTCACCGATTCGAATTCGAGAACAAGTACCTCGAGGACATTCACATTGCGGGCGTTCGCGCCAGCTGTGGATGCACCACGCCTTCGGTCAGCAAAGACACGTTGAAGACATGGGAAAAGGGCGCGATCGTCGCCAAATTCAACACCGACCGTTTTATGGGCCGGAAGCAGGCGACGCTCACCGTCACCATCGACAAGCCGTTCTACGCTGAAGTGCAGCTCAACGTGACGGGCTACATTCGCCCGGATGTCGTGATCAATCCCGGCATGGTCAACTTCGGAGATGTCAATCAGTCCTCCGGGGCTTCCCAAAAGGTCCAAGTCAGCTACGCGGGCCGCAATGATTGGACGATCAACGACGTCCGCAGCGTCAACGAGCACTTTCAGGTGGAGCTTGGCGACGCGGTCCGCACCGGCAACAAGGTGACCTACGATATGCTCGTGCATCTCAAGCCGAATGCTCCCTCGGGCTTCTTCAAGGACTCGTTGACCATCGTCACCAATGACGCTCGCAACGCCCGCCTCAGCCTGCCCATCTCGGGCAAGATCGCGTCGGCCCTGACCATCGCTCCGGCGGCTCTGTCATTTGGCGAAGTTTCCATGGGCGACAGCGCAGTGAAGAAGGTGATTGTTCAGTCCAAAGAGCCGTTCGTGGTGCTGCAGGTGGACTGCGGCCAGAACACCGGCCTGACGGCGCCGCTTCAGGGTCTGGGAGTGCCGCAAAAAGTCCATGTGGTGCCGATGACCTTCGAGCCGCTGCGACAAGGCGATCTCCAGCAACAAGTCGTGATCACCACGAACGTCGGCTCCAGCAACCTGCTGGTGACTGCGAACGTCCGCTAACAACTGGTCTTGGCGTGAAGGAGGCGTTTGAGCGGCCTCCAACCACTCCTGTGTCGCACGATCCAAATATTCCACGCACCCGCTTGGCGCCTTCGCCAACGGGTGCGTTGCATTTGGGGAATGCGCGCACCTTCCTCATCAATTGGGCGCTGGCCCGACAATTCGACTGGCAGATCTTGCTGCGAATTGATGACCTGGATGGACCACGCGTCAAAGCAGGCGCCGACCGCCAGGCAATCGATGACCTGGCGTGGCTCGGCATCGATTGGGACGACGGGCCGGTTTACGAGTCCGCTTGCCTGCCCGCGTATCGGGAAGCGATCGATCGGCTTTGGACAGGTCACGAAATTTACGCTTGTGCTTGCACGCGGGCGGAGATCGAACTTGCAAGTGCTCCGCATGCGGGCGACCACGAGCTGCGGTATCCCGGCACGTGTCGCGAAGCACGGCAGACCTCCGGGCCAAGCGATGCAGGCGATCCCGATTGTGGAAGTCCGCCGGAATTGGCGCCCTCCGACCGTTGTTGGCGTCTGCATTGTCCGCGGGGACTCGCGACCTTCGAGGATCAATTGCTCGGCCGGCAAGAGTGCGACGTGCAGGAGCAGGTTGGCGACTTCGTGGTGCTGACCAAGGCGGGCCTGCCCAGCTATCAGTTGGCGACCGTCGTTGACGACCGGCTCCACGGTATTACCGACATCGTCCGTGGCGATGATTTGGTGGACAGCACCTTCCGGCAGTTGTTGATTCGCGAACGCTTGGGCTACGACAATTCGCTCCGCTATTGGCATTTGCCGATCGTGGTTGGCGAGGACGGGCGCAGGTTGGCCAAACGTCACGGAGACAGCCGAATCTCCCACTATCGCGAGTTGGGAGTGCCGCCACAGCGAGTGTTGGGGCTGCTGCGAAGCTGGTGTGGCGGAGAGCGGCGCCCTTGCGAGATCGACTGGTTTCGCGAATCGTTTCAAATCGCATCGTTGCCGCGCGAACGCGTCACCATGACCGTCGCGGACCACCATTGGTTGTTAGGCATCCGTTGAAAACAGTCAAAATGCGGCGCCATCCGCCCAACTCAAACCGCGTCATCCACGGGGGCAAAGGCTTCTCTCGGCAGCGGGCAACGGTAGCCGAACGGGGAGGCCAGGACCGAGTCGAGCGCAATTTGGCCGCCATCAATCGCCAAGCTGGGAAACGGCGGATCGGCCGTGGACCACCGGTAAAGGTCGTCGTGGTGCTCCATCACGTCCTGCTGCGTCTCGGGTGGTAGGTGACGAAGCCCTGTCACGAAATGGTGCCCGTTGCGTTCGACGTGCTGGAGCCCCAGCGTGGCGGCGACCGCCAGGTCCTGTTGCAGCGCCACAGGGCCGAGGTTCATCAAGTCCTCGCCAGTGAGCAGCGGAGGGCGATCGCCGGAAGCGGGCTGGCGGCGCCGCCATTCGAGCAAGCAACCGTTGGCAATCCCCTTCAGCACACCCTTGCAGTTCTTGTGACTGGTGCCGACGTAGCCTCTGTCGAGTGCGATCGGCAAACTAGTCAACTCGGCATCCGACTCGTCAATGATCAGCGGCGGAGCGTCCGCCCATGTTCGCAATTCATCTCTCGTGGCTTCGCACAGCGCGACGTCTCGGTGAAGCGGCTGCTCCACGGCGATCAACCCCCGCTGCAATGCGGCAGCGAAGCGAGAATTCGACAGACAATCTCGCCACATGTCGATGAACTGGGCGGCCGTCGCAAACGCCTCGTTGCCGTCGAGCGTAAAGCGAGGCGGTTTGCCCGAGGCCTGCTCGGCAACCGACAAAACCCGCAGCGTGCGATCGACGGCCTCGGCGGGATCCGACGGAAGTTTGATCTTGAAGTGTGTCAGCTGGTAAGCGGAAACGCTTTGCTCCAGCGTCTGCGGCAAGGCGTCATCAAGCGTCTCCCCGGCGGGAACGTCGCCCAAGGTCAGCGGATCCGCCAAGCCGATCGTATGCCGCACATGCATTCGCCGCGTTGGCGTCGGCAACAATTGATCGGGCGTCGCGTCCCGCAGGGCCGGGTGGATCTCCCCCAGGTCGAGCCCGAGCAAACCGCTCCGCAGCGAAATAGCCCACGTTGTCGCATTTGCCCGGCACATAGCGTCGACGGCGGCTCGCTCGAACAATGAGACCCCAAAGCCCGTGAGCAGGGGCGGCAACGCCTCGCCGCTGGCGTCGACCAAGCTCATGTCACTCTGCTGGAGTTCGTAGAGCTCTCGCCACCAGCGATAGACCGTCGGCTGTGCGGACAGGCTTTCGGCATGCGCGGCTGCCGAGCGGATCACCCGCAGCATCTCGCGAATCTCCGACTCCAGCGGCATCTCGGGACGCTTGGTGAACCACTTGGGGGGCAACACATCGGCGGCCACCCCTTCCACCAGCATGCCGTCAATCAGAAAGTCGGCGTACACCAACAGGTAGGGAACGCGAGTGAGCGTCGCGATCCCATAGCGGAACGGCATTCGCGTCTGGACCTCGACGTGGCGGAGCTCCCAGCGGGCCAGTTGAATCGTCATCTGCAATCGGCTTTCGTCGTCCACTGCGAAACGGGTTCGTTCGCTCTGCATTGTAACGAGCGGACCCGAACAGCCTGGATGACAGGTGGGTTGCAGGCTGGCAGCCTGCACTACGGTGATGACGGGTGGGTCGCAGGCTGGCAGCCTGCACTACGACGGCTGCCGGAGGGCCTACGTTGAGCTTCCAACTGACAGGCACAGTACAATGAATGGCGCCCCAACGGCCTCCAGCGGCCTCTCAACTCCTCCTGCCTTCCCGCCCGGC
The DNA here is from genome assembly GCA_020426845.1 of Planctomycetales bacterium. Taxonomy (GTDB): domain Bacteria; phylum Planctomycetota; class Planctomycetia; order Pirellulales; family Pirellulaceae; genus JAGQPF01. The sequence continues at coordinate 10,657 of JAGQPF010000537.1, forward strand.
GACCGCCCCTCATGTCACATACTGCGAATCGAAAGCTGCGCGCCTTTGCCCGCTATTCTCCGCACTGTTTGGCGTCCAGCGTCCTCGTCTGCCTGCTGGCCGCCACCAGCACCGCTGCCCCTCCCGAACGGATCACGTTCGAGCAGCACGTTCAGCCGATCCTCAAGACGCATTGTTTCTATTGCCATGGTGAGGACGGCAAACGCGAGGGCGGGCTCGACCTGCGTCTTCGTCGCTGGTTGGTGAAGGGTGGCGAGTCCGGTCCGGCCATCGCCCCCGGCAAGGCGGCGGAAAGTCATTTGCTGGAGCGAGTGATCAGCGGAGAGATGCCCCCCGCCGAGGACAAACGACTCGGGGAGGCCGACATTGCGATCATTCGTGGCTGGATTGAGTCCGGCGCCGCCACCTTGGAGGCCGAGCCGGAATCGCTTGATGGGCATCATTTCACGGTTGCCGAACGTGGTTGGTGGTCGCTCCAGCCGTTGCGGCGGCCGGACGTGCCGTGCGTGTCGGGAGGGGCCGCGAGCAATGCGATCGACGCCTTCTTGCTGGCCAAGTTGCCCTCGCCTCAGTTGGCGCCGCCGGCCGCACCGGAGATTCTCATCCGACGGCTCTACCTGGATCTGCTCGGATTGCCGCCAACACCCGCTGAGGTGCAAGCCTTCATTGCCGACGCGCGGCCCGGAGCTTGGGAGCGGTTGGTCGACCGCGCGCTGGCCTCCCCTGCCTACGGGGAACGTTGGGGTCGCCATTGGCTCGATGTGGCCGGCTACGCCGACTCGGAGGGCTACACGGAAGCGGACGCCGTCCGTGAGCACGCCTACTGGTACCGCGACTATGTGCTTCGCGCGCTGAATGCCGACATGCCTTACGACCGTTTTGTCGAGGAGCAGTTGGCGGGCGACGAGTTGGCGGGCTGGCCGCAGTCCGAACTGACTCCCGAGACTCGCGACCTGTTGGTCGCGACCGGCTTCCTGCGAACGGCGCCCGACGGCACTGGCGAAAGCGGCGTTGACCAGATGGTCGCCCGCAACCAGACGATCGCCGACACGTTGCAGGTGGTCGGCGCCTCCTTGATGGGAATGACGATGCATTGCGCACAATGTCACGACCATCGCTATGACCCGATTCCCCAGGCCGACTATTATCGAATGCGAGCGATCTTCGAGCCCGCGCTGGATTGGAAACAATGGAAGACCCCGACGGCGCGGCGCGTCTCGCTGTACACCTCCGCCGAGCGCGAGACTCGCGAGGCGATTGAGGCGCGGGTCAAATTGGTCGACGCCAAACGCCAGCAGCGAATCGACTTCTACATCGAGCGGACGCTCGAGCACGAGCTGCTCGCACTGGACGAAGCGGAGCGCGGGCCGCTGCGCGACGCCTTCAAGGCGGCCGCCAAGGATCGCACTCCCGCTCAAGCCAAGTTGCTGGAGGACCAGCCCAACATCGGACGCATCACGGCCGGCTCGCTCTATCTCTACGATCGGCGGCGGGATTCACGAGCGAAGCGACTCGATGAGATCCGCGAACAGCTCGCCGGCGCCGCTGCGGATCGCGCGCGGCAAGCAGCGTTGGAGCCGCTCGATCCCGCCCTGCGCGACTCCCTGACTGCGGCGTTGAACATCGGGGAAGAGCAACGTAGTGACGAACAGAAGTCACTGCTCTCCGAACACCCGTTGGCAACTGCCACCGCAGCCAATATCGAGCAACTCGACGCTGCCGTCGCCGAGCAACTCAAGCCGTATCGCACCGCGGCCGAAGAGATTCGCAGCTACCAGATTCGCAAGGAGCTGGATGATCTGGCCAACGAAGCCAAGGCGATTCGCGAGGAGATTCCCCGCGAGCGTTACATTCGTCCGCTGACCGAGAATCCAGGCGCCCCGCCGGCCACCTATCTGTTCCATCGGGGCGATCCGCAACAGCCCAAAGAGACGCTCGAGCCGTCCGGCCTCGCGGTGCTCGAGCTGCAGTACGCCCCGGTCGCCGGAGGCAAGACGACGGGACGGCGCCTCGGTTTTGCCCGCTACCTGATGCAGCCCGAAAACCCCTTGCCGTCGCGAGTCCTGGCGAACCGGCTGTGGCTCCATCATTTTGGACGAGGTCTGGTTCGCACTCCCGGCGACTTTGGCCGCCTCGGCGAATTGCCCACTCATCCCGAACTGCTCGACTATCTGGCCTCGAGGCTGATCGAACATGGCTGGAGCGTCAAGAAACTACACCGCGAACTTTTGACCTCGTCCGCGTATCGGCAATCCAGCAACGCCGATCCCGCCTTGGTCGAGGCGGACCCGGAGAACCTGCTTTGGGGGCGTTGGACGCCGCGCCGTTTGGAAGCGGAGCTGGTCCGGGACTCCATGCTGGCTGTGGCCGGCGAGCTCAATCGAGAAATGTTTGGCGAGCCCGTGCCGGTCATGGAGGACGAAGTTGGCCAAATCGTCATTGGCAAAGAAAACTTGGATGGTGAGCGAAAGCCCACCAAGGCTGTGGAGCTGAACGGCCAGGAGGCGCGACGCAGCGTCTACGTCCAAGTTCGTCGCTCTCGGCCGCTCAGCGTCATTGAGAGCTTCGATCTGGCGGAGACGACCCCGCACTGCACTCAGCGAGCCAGCTCCAACGTCGCCCCGCAGGCGTTGATGCTGATGAATAGCGACTTTGTGATTCGCATGGCGGAGCAGTTCGGCCAACGTCTCAAACAGCAGCGGCCGGACGGCCTTGCCGCTCAAGTGCGACTGGGGTGGCAGCTGGCGTATGCCGTCGAGCCCAATGAAACGCAGCTCAGCGGCGCCATGGCGTTTCTGGAAAAGCAACGAGGCTCGGCGGGCGATGACCCCGATCTTCCGCTGACCAGTTTCTGTCAGGCGTTGCTCAGCTCCAGTCGTTTCCTGTACGTCGACTGAACGTCGACTGAACCTCTCGGCGCCAACCTCGCCCACCACCTACACACGCGATCCAGCTGCCCCATCCGACATTGCCATGAACCACTCCGACTCCCTTCATAGCCGACGCCACTTCCTGCGGTCCACCGGGTTTCAACTCGCCCCGTTGGGGTTGGCGATGCTGCTCCGCGATCAGGCCCAAGCGGAAGTCAAGAAGCCGCAATTGCAGGAGACGCAGCACACGCTCGTGGCCAAGCCACCGCATTGGCGGCCGAAAGCCACGGCCATGATCTCGCTGTTCATGCAGGGCGGCCCCAGTCAGGTCGACCTGCTCGACCCCAAGCCGACGCTGTCTCGCATGGATGGGCAAGACTTTCCCGGCTCGATCAAATACGACGATGTGGGCGGAGCGAGCAAGAAGATTCTGGGCAGCCCTTGGAAATTCCGACCTCGTGGCGAGTGCGGGACCGAGATCTCGGATTTGCTGCCCCATATCGCGGAGATGGCCGACGAGATTGCCGTCATTCGCTCGATGCGAACCGGCGTCAACAATCACGGGCAGTCGATTCATGCGATGAATTCGGGCCGCATCCAGCGAGGGCGGCCGTCGCTTGGCAGCTGGGTGACCTACGGCTTAGGCGCCGAGAGCGAGGAATTGCCGGCCTACGTGGCGATGACCGACCCCGCCGGGATTCCGGTGGAAGGTGTGCTCAACTGGTCCAACGGATGGCTTCCCTCGCTGTATCAGGGAACCGTGATTCGCCCTCGCGAGCCGCGGATCTTGAATCTCGAGGCGCCGGCGAAGCTGCGCGGCAACGTCCAGCGACAGTACCTCGACTACCTATCGACACTGAACGAAGGCCACGCTCGCGAACACCGCGAACGCTCCGAGTTCGACGCCAGAATCTCCAATTTCGAACTGGCGGCGAGAATGCAGACCGCCGCCGCCGAGGCTCTCGACTACGAGCAGGAGACAGCGGCCACACACCGCATGTACGGAATTGACGCTGAAGAGACGCGCGAATACGGCATTCGTTGCCTGATCGCTCGCCGCCTTGTCGAACGCGGCGTGCGGTTCGTCCAAGTGTTCACCAAGAACCAGTACTGGGACCACCACGGCTCGATCCTGAGCGCGCTGCCGCGATCCTGCGGCAAGACCGACAAGCCGATCGGCGCCTTGTTATTGGACCTGCGGCAACGCGGCTTGCTGGACACCACCGTGGTGCACTGGGGTGGCGAGATGGGCAGGTTGCCGGTGATACAGAACGACGCCGGCCGTGAAAAAGTCGGCCGCGACCATAACACCTACGGCTTCTCCATGTGGCTCGCCGGCGGTGGCATCAAAGGGGGCTGCACCTACGGAGCGACCGATGAGTTCGGCCACCACGCGGTCGAAAACCCCGTGAACCACTTCGACTATCACGCCACCCTGCTGCACCTGCTTGGCCTGGACGCCGAACAATTGGTGTATCGCCGCAATGCACGCGACGAGTCGCTGCTCGACGGCCAGCCCGGCAAGATCATCCACGAGATACTCGCGTAACTTGTCGAAACTCCCGACCGGCAAACGGCACAGTCAGTGCCGATTGCCCGATTGGTTGTTCAAGGGCATCCCAGTTACGAGACCTGCTTCACTTCAAATCCCTTGCGGTACTCTCGCTTGAGGAATCGGTTCGCCTCGTTGGCGTGATCGCCGACAAATTGCTCCTTGGCCGGATCGAACTCGAGCATGGGGCTGAGCTTCAGGGCATGGCTCTCCTGAATGCCATGAGCCTTCATGGTGCCTTCCATCTCGTTCAGCAACTCCTGCCAAATCTCGACATCCACGGCGCTGCGTGCGTCATTGATCGAGAATTTGCCGCCCGCTTGCACGGCGACGTTTGCCAGATTGCACCAGCCGGTGGAGTCGTGGCCGACTTTGACATGAGCGTTGAGGATCGCGCTGTCGCGTTTGCGGACAGCGTCGATGAAGTTGGCTTGGTGGCTGCGTCCGGAATCTCCCCGGAAGCGGCGAACCTGCTTGCCCTCGGAGTCGTAGGCGACGGCGCCCCCGCGTTGCCCCTCGAGCCGGCCGCCCTCGCAATAGGCGATGTAGCCGCTGCCGGGTCCCGGGTGCTTCGGGCTGCCTTTTGTGTCGGGTTTGCCGACGATGTTCGCCAGGCCAATGACGACCGGGATGGTCCCGGTGTCGAAGTAGACGAAGTGAAGATTGGGCGTGTTGCCGGCGTCGTTCCAAATGACTCGACCGCCGCCTCCGAAGATGCGTCGTGGCAAAGTCACCTCATCGCGGAAAACGTTGTTCCGCAGGTCATCCAGCACGTGGACGCCCCAGTTGCCCATCTCTCCCGATCCGGTGTTCCAGTCCCAGTGCCAATCGTAGTGGAGCGCATTTCGCAACAGTGGCTGTTTCTGTGCGGGGCCGAGCCAGAGGTCGTAGTCGACACCGCTGGGCGGCGGCAGCGGCTCGGTGCGTTTGCCAATCGACGGCCTCACGCCGAAACGGTTGACGCGTGCCGCCTTGATCTCACCCAGCGTCTTGTCCTCGTGCAGAAACTTTTTGATCTCCGCCTGCATGGGGTCGGAGCGCTGCTGGGTGCCGAGCTGGCAGATGCGGTTGTACTTTCGAGCCGCTGCGACGGTCTGCTGTCCTTCCCATTGGGTGTGCGAGAGGGGCTTTTCGACATAGACGTCCTTGCCGGCCTCCATGGCCCAAATCGCGGCCAAGCAATGCCAGTGGTTGCAAGTCGCGATGACCACGGCGTCAATCTGGTCATCGTCCAGCATGCCGCGCAGATCTTTCCAGGTCTTGGCGCCGCTGAAGCGTTGCTTGGCCTTGCCAAGCCGCTCCTCATCCGGATCGCAAAGGCCGGCGACGACCACGCCAGGCACGTTGTTGAACGAGCCCATGAGCCCGCCCGCTCGGCCACCGCAGCTGATGAAGCCCACGCGAATTTCTTCGTTGGCGTTGCGGGCATAGGACGACTGAGGCAGCGTCAGGGCGGCGCCCGCGGCCAGGCCCGTGGAAATGAATTGGCGACGATTGGCAGACATCATGACTCGGATCGCTCATCTCAAAAGGAAACCCGACGCGTAAGCGAGGGATCGGAATTTTGACCGGGGAGGAAATCTCAAAAGGAAACCCGACGCGTAAGCGAGGGATCGGAATTAGGAGGAAATCTCAAAAGGAAACCCGACGCGTAAGCGAGGGATCGGAATTTCGACCGGGGAGGAAATCTCAGAAGGAAACCCGACGCGTAAGCGAGGGATCGGAGTTTCGACTGGGGAGGAAATCTCAAAAGGAAACCCGACGCGTAAGCGAGGGATCGGAATTAGGAGGAAATCGTTGTGGCCCAAACAACGACGGGCTGGATTGTGCCAGCCCGTCGGAGTTTATCCTCATGCACCGAGAGTTTGTGGCACCCTCAGTGCGTGCTTGCCGTGCGTGTCAGACCGTCTTCGCGGTCGGCACTTCAAAGCCTTTGGAGTTGGCGTCTTTCAGCAACGCGTTCGCGGCCTCGGCATGCTCGCCGACGTGCCGCTCGGTCTCGGGATCAAAACGCAGGGTCGGGCCGACGACGTACTGCGCCGAGCCTTCTTCGATGCCCACGCCTTTGTTCATCACCGTATGCAACTTCATGAAGTGCTCGTAGGCGTCCTTGTTGTCGCCAAAGCTGCCGGCCTTACTGTTGAACGGCGCCGACTCACCGAGCCGGTACGAGTTGTTCATCAAGTGGCCGAGCACGCAGCCGTAGTGAGCGTCGTAGACGTTGCCGTTGGCCATGCTCGGGTCGCCAGCTCGGCAGGCGGCGATAAAAGCGCCCCAGTTGCCGCCGGGTGTCACGTGGCCCTTCTCGACCTTCACCGGCTCGCCTTTGTCCTTGCCGGGGGCGTAGTAAAGATCGCGAATGATCTTGCCGCCGTCTTCGAAGTAATACTCGTTCTCCACCTGCCGCTCGTAGCCCTTGTAGTTGACGTTGCGAACGTTGAAGAACACCCATTGGCCGTTGGGGTATTCGGCCATGGCGAACATGGTGTTGGGGGTCTCGCCCTGATCATCCCATTGAAAACGCCCGCCCAGCGCCATGACGCGAGTTGGGTGTGTCAGGTCTTTGTCGAGTGCCCAGCGAGCGACGTCCAACTGGTGGGTGCCCTGGTTGTTCAGGTCGCCGTTGCCGGTCTTCCAGAACCAGTGCCAGTTGTAGTGGACGAGATTGGGATGGTAGTCAGTGACTGCCGGGCCGCGCCACAGATCCCAGTTCAAGTGCGACGGAGGCGTGGTGACATCCTTGTGTCCGATGCTGCCGCGCGGCTTGCAGCAATAGCCGTACGAAATCTTCAGCCGGCCGAACTTGCCGGCCTGAATCGCCTCGTGCAGACCCGCGACGCCCGCCTCGCTGCGGCGTTGTGTGCCGTGTTGGATGACCACACCGTACTTCTTCTGCGCCTCGACGCAGATGCGGCCTTCGACCACGTCGTGGCTCATCGGCTTTTCGACGTAGACGTGCTTGCCGTGTTGAGCGGCCCAGATGGTGATCAGCGAATGCCAGTGATTCGGAGTGGCAACGGAGATCGCGTCGAGCGACTTGTCCTCGAGCGCCTTGCGGACATCAGAAACCCCCGCCACCTTGCCGTCTTGCTTGCCTTGCAAGCTCTTGACCTTGCTGTCCAGCACCTTTTGATCGGGGTCGATCAGGTAGGTGATTTGGACATTGGGCTGCTCTGTCCAGCCGCCGATGTGGGAATTGCCCCGGCCGTTGACGCCCGCCACCGCGATGTTCAATCGCTCATTGGCGCCGATGATCTTGGCGGAGGATTTGGTTCCGGAGATCGCGAACGTGGCGCCGGCGGCTGAGGCGGCCTGAATGAATCGGCGGCGATTGAGTCTGGACATCTGCAGATCCGTTAGGAGGGAGAGACGGGGGGAAGAAGGCCTCATTGTAACGAAAATCAGGCTAGAAATACAAAAGATTCGACGCCCCAATTCGCGTCGAAAGTCGACGGCAACGCGGTGAAAGGCGGTGACCACGCATCAGAGTTGAAGGCTGAAGGTCTTCCACTTCGTAGCGTGGGGCGAGCACAGCGCTGCCCCAGGTGCGAATGCCGGAGCTCCCTTTGAAGGCCGAAGGCCTTCCTCATCGTAGCCTGGGGCGAGCGCAGCGCTGCCCCAGGTGCGGTGCCGGAGCTCCCCTTGAAGGCTGAAGGCCTTCCTCAACAAAGGGGCAAGAACTTAGGCACGGCGCCGGAATCGCCCTCGGCATCGTAAATTGTGGTCCTGCGTGGGCGCCCACTCGTTGCGCGTACCAACCCTGAGACAAGGCATTGCCCCAGGTAACGATGAGGAAGGCTTTCAGCCTTCAATATATCGGGACGGCTCCACCCGGGGCGGCGCTGCGCTCGCCCCGGGCTACGATGAGATTGGCCTTCGGCCAATTGCGCGCACACTGGCGCAGGTAAGGATTGTTTGTCGGCAGAGTTTTCATGGAAGGCTGAAGGCCTTCCTCATCGTAGCCCAGGGCGAGCGCAGCGCTGCCCTGGGTACGGCACCAAAGCTCCCAATGAAGGCTGAAGGCCTTCCACATCATAGCCCAGGTCGAGTGCAGCGTTGCCCAGGGTACGGCACCAAAGCTCCCAATGAAGGCTGAAGGCCTTCCTCATCGCCCGAGGCCGCGGATAGGCCGCCGTATGCGCCGCGTTTGCTGCCGCCGCCGTTACATCGAATGCCAACGACCTTCCTCAGTGCGAATCGCCGCCCCGGCCGGAGTGAATCAATAGCCAATCGGTCATCTCAAGCGGCGCGTCGGCCACCAAACCTCGCTCGTCCCCGACAGTGTAAAGGATGCTCTCGGGAATCGCGAACTTGCTATCCAACTGGACCGAGTGCGGCGCGGGGTCGGCCTGTGCGGCAAACAGCTTCACGGATTGCCGCAGGCACTTGAGAAACGATTTTCCCTCGCCGTGTTCGAGGGCTTCGTGGGCTTTCAACAGCTGCTTGGCGCGCCGCGACTTTCCGCTCTCAATCCGCTTGCGAAGCTCGGACAGTTTGGTGTTCGCCAGGGGCGAGGCCGAAAACGCGATCAGCAACGTAGCGGCCGCCAGTTCCAGCCGGCCGGCACGCTTCCCCGCAGCCGAGGCCAACTCGGCGGGCTGCACGCTGTCGCACATCGCCTGCCAACCGGAGGCGTCTCCCGCGAATCGAAACAGCAGAGCGGCCATGCCGAACGCATCGAGCACTTGGCTGTCGGTCGGCTCGTGCGGGGCAGTTCTCAGGATACGAGCCAACTGCGTCGCCGCCTGGCAACCCAACGCGATGAATTCGCCATCGGCAGGCGCTCCGGCATACTGCAAACGACTCATGGCCAGCAGCACCACGGCGGATCGCACCGCCGATGTCAGACGATCGACGTCGCCGATGCGAATTCCTTCGCGAAGATCGTGCAGCTCGCACTTCGCCAATCGGCAACTGGAGTAGTCCGCATCGCTGTATCCCGAAAAATCCAGGAACAGTCCGCGACGCTCGAAAAGCAGCGGTTGTCCGTCCACGTCGAGCATGATGCCGCGGTCGACTGCCGAGCGAATTCTGGTCTTGGTGTCGGCCAGTATCCGATTGAACGCCTCGACATAGCGGACCGCAAACGCGTCGATCGGCGTCGGCAGCAATTCGGCCCCATGCTGCTTCGCCAATTTGCCGAGCTCCGCCACGAGCCGCGTGGGGCGGCAACGCAGACACTCTTTTTGATGAAGATACTCGGGGTCAAAGTCGGGATCTGCCGGGTTGCTGACGTTGCCGACCGAGAACAGCGAGCCATCCTCGCCATAGCCAAGCACACGACACGACACTTCTCGCGTCCACCAACGGTCCGAGATGACCGCGTCCATGCCGAGTTGTGGATTGGTATAGGTCGCCATGAATGTGGGCACAGCCACGCATTCATGCCAGCAGCCATTCGGGTGAAACCCCTCGGCCTGCAACTCTCGATCGAGCTTTGCGAACGCCCCGTTGTTGTCCAGCCGATTGCTTTCCGCTTCTTCCAGACGGAGTGACTCGGGAAGGGCGGCGAGCAGTTGTTGTCCACGCAAGGCGAATCGAAACCGCTCATTCTCATGGAGCAAAACTTCATCGAGCGGCACATCGGCGGAATGCTCGACCTCCCCGCCAGTCAAAACCGACAAGATCTCGCGAAACGCCTCGCGCCGACTCGGTGTCGCCACCTCGATCTGCTCTCGCACCCATTCCACGGCCGTAATCTTCTGACGAGGGAGCACGGCGCACGGATCGGCGCCGCGATCCACCAATCGCCTCACCAATTCGACGTTGCGCTGCTGGCAAGCGCTGCCGATCGCCGTCTGCCCCGATCCCGCGCGAGCGTTGACGTCACCGCCCCGTTCGAGCAGGAACTCGACTCGGGCAAGTGCTTGAGCAGGCGAGTAGGGATTGCCGGCACACTCCACTACCAATTCGCCGATTTCGGCGCCAGCGGCGAGCAGCGCCTCGGCGCAGCCACGAGCCCCAGCGGAATCGAACCGCTGCATGACAAACAACAGCGGTGACACGTCGGAGTCAGGCAGTGCCGCGACATCAGCGCCCTGATCGATGGCTTGACGGACTTCGTCCGGATTGAGTCGCATCAACGCCGCAGCCAGGCTCGTCTTGTGCCGACCGTCGTTCGCTGCGGGCTGGCGGACGGCGACGCGCACGGCGCCCTTCCGGGGAGAGTTTCTGCCTTCCAGGAACAGCACAGCGCAGACGTTCGGATCCAATTCCATTGCCTGTTCATCGATGACCCGCAACCCCGTGTCATCCTCGACAACGCTTCGCAACTCCCCTTGGAGCTCAAAGTGCTGGCGAAAAGCGCGCAGTGCGGACTGGGACGAGGCGCAGGCGGCAACCGCTTCCTTGGTGTCGCGATCTCCAGTGACCGAGTAGTCCCGGGCGCTAGCGCCTTGCTCGAAACACCCCAGCGTTTTCTTGCCGGCCGTGACTTTGACGCTGATTGGCCTTGCCGAGTCGTCGTAGCGGAATCGGGCGAAATGCACTTTGCCTACCGCCGCGTTGGCCTCGAGAATCTCGTCGATCGTGGCCGAGTCGCAGAAGATGGAGCACCAATCCTGACTCGGGAATCGTGCCACGACGGCATAGCGAACTCCACTGGGCGGCTGGGGAAGGACGAAGGTGGAATCATCGTCCGATCCCATCGCGGTGGCGCCGTAGTCGTCAAACGGCCGCTGCAGCAGTTTTCGCAGATAGGAGAGCTCTTTCCGTCTCCGAGCGTCGCCGTGACGGACAAACAACAACTCCAGCTCGCCTTCCATCTAACGGACCGTCAAATTTGAGCTTCAGGGTTGGCAAGGCCGCCAGATCGCGGGCCGCGCAAGTGTAGCGGATCTCAACTCATCGATTCGGAGGCCTTGCTCGTCCGCCGGCCTAGGCCTCGACGATGTCATCTCGCGTGCTTTCGATGAACGCCAGGACATCGGACCGCTCAGCTGCCGCAACCTCGAACGCGTCCAGAGTGTCTCCCACGTGGCCGATGAATCGCTCCCAGTCCGTGCCGGAGATCCGCATGCCACGGTGTGAAACTTTCATGTCACGTCCGGTGTAGTACATCGGACCGCCCGCCTTGTGGCACAGGTAGTCGATCAGCAGCTGTTTCTCGCGCTGCACGCCGTCGTCTCCACGATGCTCCCAGAACCGGCCGAGCTGACTGTCGGTCGTCAGGCGGGGCAGCAGGTTCTCCACCACTGCCACAATGGCGTCATAGCCGCCTAGCCGCTGGTACAATGTCTGCGCCGATTCGTTCATAGGTGTCCCGCCCTAACGGCCTGGTAAAAGCGCCAACTTCGTTGTCATGGACCGACGACTTTAACCGAACAGCTCCGCAATCGGCTGGCCATCGGAAATCAGCGGCATCGGGCGATCGAGTTGGTCGCGGAAGGTCGTCCGAGAACCATCGATTCCGAGGTGACGATACATGGTGGCAGCGACGTCCTCGGGCGAAATCGGCCGATTGACCACGGTCTCGCCCCTGGCACTGGAGCGTCCGACGACCTGCCCCATGCTCATGCTGCCACACCCCATCAGCACACTAAACGTGCGCCCCCAATGGTCGCGGCCGGCATACTGATTCATTTTCGGCGTGCGTCCAAACTCGCCCATCGCCACAACCAACGTCCGCTCATAGAGACCCCGTTGGATCAGATCATCGATGAGCCCCGACATGGCGTGATCGAGCGGAGGGATCAGCAGCTTGGCGCCTTCGGCTGTCTGATAGCGATTGGCCGACCCATGATGGTCCCAGGGCTCGCAGTTGACCGTCACAAACGTGACGCCATGCTCCACCAATCGGCGCGCGACCAGCGCCGACTGCCCGAACGTGTGCATCCCGTACGACTCACGCACTGCGGCCGGCTCCGCCTCGATGTCGAACGCATCTCGCACCCGGCGGCTGGTAAGCAACTCAAAGGCCTGTTGGTGATGCTGATCGAGGTCGTCCATCGTCGCATCGCCGGCTCGCCGCAACGTGTCCATCGACTGCAGCAATTGCAGGCGATCGCCGAGACGGTGGTGGGTCAACCCCGAGGCGAGGGTGAGATTGCGGACAGCGAAATCGGCGCGTGAGGGGTCCGAGTTGACGACGAACGGATTGCAGGCGCCACCCAGGTAGGCGCTGTAGTGAAACAAATTGTCCGTGCCGCCGCGAAGATGCGGCACGCCAACGTAGGGTGGCATGCCGGGCTCGTTGGCGCCCCGAACCTTGGCCACGGCGGCGCCCATGGCGGGCCGCCGCTGCCGGCGATTGTCGGGCGCATTGAACGCCGGGCCCTCAAAGCCCGTCAGCATCCAGTGATTGCCCTTCGTGTGGTCGCCGCTGCCATGGTTGACCGAGCGCAACACGGCGAGTTGGTCCATCCGCTCCGCCAACTTCGGCATCAACTCACCAAAATGCACGCCCGGCACCTTGGTCGCCAGGGCGCCGAAGGGACCGCGATACTCCACGGGCGCGTCGGGTTTGGGGTCCCACGTCTCCATATGTCCGGGACCACCGCTGAGCCAGAAGAGGATCACGGCGGTCCGCTCGTGCGGTGGCTTGCCGGCCTCGCTCGTCGCTGCCTCGGCCCGCAGCCGAGCCAGATCTGCCAGCCCCAGACCGCCCACCCCCAGCATTCCGGCTTGCACAAAGCTGCGGCGATCCACCAAAGACCGGCTACGTGTTCCAAATGCTTTCATGGGAGCACGCAGGTGTTAGGCCTGCGTTACCTTTGTTTGCGCTTGCCGCCTGCAAAATCTGCGACGGTACGAGCACGCTACATCGGTTTCTTCCGCCAATCAAGTGGGAAGTACGACCCTGCACTGGTGAGGACGCCCATGCTACACGGAAAGGTGGATCGGCCATCATCGCCGGGGTGCGCAGCCCTGCACGGGCGAGGGCGCCCATGCTACGGGAAAGTGGCGACGCGACTCGGAATAGGCGCCATGGTATGCTGGCGACAACGCCGCGAGGACCCTCACGGCGACTGACGATCGCGATTCACACCGAACTGACTCGCCGCAATCCTTCCCAAGCCTTGACCGGAGTGCTTGCGATGCACACCAATACCACCAGCCGCCGGCAGTTCCTTGCCTCGGCCGCTGCCGCCGCTGCCACCGCTGTTGTCTCCTCGGCACACGCCATCGAGCCACTTGAGCGTGTCGGCAAATCTCACTTTAAATTGAGCTTGGCCGCCTACAGCTATCGCTCCTTGTTGTCCGGCAACGGCGCCAAACTGACCCTGACGGACTTTATCCAAGATTGCGCGAGGTTCGGGCTCGATGGGACAGAACTGACTTCCTATTACTTTCCCGAGGAGATCACGCCGGAGTATCTGCGCAGTTTGAAACGCGAGTGCTTCCGGCTGGGATTGGAAGTGTCGGGCACGGCCATTCGCAACGACTTCGGATTTCCGACGGGCCATCCGGAACGCAAGAAGTGGCTCGAACACACGAAGAACTGGATCCGCTATGCGGAGATCCTCAGTGCGCCGGTGATTCGCATCTTTGCCGGTCACCAGCAAAAAGACGTGTCGGCCGAGGACACGCATCGACTCATGGTGGAGGGCATGCAAGAGTGCTGTGACGTTGCGGCGCAGCACGGCGTCTACCTCGCATTGGAGAACCATGGAGGTCCGACAGCCACGTCCGAGGGGCTGTTGAAACTCGTGCGCGACGTCGACAGCCCATGGTTCGGCGTGAATCTCGACACAGGCAACTTTCGCAGCGACCGCGTCTATGAGGAGTTGGCCGAGGCGGCCCCCTATGCGGTCAACGTGCAGGTCAAAGCCACGATTGCGAACGAGAAACGCGAGAAAAGCCCGGCAGACTACCAACGCATCGCCGACATTCTGCGAGCGGCAAACTATTCCGGTTACGTCGTGCTCGAGTACGAAGAGGCCGGAGACCCGCGCGAAGAGGCGCCGAAGGAACTGGCTAAACTGCGGAGCGCATTGTCCGCTTCCTAGCGATTGTTGGGCCAATGCATGAACTGCCGGTCATGACATCTGTGACGGCTGTTCCCCGAGCGGCTCCAGTTACGACGATTGTCAGACGCAATCGAATCAATCGGATTGTGCCAAACGTCGATGGAACGACGTAGGAACGTGGGAAGCGGACTTCCCTATCGGCAATCCATTCCGCCACAGAAGCCACGATTACGTCTTCTGCCTGGCCCGCTGGAACTGACTCGGCGTGGGGGAGGCGCGTTGCGCGCCTCCCACTCCCTCAGGTGCGCATATGTCTCGAACGGATTCGACAACATCGGCAAACTCGGCAAGCTCAGCGAACATTTGGACCGCCGTCGTGGTGATGGTCGCGGGCTGCGTGACCGGCAGTTCGCTGACGGCGGTGTATCGGGATCGAAACACACACCCCAATCGCCAGCTCTCGCGCGCGGTTCACTTTCAGCTCGACCCAACGCAGCACAACGCCCGCCCAAGGCCCGCACCTCCTCAAACGCGTCAACTGGAGCCGGTTCCCAGCCTGCCGCGGGTGCCTTCGCTCAACGAGTTTATGGGGCAACCCACCCCGGCGCCGGTCTACCCGCTGGTGTCCCGGTCGCAAGTACCCGCATTGGACGAATCGCAACAAGAGCCGCTCGCCGAGGAAGAGTCGGCGGCGAGCCCGGCCGACGAAACATCGGCTGACGAATTGGCCGCAAACGCCGCAGACGATGTTGAAGCCATCGAAGTTGAAGCAAAGCCCAGCGAGGCCCCAACGCGGGACAGTGCTCAAACCAACCCCGCCGCTGTTGCGGATGCGAGCGAAGCCGCCTCCAACAATGGCGCGGCGCCCACTCCGGCGTCCCCAAGTCTCGTTTTGAATGCGGCACAACTCGCCACCCGTGGGCCGGCGCAACAACCGGCACAACGCCCCGCGCCCCGATCGGATCAGGAGCCGTCCGCCGCCGAAACGCTGGCTTCGGCGCACGCATATCCATCCGATGCGTCCGAAGTTTCCGAAGCGCAAGCGGAGCCGAGCCGCTCCAGCGACGTGGACGCTCCCCGGCCGACAAATGCGACTCAATCCGCGACCTTTGCTCCGCTGCCTGCCATCGTCGACTCGCCGACGGTGCGACAAGCGTTGGCACAAGTCGAGCCGCGCGTGGCGGAGTTGGTCTCCGCAGGCATGGACGCGGGGCGCCGCAACGCGGCATTCACGGCGCGTGACAAGATGCTCGACGCCTTGCAGCTGTTGGCTCAAACCGCGGATTTGGCCAGCGGCTCTCCCGCGCGGCGCGCTCGCCTGGAGCGTGGCATCCTGGCGGTCGAAGAGTCGGCCGACTTTGCTCGAGGCGGCCCGGCGGATGCGGTGTTGCCCGCGAGCCGCATTGTCGCGAAGCACCGTAGCCAAATTGTGTCCGAGGCGCGCGCGGCCGAGCTTTCTCACCTATCGTTGCAACGCGACTACCTCGAGTTCGCCCAAGCGTCCCTCGCCGCCGTCGCCATGGGGTCGCCGGCGGGCTCACAGGCATTGTTAGGCTACGCCAAGTACTTCCTGGGCCGAGCAGCGGCGGAGGGAATGCATCGCGAGGGACCTAGAGCGGTTGCGCTATGCCAAGCTGCCTTGATGGTTGACCCTGCGAACCATGGCGCCGCCAATGAACTGGGGGCGTTGTTCGCTCAATACGGCCGTTTGCCCGAAGCGCGCGAAATGCTGCTGCGGAGCTTGCGTTCCAAGCCGACGATCGCAGGCTGGCACAACTTGGCGGTAGTTCACGATCGGCTCGGTGAAACGCAACTGGCAGAGTTGGCTCGCGGCGAGCAGCAGAAGCTGTATCAGCTGGAGCAATCGACTCATCAGGTGGGTTGGGTCGACAAGCAAGTATTTGCGGGCACCTACTCGGGAAGCGCGGATGTGCCGTCTGCGTACCGAGCCATGTCGACGCCAGCGTCCGTTTCGTCACAAACGGTGCCGCCAACACAAACGCAAACTCCGACGGCCGACCGTTGGACTCGCTAGTCACCGGCCGATGACAGCACTAATGGCGAGTATTTGTGCGCCCAGGATGCGCGGTCGGACGGAGCCGGACCTCATGACGTTGAAGCATTGGATTTTGTGTTGCGCTGCCGTGGCAGGGGCGATCGTCGGATTTGCCTTCACCCACGGGCACCAATGGAACGCGCCGCCTCCGCAGGCCCAACGGTTCGCAGCTGCGCACAACGCCCCGCTCGCCCAACGCCCGCAGCGAGCCATACCGGTGCAATACGCGGCTCCCGTCTACGGCTGGCAGGGCTGGCACGAAGCGTCTTCGCAGCCAGCGCCCACTTATGCGCCTCATTCGGTTTCGGTTTCGGCTCCGGCGCCCGCCACGGCCTATGGACTGCCCCCGGGCTATGCGCCGCAGCCGCAAACTCCCTCGGCTGGCTCGGCGGCTGGCGGATCGACGCGTCCATTGCACCTCGCGGTTGCCACGGCGACATGCCCCCACTGCGGCGTCGCACCGTGCCAATGTGACACTGGCCACGGCGAGGTGGTCATGGAGGAGATGGCAGGCGGCCCCACGTGCGGCGGCGCCGCGTGCGGTTCGCCGATGGGCTGTGTGGGGGCCGAGCAGCAGCGGGTGCTGCGCGGCGTGGAGGGCAACCCGTGCGGTCCCGAAGCCCACTGGCACGACTCGAAGCCGTTGACCTGGGAGTTGTTCGGCCCGGGCGAGTACATCGGCCCGGTGCGGTCGACTCACGTCTCTAACTATCGCCTGCGCGTCAATGATCAGCTCAAGCTGACCTATCTGCTTAGCCGGGACGAACTGCCGGAATATCGCCTGCAGATCGGCGACAAGATTCAGCTCGAGTCGAGCCAGGACGAGAAGGTCGGCCGCACGGTCGAGGTGATGCCTGACGGACGTGTGTCACTTTATCTGCTCGGGTATCTGCATGTCGCCGGACAGACGATCCCGGAAGTGACCGAGATGCTGAACGATCTCTACGAGAACAAGAATCGATTGATCAAAGACCCCAATGTGACCGTGACGGGGGTCGAGGTGAACACGCGTCTGAAGGACGTGCAAGCGACGGTCGACAGCCGGCAGGGCTTTGGCGGCACCGGGATTATCGTCCGCGTGGCGCCCGATGGCATGATCAATCTGGTTGGACTGCCGTCTCCCGTCTGCTGCCAAGGATTGACCGTCTCCGAACTCCAGCACGAGATCAACGCGCGCTATCGTGAGCAGGTCGGCGGGCTGACGGTCACGGTGGCGTTGGAGCAACTCGCCGACAAGTTCGTGTTCATCATGGGAGAAGTCGCCAAGCCCGACCGCTATCAGCTGCAAGGGCCGACGCGCGTCTCCGGTGCGCTCGCGCTGGCAGGTGGTCCCTTGCTGTCGGGAAACCAGCGGCAGATCGTCGTCGTCCGCCATACCGAGCAATGGGGCACCATCGCCACGAAGCTCGACCTGCGCGGCCTGATGCTGGGCAAACGCCCCTCGCCAGCCGATGACCTCTGGGTACGGGATCAAGACATCATCATGATCCCCAAACATCCCATCCAACGCGCCAACGATGTGATCACGCTGTTGTTCACCAATGGACTCTACGCAGCGCTGCCGGAGCTGGGCGGATTCGCCAACACGGGCC
>JAGQPF010000538.1 GCA_020426845.1 Planctomycetales bacterium
GGCGCAGCGACGGCTTCGTACCGGCAGTGGGCCGCGATCAACCCGGCAATCAACAACAGCAGCGCCCCGGGGTACCCATAGACCAAGTTGAAGACACTCGGCACTCGCCCTTCGAGTTCCGCCACATAGGGCTCTCCCAGTGCGCGGCTGTAGGGCAAGTTCGCCGCCAAGTGTGGCTCGGCATCCAGTTGCGAAATGGCGGCGTCGACCGCGGGGCGATTCACCAGTGACGCGTACACGTCGGGACAAGCGCCGAAGAACAGCGACGTCGTGAGATAGGAATAGTTCAGCGCGAATGCGAGAACCGTCAGGGCCAGCAGCCAACGACGAACGGACGCATGGCTTGCCCGTCGAGACGCGGCGAAGCAGACCATCAGCGGCAGCATCAGCACCACGTTGTAGTAGATCCACCAGT
Organism: Planctomycetales bacterium; assembly: GCA_020426845.1. Lineage (GTDB taxonomy): Bacteria > Planctomycetota > Planctomycetia > Pirellulales > Pirellulaceae > JAGQPF01. The sequence goes on from JAGQPF010000538.1 coordinate 416, forward strand.
GTGGCATTAGCGTGGGCAGCGCCGCCAACAGCAGGGAAGTATTCAGCAGGCGTCGCCAGCTGTCGCATTCGCGACTACAGGTCCTTAGCAATGCGGTCGCGGTCGCTGCAACCGCCAACAAGTAGACCCAGCTGGGCCACATCGCCGGAGCCCGAAATGGACTCGACATCCAAAACGGCAGGAAGCTCAGGTACGAAAGCAAATTGCCTTTCATGGACGGTCCCGTCGCCGGTAGTTGGAGATCGGCGGACTTCGTCAGAAACGACTGATAGATTTGCACTCCGCAAGTGGCGGCGGTGGCGGCGTTGAATGCGGCAAAGAATAGCGTTCCCCAAAGCACGACTTTCATTTCGGGAACCTGCAGCCAGCCAAACGGATTGCCGTTATCCGTTCGCACTGCGAGCAAAGCCCGCCAAGCGAAGTAGCCGAGCAGGATCAGTGGAAACAACTTGACGGCGCCGGCAAAAGCAGTCAGCAGACCGACCAACAGCGGAGTCGACGGTCGCTCGGGACGCCACACCCACAGGTAGATGGCGCCGGCGACTGGCAGTACATACAGCGCTTCGAATTGCCCGTAGATCGCGACCCAGAGCACGGGGAATCCGGAGCACACCAATAGCGCAATCACGGCAGCGTAGCTCGACCATGACGCCAACCATGGCCGAGGGGGCTGCAGTCGTCGCCAAAAGAGCCAACAAAGCCCGCCCATTCCCAGCAGCGTGGCGGCGACCCAGGTGTTCAGCGCCGTGGTATAGCCCAAAAGCAGCCAGGGCGCGATGACAACCAGCAAAAATGGCGGAGACACGACGCCTTTGGCCACCGGCTCGGGAGTGTCGGCGAACGCCTTGATGGACGTCTGCGGGTCGTACTCCTGATTGGGGTGTCCTGTCTTCAGCTGCTCCGATTCCAGGAGCTCAAACATCCCCGCGTTGGAGTAAGGATCTTCGCCGAGACGCAACAGAGCCTCACTGCCCATCGCGTAACGAAAAAAATCCGTGCCGTACTCTCCCGTCAGTCCGAGAAACTGTCCGTCCACGTACCGGCCGAGCCAGGGAACAAACACAAACAACACGACGGCCAGCGTCAGCAACAGTTGGCTGCAGACGATCGGCAAACCGACTCGCTCGGACTCGTTGGCCGTCAAAAGCCTTCCAACGCGCTGTTGATGGTGTTGAGATAGAAAAAGGCGAGCCGGAAAATTACGGAGATAATCAGTCCGGCGATCATAAACCACGTCGCGTAGGTGGCCACCTTGGTGAGGATGCTCGATGACATCCTCGCTCGTTCCTCATACTCCTTGCTAAGCCGGAGCATCGACGTGGAGTGGGTGCCGGACAGCTCGGCGCTCTCGAGCGAGTCCAAAAACTCATCGGGGAAAGCGTGCGTTTGCCGCAGTGCCTCGTGGAACTCCCCGCCCTTTTCGAGCACGCGATCCACGGAGGAAGTGTGCTGTGTGTAGAACGCGTTGCCGGTGGCCTCAAGCGAGAGCCGCATGGACTCGCGCGCGTCGACGCCCGCCTCCAATGCAGAGGCGAGGCACCAACTGAGCCGAGCCAATGCGAAATCGCGCAGCACGCCGCCGATGCCCCACACTCGCATCACAATCTGCAAAGGCATGGGGCCGAACCAGCCTCGCAATAGCCCGACCACACCCAGTGCCAGCCCGGCGACGGTGGTGGAGACAAAAAACAGATAGGTGAATAGTCCCGCCGTGCCCATCAGCCCCCAGCCGAGGATGTCGACTTTTCCGGGCAGCAGCTCGCCCATAATCCAAATCAGCAGTCCAACCACGGTGATCGCCATTCCCAGCTGAATCGCCGGCCAGGTGATCGCCTGCAGGAACTCGCGACGCATCCGCAGCACGTGGTCATAGTGATCGGCGAGCCGCAATAGCACTTCGTCGATCCGGCCGGAGCGTTCGCCCACTTTTACCAGCACGCGCGTCAGCTTGGGAAAGTATCCACCGCATCGCTCCATCGCCTCGTGCATCGAATGCCCGGCGCGAATGCTGTCGTGAACCGTCTGCATGTGCTGCCGGTGCCGGGTTCGCCCTCGACGGCACTCATACTCCCAAATCTTGAGCAGATCGACGCCGGCGTGATACGAAGTCCCGACGCGGCTCAGCAATTGCGAGAGGTGCCGAACCGATATGCGTCCGGCGATGTGGCGCGTGAACACGGCTTCCGCCGGCTTGTCGGGCGACCTCGCCCCCACCGGCGGCGGAGTCACCGTGACATCGTGGCCGGAAGACTGGGAGTTGGAGTGACTCGAGCTCATATCCAGTATCCGGTGAGCCGTGTTCGTTGCGTGGATCAACACGTAGGTTGGCGAGGTCAGGAGCGTCAGCGAGGAGGGGACGTGCAAGTCTTGACATTCACTTCCCGACGGCGGAGCGTACTCCCATCACCAACCGTTTATTGTAGCGAATCTCCTCGTGGCTCCACAAAGTCATAAGCCAAGGCTGGGCAACTCTCGAACATGGCGGGCGAGGGAGGTGGTAGAATCGCGTTATTCTCCACTCAACCTCCGCCCCATCCATGTCCGACGATCCTTCCCCCGCCGCCGGCGCTTTGCCGCCATTTCATCTCGCCTTTCCCGTGCATTGCGTCGAGTCGGCCCGTCGCTTCTACGGCGACCTGCTGGGCTGTGGCGAGGGCCGCAGCGCAGAGCACTGGGTGGACTTCAATTTTTTCGGGCACCAGATCGTCGCTCATTTTTGCGAGCGCACAGCCGAGGCGGTGGCGAGCCGGGAGGAGGCGGAAGCCGGCGGCGAGGATCCGGCCGGCAATCCCGTCGACGGGCATCTGGTCCCCGTGCCCCATTTCGGCGCCGTGCTCCCTTGGCAGCAGTGGGAGCAACTGGCCGAGCGGTTGCGCGCGGCGCAGGTGCCGTTCGTGATCGAGCCCTACATTCGTTTTCGCGGCGAGGTCGGCGAGCAAGCGACCATGTTCTTCCGCGACCCTTCGGGAAACGCCCTGGAGTTCAAGGCGTTTCGCGACCCGAGCCAACTTTTCGCCAAGTGAGCCTGCCATGAGAAAGAGCGTACGGCTGTTGTTCCTCCCGGTGTTCCTCGTCTTGTCCGGCCTCGCCGTCGACTGCGCCGCCGCGCGGCCCAATATTCTCTGGATCACGAGCGAGGATCACGGTCCCGAGATGGGATGCTACGGAGACAAGCTGGCGCGCACGCCGCATGTGGACGCTTTGGCTCGCCGCGGCCTGCGATTTCAGCTGGCTTGGTCGTGTGCGCCGGTTTGTGCCCCCGCTCGCACCACGATCATCACCGGCCTTTATCCGCCCTCGTGTGGCGGCCAGCACATGCGCAGCATGGTGACACTTCCGAGTCACATCAAGATGTATCCGATGTTCCTGCGGGAGGCGGGCTACTATTGCACCAACAACTCCAAGACGGACTACAACGTGCAACTGGCCGAGCAAGCCACGATTTGGGACGACACCTCCCGCCAGGCGCACTACAAGAACCGGCCGGCCGATGCGCCGTTCTTCGCCATCTTCAACTCGACCGTCAGCCACGAAAGCAAGATCCGCGCGGCCGGCCACAAACCTGTCACCTCTCCCGCGGATGTGCGCGTGCCGGCCTATCATCCCGACAATGCCGAAACGCGCAAGGACTGGGCGCAGTACTACGACATCGTCAGCCAAGCGGACGAAATCGCCGGCAAACACCTGAAGCAGCTCGAGGAGGCGGGGCTGGCCGATGAGACGATCGTGTTCTACTACGGCGACCACGGCTCGGGGATGTCGCGCAGCAAGCGTTGGCCGTACAACTCGGGCCTGTCCGTGCCGATGGTCGTTTACTTTCCGGACAAGTACCGCGACTTGGCGCCCAAGGAGTATCAGCCCGGCGGCGCCAGCCAGCGCATGGTGAACTTCGTGGACCTCGCGCCGACGCTGCTCAGCCTGGCCGGAGTGAAGCCGCCCGAGTGGATGCAAGGCCATGCGTTCGCCGGCAAGCATCAGACCGAGCCGCCACGCTATATGTTCGGGTTTCGCGATCGTATGGACGAGCGGTACGACCTGATCCGCACGGTCACCGACGGCCGCTTTCAATACATACGCAACTACAACCCGCATTTCATCTACGGGCAGCACGTCGCCTACAATTTTGTCACGCCCTCCACGGCGGCCTGGAAACGCGATTATGACGCCGGCAAGCTGAACGAGGCGCAGTCGCGATTCTGGCAGCTGAAGCCCGCCGAGGAGCTGTACGATTTGCGCAGCGATCCCGATGAAGTCGTGAACCTCGCTGAATCTCCCGAGCACCGCGAGAAGCTGAACGAGCTGCGAGACGCGCTGCGCCAGTGGTGCCTGGAAATTCGCGACCTCGGCTTCCTGCCCGAGGGCGAAATCCACAGTCGAAGCGCTGGCTCGACGCCCTATGAGATGGCCCGCGACGAGTCGAAGTACCCGCTGCATCGCATCCTCGAGGCGGCGGACGTCTCGACGCGCCGCGCTCCCGAGGATGTGCCCCAGCTGCGCCGCTGGCTGTTCGATCAGGACAGCGCCGTGCGATATTGGGCGGCTGTCGGCTTGCTGAATCGAGGCGAGGCAGTTGTGCGACAAGAGCAAGGCCTGTTGACCATCGGAATGCACGACGGATCCGCCTATGTCTCGACGGCGGCTGCTTACGCGCTGGGGCAGTTCGGCTCGCCGCAGCAGCAACGCAGCGCTGTTGAGCGTTTGGTCGAGCTCTCCCGCTGGGGCGCCGACGGCAACGTCTTCGCGGCGCTGACCGCCGCCAACGCCCTGGACAAACTTGACGGCCGAGCCGCCTTCCTGAAGGCTAGCATCGAGCAGCTGCCAACCAACGGCGATTCCCCGAACGCCCGGTACAACGGGTATCTCACCAATGTGCTCAAGAAGACACTGAGCGACTTGCAGGAATGACGGCTTCCTAACCCAAAGGCAGCCTGTTTTTCGACGGCGTTCTAACGCAGCCATGACATTTAGCTGCCATGTTCGTGCACCAGAACTACGATCGCCAAGGGCCCCAAGGCGAATATGAATGTGTTCGCCCAACGCCTGCCGACGTCGTCGAGCTGATCGGCGAAGGCCGCGGCTCCGATCGCTGCGCCGACGGCGAATCGCGGCTTGAGTTCGAACGCAAACGCGAACACGACTTGCGCTCGTCGCTGTTGAACAGCTTTGAGAAACTTGCTGCCGCCGGCTTTCGCCGCGTCGTGTTGCTGCGAGGCACGTTTGTCGGCGCCGACTCGTTCGGCATGGCTCGCAAGCTCTCCCGCGTCTGGAAACGTGGCGCAGCGCTGCTTCAGAGCCAAGCCCGCCGAACGATTGATCACTGGGCCGGCGATGCGGGAAACTTCGACAACGAGGACATCGAACTGCTGCGGAGCTTCGCTGCGTGCGCGGGGCTGAGTTTGGAGACGCTAGCGTGGTCGGGCGAGAACCATCACGCCGGACGTGCCGACGGCGCCGTGCGTTTGATCCGCCGGCTGTATGAGCTCGAGAGCGGCGCGACACCCGAGCGCGGACGCACCATCCTCATCGGCCATAGCCACGGCGGCAACGTGATCGCGTTGGCTTCGCAACTCTGGAGCGGCGACGCCGATCGCTGGTCGGAACTGCTCCGTGCGGCGCGGACGCTCTACCGCTCTCCGCTGCACCGGCTCGGCGGCTGGTTCTCTCGAGTCGACCAGCCATCCTGGCTTTGGGCCCTCGAGTATGGCGCGCCTCGCATCGACTTCCGGCGCTGCGCCGTCGCGACGCTCGGCGCCCCCGTGAGGTATGGATGGGAGAATTGCGACGACTTGCTGCACTTCATCAACCACTCCCCATTGCCGGGTTCGCCGCCCGACGAGGCATGGCGAGTTCAGTTCCCCCCGCCTTTGGCTTCGATGCTGGGTGCCGGGGGCGAGGACCACCAGGATCGCTTGGGCGAACGGGCCCCGTCCATCGACCCACTGCAGCGAGCCAGTGGCGGCGCAGGCGACATCGTTCAGCAGTTGGGGGTGGCCGGCACGAATCTATCGCCAACCTGGCTGTCCTATCGCGTGAAGCTGGCTAACCGCCGTTTGCGGCCCGTGCTGCAGCCCGGCATCCGCCGCCGCGATTTGCTGAAACGACTGCGACAAGGCGTGAGGCTGCACGATCACGGACTCAACCTGCTGGTCGACTATCAACTCGCCGATCAAGATGCCGACGATGTGCTTGGTCACGCGGTTTACACTCGGCGTCGATGGTGGGCTTTCCACTTTCGCCAGCTCGCCAGGCGTTGGGCTTAAAGGGGCAACGCCCCGGGTTGGCCAGTCGGCTCCCTGGCCGCCTCGAAGCGCGCATCACCTCGCGGCAACCATTCACCGAAGGCTGAAGGCCTTCCACAACGTAGCCCGGGGCAGCGCCCCGGGTTGGCCGTGCGATCCCCTGGCCGCCTCGACGCGCGCATCACCTCGCGGCAACCATTCACCGAAGGCTGAAGGCCTTCCACAACGTA
>JAGQPF010000539.1 GCA_020426845.1 Planctomycetales bacterium
CCATGCCGGCGCCAGGCGGTAGAAGGGACTGTCGATGGCGGATGAGTCCTCAATCAGCAAGGCACCTTGCCCGAAATAGTTGAGCAATAGCGCAGGGAGCACCAGCGAGAACCACGCCAGGCGAATCGGCTTGGCGCCGAAGTGGCCCATGTCCGCATAGAGTGCCTCGCCGCCCGTCACAACCAAGAACACGATGCCGACGACCACAAACCCGTGCCATTGATTGACGAAGAAGAAACGCACGGCATGGTGCGGGCTGCATGCCAGCAACACGCCCGGGTGCCGAACCAATTGGCCAATGCCCATCGCGGCAAGCAATAGGAACCAAGCGAGTATGACGGGGCCAAACAGCCGCCCAACGCGGGCCGTACCGCGTCGCTGAATCAGAAACAGCCCGCACAAGATGGCGATCGTGATCGGAATCACCAGGTGATCGAAGGCTGGCGTGGCGACGTGCAGCCCTTCGATGGCGCTGAGCACCGAGATCGCGGGCGTAATCGCTCCATCGCCGTAAAGCAGTCCCGCGCCAAACAAACCCAGCACCACCAGCGCCGATCGCTCCCGCAGCTTGCCATGCTTGGTGACCGCCAGCACCATCAACGCCAGGATGCCGCCTTCGCCATGATTGTCTGCTCTCAGAACCAGCAGCAGGTACTTCACCGAAATCACCAGCACCAGCGCCCAGAGGATCAGTGAGAGCACGCCAAAGATGTTGGCCTCATTCAACGGCACGGACAACTCGCCGCGAAAACACTCACGCAGCGCGTACAACGGGCTCGTTCCGATATCCCCATAGACAACGCCTAGCGCCGTCAAGGTGACCAACGGCAAGGATCGCTTGCTTGCTGAAGATGTCGCAGCGACGGCGGTGCGCCCGGCGCCATCGCCGGAAGGAATGGAGGGCTTCTCGGAACCGTTGATGTCAGTCACGCAACCTGCCTGTGATGGATGAGGGTAAAAGCTGCCGCGCTGCGACTATTTGGGGGCACGCTCCATGTGAGGATAGCGATAGTCGGCTCGACCGTTGGTGGAGACTTGCCTCGTTTCGCGATCAGTCAGGCTGTAGAGAAACAACTTGCCGCCGGCGTGGTAGACGATCACTCGCTCGTCTGCAGACCAACGAGGATAGGCGAACCAGATTGGATCACCGGCTTCATTTGCAAATGGCCGAGCGTTGGAGATGGTCCGTTTTTCACCATCAAAGTCAGCGACATACAGAGTTCGCCCCGGCACCTGCCGCTTGAAGCCCGATTGAAACTCGAAGCAAACTTTCGTTTCGCTCGGAGAAACGCTGACGCGATCCAACACTCCATGATCGGCCATTTCACAAACGATCTTCTCAAAGCGAGGTTTGCCTGTCGCTTCCGGCGTCAGCAGGTAGTAGCCCCAGCCCTGTTCGGGGTGGTTCGAACGCACGAGAATTCGGCCATCCCTTAAGCAGGTGTAACCCCACGTATGATGGCTCGCGTCCGTCAATGCGACTTCCTCTCCCGGCTTGCCGCCCACCTTGCTGGACATCACGAAATAGCTGTTCTTTGTCGGATGCTTGCGATTCCAGACGGGAGTATTCTTGCCATCCCTCGACCATGTCTGGTTGAAGTCGGTGTGAGTGCCGTCCGTCAACTGATGAAAGCCGGACCCATCGACGTTGATGACGCAAATTGCCGTCTTCCATTTGCTCACGTCGGCGTCATTTTTTACCCGGCGAAAGAAGACCAGCATGTCGCCGGTCTTTGACCAGGAAGGCTTGAAATCCCAATGTCCCGATGTCAGGGGCTTCCCTTCCGGTGCACCGTATGTGTTGACGTGAATTTCGCCATTCACATAGTACGAGCCACGATAACCGTTGCTGCCGGCCGACGACGAGCCCGTTTCGTCGCCAAGTGCGAGAATGCCCAGTCCGACGACGGCAGTTGCAACCGCCATGTAAGTTGATTTGCCGAATTGCATCAAGCGATCCTCCCTGGTTGGGCGCATCCATACGTCTAGGCTAGGCTAGGTTGAAAATATACCTGCGAAATTCCTCCCCCTGTCGCTGATGGAGCGCCGATCGTTTGGCGATCGAGCGTGCTAGGGTTAGCGTCGGAGAGGCCCTCCTCAACGCAGCAACTCGATCGCCGCCTGCCGAAGCGCGTCCGTGCGCAGCAGCTCTTGACGCTCGTACTCTGCCGTGCCCGCGTCGTCTTCATTCTGTTTGCGGACGGAGCCCGACAAATTCACGTAGTGACGAACGAACGCGCGCATTTGGCCGGACGACCAACCACGTCGCTGTTGTACAAGTATCAGATACTCAATCAGTTGCTCGGCGTCGCGATAGGCCTTGAGTCGGGCCGAGTGGCGGACCACGGTGTTCCCTGCGGCGTCCCGATCGTAGATAAATAGGCCCAGTTGGTCGGCGCGTCGCAGCGCTTGCCCTGACTTGTCGACGGTCTGCCACGGCACCAACCCGGTGGCGCCATGCTGCCAGGCATCCAGCGACCAGGCCAACAATTGTCGGTTGCTTTCGTGCACGGGGTTGGACGTCCCGTAAACCCAGACCTTCAGCCCCTCTCGCTCCATGCGGTCGGTGACAAGGCGTCGGTAATGCTGAAAGGCTGACGAAGCAACCACCCACAAGTCGCTTCGCCCCGCGAGTTGTCCTCGGCAGTATTCCGGTCGCGAGATGTCGATCCGGTAATCGATCTGCAAACCATCCGCGCGCCGCCGGCCTCGATCGGTCCACCGGGCCCGATCGGTCAACTGTCCGTAGTACTGCAGTGCGCGGTAGTCCCAATAGGACGCGGGCTCGTCGAGAATCCAGGGCGCCTTTTGCAAGTCATCGAGCGCGCCCTTGTTATTGAAGTACACCTGGAATCCGGTCTGTTTCCACCCTTTTGAGTTCGCCAGGCGGGCGAAGTCGGCCAGCACATTGACATACGTCTCGGCGTAGATCGATCGATCGGGCTCGCCGGCATCCTCGGGGCCTTGGCGGAAGGCTCGGTACGCGTCGGGATCCCCGTTGAAGTAGGCGCGGCAGTTCAGCGGCCAGCTCTCGTGAAAGGTCAGGTAGAATCCCGGCGCCGGGATCGGACCGCGGTGTCCGTCATTGAAGCAGGAGCCGTCCAAATAGGGGCCAAACGCTTCAACGAAATCATCCCAATAGGCCTGCTTGGCGCCCGGTTCGATCGCGTCGTACCGCCTGTTGTCCATACGGCGCCCGGAACGTAGCCGCATGTCGAGATTGCTCTTGCGGGCGCCGGGAGCGGCCGTCCGATGAGAGTAGTGCAAGATGTTGGCATGCACCCGATGGTCATAGGCAACTCGTTGCAGGGCGTAAAAGTCGTCCACATGGTCCGGCAGCCCGTACCCGTTCATCTCGCACAGAAACGAGGCCTTCTTGGGCAGTTGAATCGGCAGCACGGTCAATGCCAGCGGGATCCGCCGGCCATCGGAAACCTCCAACTTGCCGTTGTATAGGCCGGGCGCAGCATCGAACGGCACATAAAGATCGACAAACACGGCTTGATCCGCATCTTGACTCAGTCGAATTCGCTCGGGCAGCGGCAGCAGCGGATCGGGAATCTGCCGACCTTCGGCCGGCACATACACGGCCTGAAACAAGTCGACACGCCAGTCCACACGATCGACTGCGCACTTCACCGCCACCTCGCCCTGGCCTCGCAAGAGCACTTGAAAGCCAATCACCTCGCCGGCAGCCGCCGCCAAGCGCATGCGTTGGCCATCGAACAGGTAGTTGCGCGCCCGATAGTCGGCTGGCAGGGCGCCGACCGAGCGACCACTTCGGTCGTACTTGTCGGTGACGGGAACCACCGCGACACCGGCCATGGCTGGCTTGGCAGTCGTCGGAGCCTGCACGGGAGGGCATGTCGGCGGGTCGAGGCCGAAGAGCTCTCCTTGCACCCTGGCCGGCGCCGATCGCTGGCCGGTCCGGTTGATCGTGACGACTTCCACCGTATGCGGACCTGCCACGGTCACGCGCGGCGGGAGATCGCGAAGTGGAATCCACTGCTTGCCGCCGGGACGTGCCAGCGGGATGTTATGCCTGCCGAGCGGCTGGCCATCCACCGAGACTTCGTAGGCAAATCCTTGCGGTGCGGCCTCGAGCGACAGAAACGCCGAGTCTCCCGTGGAGCGCGTCAGCGTGAGGCCCGTCGGCGGCAGTGGCTCGGCATCCGCTCGGTCGTCCAGTTCGACGACCAACATGGGCTGCTTCCCCGACTGCTCGCGAGAGTAGATCGTCGGGTTGCGACCATAGTCGGCGTCGTGCTCATGGACCGCGAGTCCGAACGCGACGCCCGTCGCCATGGCATGCACCATGTCGACGGGCAGGTCCCAATGGTACAAGCCGTCTTGCAGGCGGGAGTTCGGTTGGTGAACCAATGTGAAGGCGTTGCCGCCAACGACGGCGGGAAACCTTGCGTCCGGATAGCCCCAGCCATCGAGGCCATCCTGGCCGGCAGTCAATCCAGTGGACGACCGTTCGTTCCAAGGCGTCGCAATCGTGGAGATGGTGACGCCATGAATGGTTTCCGCGGCGGCGTGACAGACGAGTTCGGCCCGCTTGACCAGACGACCTTGAACCGCCCCAAGGTCGAAGCTCATCGCCACGATATGCTGATTCCCCTTGATCCGAATCCGGCCACTCGCCCCGGCATTCACCGACCATTCCCCATCGACCATGACGATGGAGTTGTCTTGCACGACCGGCAATCGCAGCGACTCGCCCGCCGCGCTCGTGATCCCGCAGAGCGGCAGGAAAAGGGATAGCGAAATGGATTGGATCAAGCTCAATGGAAACCGCAATTGCCACCTGGTACTCAGCATGAAACAATGCTCTCGCACACAATGCCCTCATGTGCTTCCAGGCAGACTAGTTTTGAATTAATCATGCTACACCAAATCCTCCCGAGCTTCATGCAGATAGCCTTTAGGCAGCGACTTTGCCCAACCACGTCTTGGACGCGGGGATGACGCGGAGACAGACTTGGATTGCCGCCATCAGAGCAACGACAGGATAACTCTCGGGTGATTGAAACCGCAACGGACAAGCCAGCAGGGCAGTCAATCTTCGGCATAGTCGCAGGCCCCGTGTATGTGGTGTGCATGTCGTTGACGGCGCTGTGGCTGCTGCATCGGGAGTTGAACGAGTATCATCTCCACGACTTTCTCCACGAGCTTGCCCGAATTCCTCCGACGAAGCTGACGTTGGCGGCCGGGTTGACCATTCTCAATTACCTGATTCTGGTCGCCTACGACTGGATAGCGCTCCGCTATCTCAGGCACCCGATGGCCCTTCCCCGCATCGCGCTCGCTTCGTTCTTGGGGTACGCCGTCGGCAACAACTTTGGCACCTTGCTGGGAGGATCGACGGTCCGTCTGCGTCTGTACACGGCATGGGGGCTGTCAGCCGTGGAGATTGTCAGGCTGGTCGTCATACTCAGCTTGACCTTCTGGATTGGGTTGTTTGCGGTAGCGGGAATCGTGTTTATCATCGCTCCTCTTCCCATTCCAACGACTCTCCACCTGCCGATCGCTTCTACCGTGCCGTTGGGCATATTGCTTGCTTGTTTGGCGGTTGGCTATCTCGCTTTGTGCGCGGTGCGGCACGAACCCATCAAGGTTTTTCAATGGCACTTCTCGCCACCCCCAATCGGCCTGTCACTGTTGCAGTACATGGTTGCCAGCTTGGATCTGCTGGTGGGAGCAGCTGTTTTGTACGTATTGCTGCCGTCCCAATTGGAGACGACCTACCTTCACTTTCTGTCGATCTACCTGCTGGCATTGGTGGTAGCGTTGTTCTCCCAGGTGCCGGGCGGACTGGGTGTCCTGGAGCTAGTGATGATCGTCCTGCTGCCTCCTGGCGAGCCGCACCGGTTGGTTGGCGCACTGCTTGCCTTCCGTGTGATCTACTATCTCTTGCCATTGCTTTGTGGACTAATTCTGCTCGGCGGCAACGAATTGGCCCTAAATCGCCGTCACGTGGGCCCGTTGATCCAAGCGGCCGGGCGATGGACGAACTATGTTGCGCCTCGAATTTTTGCCGCCACATTGTACTTGGCCGGGCTGATGTTGCTGCTTTCCGGCGCGACTCCAGCGGCACATGGTCGCATGCGTCTGATCCGCGACATATTGCCTCTGCCGGTTGTCGAATTGTCACACATGGCGGCCAGCGTAGCGGGCATGTTGCTGATTCTGTTGGCGCACAGCGTTCAGCGTCGGATCGAAACCGCTTACTACGCCGTGGTGCTTCTGCTGTCTGGAGGAATTGCATTTTCTTTGCTCAAAGGATTCGACTACGAAGAAGCGGCACTGCTGGCGGTGATGCTTCTCGCCTTCGCGCCATGCCGGCGCCACTTTTATCGCAAAGGGGCAATGCTGACCGAGCGATTCTCCGCTCGCTGGTTCATGGCCATTGGGATGGCGCTTGCCTGCACCGTTTGGCTAATGCTGTTCGCTTACAAGCATGTCGATTACACACACGACATGTGGTGGCAGTTTGCCTTCACGAAGAATGCCGCTAGATCACTGCGGGCCACTGCGGGCGTCGTGGTCGTGGCGCTCGTTTTCAGCGCCGGGAGGATGTTGCGTTCCAAACCCAGGCCTCCAGCCATGCCTAGCGACGCCGACCTGGAGGACGCTCGGCAAATCATTGCGACGAGCCGTCGAACCGCCGCGAATTTGGCCTTGCTGGGAGACAAGCACTTCTTATTCAACGCCGACCGCAGCGCCTTCATCATGTACGGTGTGGCGGGTCGCAGTTGGGTTTCGATGGGAGACCCCGTCAGCGATCCGGCGTTCACGCGCGAATTGATTTGGGACTTTCGCGAGTTGTGTGACGAAGGAGGCCGTTGGCCGGTGTTCTATCAAGTTGACGCCGAGCGTGTCCCGTTGTACGTCGAGGCGGGATTGAACCTTATCAAGCTCGGCGAAGAGGCTCGTGTCCCGCTGCAGAGTTTTGGGCTGGAGGGAAGCAGTCGCAAGGGCCTGCGCCGAACGAACAAACAACTTGTGGAAGAAGGCTGCCAGCTTGAGATGCTCGAACCCCCATTGGGGGATGATCTCATGACGGAGCTCAAATGCGTTTCCGACGCTTGGCTTGCGGAGAAGAGCACTGCCGAAAAAGGGTTTTCTTTGGGGTTTTTCCAGCCCGACTACATTCGGCAAGGCCCGGTCGCGTTAGTCCGTCGCCAAGGACAGGTCATCGCATTCGCCAACGTCTGGCGCGGCGCCGACAAGGAAGAACTGTCGATGGACCTGATGCGATATCTGCCCCAAGCGCCTCACGGAGTGATGGAGTTCCTATTCATCCAACTCATGCTTTGGGGCAAGGAGCAGGGCTTTGGCTGGTTTAACCTGGGAATGGCGCCGTTGTCGGGTGTCGAAGCTCAGCCATTGGGCTCGCTTTGGAGTCAGCTCGCCGCCATTGCGTATCGACACGGTGAGCACTTTTACAATTTCCAGGGCCTGAGACAGTACAAGGAAAAGTTCGACCCCGATTGGTCAGCGAAGTATCTGGCCTCCCCCGGCGGCATTGCCCTGCCGGTAATCCTGGCAAATGTTGCAACGCTGATTTCCGGCGGCCTGGTCGAATTGGTAAAAAAGTAGCTCCGCCCGTCCGGCGGTGAAATTGGTGATCCTTGCCCTCATCCAGTAGTTTCGACCTCGGAGGCACCTGGCTAAATGTTGCGACTGCCTTTGGCCCTCCTGTTAGGTAGCAGCGTCCTGTTGTCCGCGGCAGAGACCCGTGCTTGGCAGGTTGAGACGCCAGGCCAATCCCCATCGAGACGACTCCGGATCGGCACCCACCAGTCGCCTCCATTCGCCATCAAGTTGCCCGACGGATCGTGGAGTGGGATCAGCATCGAGCTCTGGCAAGAGATCGCCGAGGAGAACGATTGGGATTGCACGTTTCGAGAGATAAACCTCGATGCGTTGAAAGATGCCATCGAGAGCGGTGAAATTGATGCCGTCGTCGCGGGGATAACCGTAACGCACGACAGAGAATTGTGGCTCGATTTCTCGCACCCGTTCTATTCGTCCGGCCTAGGAATCGCCATCCGAAAAATGCACCGGCAGAATTGGACGGCCGGACTATGGCAGATGCTGGCTTGGCCGTTCGTCGCCTTGCTGGCATTTTTGTCAACGGCGACGGTGTGTATGGGGATCGCTATCTGGCTCATCGAACGTCGGCGCAATCCAGAGCATTTTGGAGGGAAACTCACCGGCCTCGGGCATGGAATTTGGTGGGCCGTCGTCACGATGACGACCGTGGGATATGGCGACAAGGCGCCACAAACCTTGCCCGGCCGATTGATCGCGACGTTCTGGATGCTCTTCGGGGCAATCAGCCTGGCAGTGATCACCGGCACCATTTCCTCGCACCTGACGGTGACGCGGCTGACATCTCCGATTCGGGGGCCCGACGACCTTCCCCATGTCAGAGCGGCCACCGTGAGCGGTTCGAGCAGCGAACTCGAACTGCTCCGGCGCGGAATCAGCTTCCGTGGCTATGCAACCGAGCATGAGGCGTTGGACGCGCTTGCCAACCAGCAAGTTGATGCCGTTGTCTATGATGCCCCTGTGCTGCGTTACATCACCCATCATGAATTCTTCGGCACGGCCGAAGTTCTCCCGTTGCGTTTTCACACCCAAGAGTACGCCATTGCGTTGCCTTCCAATAGCTCCTTGCGCGAACCCATTAACCGATCATTGACGAGAATCGTTGACGACCCCAAGTGGGAAGACACATTGCGCCGCTATCTCGGGCGGCAGTGACAACAAGGTGGACCGTCAAGCCTTTGATTCGGGTTGGAAAGCTCGCGATGTCGTGGCGAGCGCAAGCTTGCCGCGGCAATCACCCCAACGTTCAAGAGTTGACGGGGCGCTCGATCACGATCTCCGCAACCATGCAGACCCAATCATTCCCAACGGGAATGCAATGGCATGAGCGACATCAGCGGCCAATGCCAGTCCTTGTTGGGGCAGAAGCAATCCGGAATGTGCCAGACGCGCCAACAACAAGACCACAATGCCAATCGGCACCAGTCGCCCTCGCGCACTCGCTCCGACAGTGATGCATCCCAGGCAGCCGTAGTAACCAGCGGACGGCCCAACATCGCGCACGGAATAGAGCAGGGTGCCATGCAGCGATTCTGTCGCCGCCAATGGCAGAATGATTCCCAACATCACTAGCAGCGTGAGCAGATGGCAGCCAAAAAACGCGAGCATCGTTCTGTAAGTTCCGCGAAACCACTCCATCCACCCCACGACGCCGCCAAACATCAATAGCGACACATAGAACTTCCAGCCGCCGGCAGTGAAGAAAAGCGACGTCAGAAGCCGATGAACCTCGCCGTCCAACAACAGCCGTGGCGAGTACCCGACAACGTGATGGACATTCGGGTGAAGCGGCCCCACATGAGTCTCCCCGTAAATGCCGAAGCCGATCAAGGCTGTCAGCATCGCCAGTGTAAATGGCAATCTAGAGGGCATTTCAAAAATCTTCCCTGGCGCAATCGAAGGCAGTTTTTCTGCTGGTTTTATCAACCCGATTGCCGATCGGGAAGTTTTTGAAACGCGTTGTAAGCAACTTCATCGGACGCGGCCCGAGGACTTGGAGTTCAGCGATTCGGCAAGTCTACTATAGCGACGAGCCGACATCTGAGATCCTGCAGAACTTGGGCGGCGCCCGATGACCTGAGCTGAATGGATCGTCGGGACGGGATTGCGCCGCGGTTCGAGGCGATCCTTTGGTCTTCCATGCAATTGACTGTTCAACGATGACCCAACAAATCCCTGAATCGGTGGAATCCTTTTGGAGACTGGATCTGGACGCACTGGCCAATAAGTTGCAGTCCGGCCGCCAAGGGTTGAGCGATCAAGAGGCGGCCACCCGAATCGCGGCATGCGCGACGCACGCCCGGGCCAAACGCGACTCCGCCCCCGTTTGGCTGCTGCTGCGTCAGTTCCAAAGCCCCATCACGCTCATATTGATCTTCGCGGCCGTGCTTTCCATATTCCTGCACGATCGCGTTGACGCCATGATCATTCTCGGCATCATCCTTGCCAGCGGGCTACTGGGGTTTTGGCAGGAGATTGGAGCCGCCGGGGCGCTGCAAAAGTTGCTCTCGCTCGTCGCAACCAAGACAACCGTGCTACGAAACGAACAGCAGGTCTCGGTGCCGAGCGAAGAGATCGTGTGCGGAGATGTGGTCACCCTGGCGGCCGGCAGCGCGGTGCCCGCCGATTGCCGGTTGCTGGAGTCACGTGATCTGTTCGTGAACGAGGCAACGCTGACGGGCGAAACCTATCCGGTCGAAAAGCTGCCTGGCGTGCTGCCGGCGGAAACGTCGCTGGCAACCCGCACCAATGTGCTCTACCTCGGGACGCACGTCGTCAGTGGAACGGGCGCAGCCCTCGTGGTGAATGTTGGTGAACGGACGGAGTTTGGCATGATTTCCAAGCACCTCCGCCTCCGGTCCCCGGAGACCGACTTTGAACGTGGCATCCGGCGATTCGGCTACTTTCTCATGGAAGTGACGCTGCTGTTGGTTGTCGCCATATTCGCCATCAACGTCTTTTTTCAAAAACCGGCCATCGAAGCGTTCCTGTTCTCACTTGCGCTGGCCGTCGGCCTGACTCCGCAACTTCTGCCTGCCATCATCAGCGTCAACTTGGCGCATGGCGCCAAGGAAATGGCGGAGTGTGACGTCATCGTCCGGCGGCTTGCGGCCATCGAGAACTTCGGCAGCATGAACGTGCTCTGCTCAGACAAGACCGGAACGTTGACTCAGGGCGCCGTTCGCATCCGGCAGGCCATCAACGTTGACGGGCAGCCCAGCGAGCGGACCATGCAGCTCGCATTTGTCAACGCCAGCTTCGAGTCGGGCTTCGCCAATCCGATCGACCAGGCAGTTCGCGAATTAGGCGGAGACCTGTCTGGCTATCGCAAGCTCGACGAGTCGCCCTATGACTTTGTCCGAAAGAGGTTGAGTGTGTTGGTCATGCATCAAGACCAACGGCTGCTGATTACCAAAGGCGCTGTGGACAGCGTCGTGTCGGTGTGCGACAAGGCCGAAACGAACGACGGCAGTGTGGTCGCGCTGTCGGATTGTTTGGAGCGAATTCAAGCAAAGTACCGGGAGCTTGGCGACCAAGGGTTAAGGACACTCGGCGTGGCGTATCGCCGCATGGATGATGACGACGTTGCGGGGAAAGGCGCCGAGCAGCAAATGACGTTTGCCGGCCTCCTGTTGCTGGAAGATCCGCCCAAGGAAAACGTCGGCGACGCGATTCGCGACCTCCATGAGCTGGGGGTCTCGCTCAAGATGATCACCGGTGACAACCGCCGAGTTGCCGCGAGTGTCGCTCGCCAAGTTGGCCTTTCCGAACAGCACCTGCTTACCGGCGCGGACTTGCGGCAGCTAAGCGACGAAGCATTGACACAGCGAGTTAGTTCGACAGATGTGTTTGCGGAAGTGGATCCCAATCAGAAAGAGCGAATCATCCTGGCATGCCAAAAGGCGGGCCATGTGGTGGGGTACATGGGCGACGGCATCAACGATGCCACAGCTCTGCACGCTGCTGATGTGGGGATATCCGTGGAGCAAGCTGTCGACGTCGCCAAGCAAGCTGCTGACATCGTCCTGCTGAAGAGTGATCTGGGCGTTCTTGCCGATGGCGTGCGTGCCGGAAGGCGAACGTTCGCCAATACCATGAAGTATGTCTTCATGGCCACCAGCGCCAACTTCGGCAACATGTTCAGCATGGCAGGCGCATCGGTGATGCTTCCTTTCCTGCCACTGCTGCCTAAGCAGATTCTGTTGTTAAACCTGCTCACGGATCTTCCGGAAATGACCATCGCGCAGGACTCGGTGGACGAAGAAATGGCAATGCGCCCACAGCGTTGGAATATCGGCTTCATCCGCCGATTCATGCTGGTTTTCGGATCACTGAGCTCGGCATTCGATTTTCTGATGTTTGGTGTGTTGCTGCTTGTCTTCCACGCAGAAGCAGGGGCCTTCCGAACAGCCTGGTTCGTTGAGTCCGTGGTGTCAGCGACGCTGGTGGTGTTGGTTGTCAGGACCCGACGGCCATTGATACGCAGTTTGCCAAGCAAGCTGCTGGTCATAGCCACAACGATGACCGTCGCCATTGCGGTTGCCCTGCCTTGGGCGCCATGGGCCAAGGTGCTGGGCTTCGAGCCAGTTCGCCCCTCACTTGCGGCCGTCGTCGCGTTGATCGTGACTTGCTATGTCGTATCCGCGGAATTCGTGAAGGCCCGGTTTTATCGAGCCCTAAGCAAGCCTGCGCGATGATGGGTCCCAGCGAAGAGCATGCTCCATGAATTTGTGCTCTCCGGTGATCACGTTCGCTCCGAACATAATGGGCCGAAGGCCAATCTCACCGTAGCCTCTGGCATCGCCCGGCAACGCCGGCAACGCCCTAGGTGGACCATACGGACGGCTCGTCGAGCGGCTTGGGCCAGCCAGCGTCGCCGGACGACTCGCCCTCGCCGCCGCCGGTTGGGGTCACGAAGAACTCCAGCCACTGACGAAGATCGGTCAGTGAAAGCTGGTCATCGCCGCTGACGTCGACGTAGAAAAACAGTTCGCCGGCCGGCGGCGGCTGCGTGAGCAGGCGGAATCCGTTGGTGGAAATGTCGGTCAACAACACGCGGAGGTCGGAGACGGTGACGAACATGTCGTCATTGATGTCGAAGCGATCGCGGGGATTCTGCCAAGGCGGTCCGGTGGGGCCCGCCGAGTCGATGGAGATGCGATAGTCGCCCGCCACGGACACGCCGTCTCCGCCGCCTGAGACCGGATCATAACTCGGTCCCCCGCTCACTCCTATGTAGTACTCGGCGCCCGTCGAGGCGACGAATTCCAGAGCGGCCGTTTCGGACGCGGCGGTCGGCCCCGCGACGACATTGCCGGCCGCGTCAAACACTCGCAGCACAACCGGCGCCGCCGAGTCGAGACCTGTCGAGACGCTGGCCCGCATCCGTTCGTTCGCCGACGCGACAACCCGATAAAGATCGACATCTCCCAGTGACGTCGTCGCGCCGTCTCCGTCTTGCCCCAGCCGTCCCCAAACGCGCGAGCCAGCCGTCAGCGCCGGCTGCGCCGCCGCCTCGGCAATCTGATTGTTCGAGTCGGCCTCGCCGGGGCTCACGTCAATCGAAATGTGATAGTCGCCCATTTCCGCATCGACGCCGAGTCCCAATTGCCGCACGTCAAAACGCGAGTTGGCATCGCCGCTGACGCCAACGTAGTAGCGGCCCGCAGGCAGCGTTGCTCGCAACGTGGGATCGGGCCCCGAGGCCGTGTTGGCGACACGCGCAAGCAGGGTCCCCGCGTGATCAAACAAGTGCAAGGTCGTGTCGACCGGCACACTTACGGGCGGCCCGCCGTACGACTGCACACTCGCCTGCAACAGCGACGTCGCGGTCAACTCGATCGGGTACAGATCGACGTCGCGGGCCCCCACGATTGTGGCGTCATCCTGGCCCAACGACGCCGTCGCCGTGAACGGCAACGCCTCGGCCGCGCTCGACGCCACTTGTTGAATCGCGCCGTCGGTGTCGAGCGAGTCAAAGCCCACTCGCAACTGGTAGGCGCCGGAAACGCTGTTGATTGCGCGGCCGCTCAATGAATGGGGATTGAACGTCGCGGGCGTCAGCGGGTTCGTCTGATCGTAGACCGCGATCAGAAACTCTTCGCCAGCCGCCACACCCAGGGCGGCAAACGGGTCGAGCTCATGGCCTTCGGGATTGCCGCCGAAACCGGGATTGGCGAACACCAAGCCGCCATTGGCAAACTCCACCGGGAGGTCGCCAAAACCCGTCGCCAGCCCCGCGCCGTTGTGCGACAAGAAGGCAGTTTGCTGGCCCGTAATGCGGTACACGGCGACTTGCGTGTCGACAAAGCCCGCGGCATCAGGTGTGTCGATGTCAACGCGCAGAATTCCGTCGGTGGGCGCCTGCCAGCGATACAGGTCGATGTCGGCCAGCGACACGGACATGCCAAAGTCCGAGCCGATCTCGGCGTTCACCACCGCCGGCTCTCCGCCTCCGGGCAAGAGCAGCGGATTGGCGGTCGCGAACATCCCGTCGGGATCCGTCATCGCGTGGGAAAAGGTCAAGGCATAAGCGCCCGTGTCCACGCCAACTCGATTCTGGTTGTTGGCCACGACGTAATTGACATTCGCTGAGTTGCTGACGCCCAAGAGGTACTCGCCCGGCGACAACGGCAATTCCAGGAATGAGAACTGGCTTCCCGGCGTACCGAGGTCGTCGTCATTGAAGGCGATCAACTGACCATTGGCGTCAAACAAGCGGATCAACGTGTCGAAGTCCTCGGCGGGCGAGACGCTGCCCGTGCGAAACGTCACCACGCCTTGAGCGGCCACTTGGAAACGGTAGAGGTCCACATCCGCGCCGCCAATTGCGACTCCGTCAGCGCCGATCTCGCCCTGGAACGTGGCCAACGAGTCGGCGCCGCCCAACGTTGGCCCCATGATCGCACCAGCTGCCACGCCATTGGGATCGCCTGACCCAATCGCCCCGCCGCCTGCAGACGCGATCAATTCCACCTGATCCAACAACAGATTCGCGGCGGTGTGCAGATTGGGCACGAGAAAGTCCGCTCCGACCCCGGCCAGCGAAGACAATTCGGAGGCTTGTTGAATGCCGTCGCCATTGCGGTCAACCCAGACCTGTGCGTTCTCGTCATCCGCATCGTTGGCGATCGCCCCGGAGGTTTGCAGCAATCCCTGCAACTCGTCGACCGTCAAGCTGCGGCCCGCGTAGGTCTGGGCGACGTCTTGCATCATCGCAATCAGGCCCGTCACGGTGGCGGCCGCTGCCCCGGTCCCCTGGATCGTGGTCAGGCCTCCGGACAGCGAAGCTGCCTCGAGCCCCGCCCCGGGCGCCATCAGAATATTCGTCGTCACATTCGGCGGACGTTGGCTGAATGACGCGACGCGAGCCACGTCGGTCGTGACGTCCACGGACTGCGTGCTCCAGGCGAAGTCATTGCCAGCGTCCTCGGCCCATAGCGCCCCCACGGCAAACGTGCTCACCAACGCGTCGCTCGTGGCATGTGGACCAGCCAGGCTGAGCACGTGATCTCCCAGCACGCCATATTGATTGCCGGTGGGCGCAACGACAGCCACATTGCGTTGCGTCAACTCGTCGACCACCTGCGAAAGTGGATGGATGCCGGCATCCTCGATCGCAAACAGCCGACCGTCTGTTGGCGGCAACTGCACGGCGACAATGTTCTGCTCGGCAGCGTGATCTCTCACCCAGTGCAACGCCTCCACGAGGTCCTGCCATTCGACGTGGGGCCCGGTGGAGGCCGACTGGGTGTATACCTGCAACGGAATGACGGTGGCTGCCGGAGCGATGCCGATCGTTGCCCCGGCGATCACACTCGCCCACTCCGTCGCTCGGCCATCGAACGGGGAGAGGCCGTCGCTGCCGGACACGAGATCCAGCCCGGAATCCACTCGCCCCGCCAACTCGTTGACACTTGCTTCGATACCGGAGCCAATCACGGCAACTCGGATGCCGCTGCCGTCGATTCCTGCGTAGTTGGCATCCGCTCGAAAACCGGTCACTCCCAGCAGGTCCAGGGCTGCCGTCAACACTCGTCGCGGCTCCAGCGGCTCAAACCGCAGTTTTCGGTGTGTTTTGCGGAGGGGCATGAGAATGAGGGAGGGGAGGGATTGGGCGGGAAAGGCAATCTCGTAGAATGAACGGAATTGCCGGGTTTGTCCACGATTTCGAGCCCTACTGTCGCCGTTGAAGGCGAAATTGTAGGAAGCAAAAGGATTTACCCCACCGCAGGACGGCTCATCGGCGCCATTCCCTCCCTGACGCCGCGGGTTTCCTGTCTTGATCGTTGAACTTTTTCCGAGAGACGCGAATGTGGGATGACTACCAACTGCTTGACTTCGGCAACGGCCGGAAACTGGAACGCTTCGGCGCTTATGTCGTGGATCGGCCGTGTCCGGCGGCAGACGGTCTGGAGTGCTCCCTACCCCATTGGGAGTCGGACTTCGCCTTTGAGCGCAAACGGCGTGGAGAAGGGCGTTGGCGTGGGCAGCCACCACAACAGTGGGAGATCGGCGTCGGCGGCTGGCGAATGTCGCTGAAACCGACGCCGTTCGGACACCTGGGAATCTTTCCGGAACAGCATGCCAATTGGCAATGGATCGACAAGCAAGTCCGCCGCGTAGTGGCGGCCAACGCGCGCCATGCCGTTGGCCCCGCGCCGATCGAGTTCGAAAATGTCGATGCACCGCAGTCGGAGACCGCGCCCATCGTGAAGGTGCTCAATCTGTTCGCCTACACCGGCGCCAGCACCTTGGCGGCAGCTGCCGCCGGCGCCGAGGTCACTCACGTCGACTCGTCTAAGACCGTGGTGCTATGGGCTCGCGAGAACGCCCGGAAATCGGGGTTGGCGGAGGCGCCGATCCGTTGGATCCACGAGGACGCTCGAAAGTTCGTTCGTCGCGAACTAAAACGAGGGCATCGGTATGACGCCGTAATCCTCGACCCGCCGACCTACGGCCGCGGCGCGAGCGGCCAGGCGTGGCGAATCGCCTTCGACCTGCCAGCCCTATTGGCCGATTGCGCTCGCTTAACCAAGGGCCGCCGCAAATTCCTGCTGCTCAGTTGCCACTCGCCGGGACATGGTCCAGCCGTGCTTGAGGCGATGCTGGCCGACTGTGTGTTCGGCAGTTGCCAATGCAATGCCCGCGCGGAGTCGATCTCGCTGAAGGCCGTCGATGGCCGCAACCTGTCGGCTGGCGCGTTGGTGAGGTGGCCGGGATAACCCTTGAGAATAGCCAGCCTGCTATAGCGTCGCCCGATAGGCGGCGCCGGCCCCCACCAAGTCGCTCAGCGCCATGCCGATCGATTTGAAAAGCGTGATTTCGTCGTCCGACTCTCGCAGCGTCGCTTTGCCGGCGCACATCTCCGAGAGCTCGGCCACCACATCTTCGCGACGGAACACGCCCTCTTCGATCGGGACCAGGATCTCGCCCGCCTCGCGAAAGCAATTGTCCCGGCTGTCGGCGTAAACCTTGGAGTTAATCACCAGTTCCGTGTCGCACTCGCGTTTGCTCGCGTGATGATTGCCGATGAAGTCGGTATGCGTGCCGGGCCGGATCCACTCACCAAGCACGAGCGGCTCATGCGAGCCGGTGGCGCTGACCACAATGTCTGCCTGCCCGCACGCGTCGCGAAGCTCATCGACAACCGACAGTTCGATGTCTGGCAATTCCGAAGATACGGCCGCCACCACGGCCGCCGCCTTGTCTCGATTGCGTCCCCAAACCATCATTCGCTTCAATGGCCGCACGCTGGCGTGTGCGCGGAGGATGTAGGTTGCCAGATTGCCCGTCCCCAGCAGCAGCATCGTCTCGGAGTCTTCGCGCGACAGCAGCCGGGACGCCAGTCCGGAGATGCCGGCCGTCCGCCAAAACGTGACGGAGGTGCCATCGACCAGCGCCAGGGGCTCGCCGTGGCCGCGATCGAACAACAGGATTTGCGAGTACAACGATTTGTAGCCCGCCGCCGGCGCGGGGAAGTAGGTGAACGCCTTGACCCCGATCAGCTGTTGATTCCACGAAGGCAGCAGCGCGAACGCATCGTAGCTGCCCGCCTCCTCATCCAGCAGAAAAACCTTGCGCGGCGGCATGGTGTAGGTCCCCGCGTAGGCCTCTTGAAGCTGGTCGATTAGGGCGGGGAATTGCAAACTGGCGTGAACCTGGTCGGCAGTGATGACTTTCATGAGCTGTCCAAGTTGTCGAAACGGACGATTGGCGGATTCGGAGCTGCAACGCTGTTGTGCACCCAGTATCTGCCTCGTGGGGCACAGCATCAACCGGGCGGGGGATCGGCAAAGGAGTGGCAAACG
Organism: Planctomycetales bacterium; assembly: GCA_020426845.1. Taxonomy (GTDB): domain Bacteria; phylum Planctomycetota; class Planctomycetia; order Pirellulales; family Pirellulaceae; genus JAGQPF01. The sequence continues at coordinate 17,931 of JAGQPF010000539.1, forward strand.
ATCGGCAGGTTTGAGGTTTCAGGCTGCAGGTTACTGAACCGGGAATCGATCGGGCCTCCATCTCAGGCGACCCACGTGAGGCGCGGTGTGGTGGCTGACGGCTCCTTGATGGAACGGGCCGCCACTGTCAAACTGTGAAAATCTCGCAATTTCAGACACTGACGGACGGGGATGGGCATGGGCCGCATTGGAGTCGCGTTTCGAGCATTCTTTGGCGCACTGGGCAGCGGCGCGACGGCCGAGCGACTGCAGCAGGCGCTGAGCGGCCCCGGCCTGCCGGCTCCGCAAGCGGAGAAGCCGGCCCCGAAGCCGGCCGCCCCCAAGCCGCCCCAGCGCAGCGACGCATTGGCGTTGCTGTCGGCCTTGCAACGAGAAGCTCGCTTCGTCGACTTCCTGATGGAGCCGCTCGACGACTACTCCGACCAGCAAGTCGGCGCCGCCACTCGCGACGTGCATCGCGGGTGCCGCGATGTCGTGCAGCGGATGTTCGCCGTCAAGCCGCTGCTCGACACGGAAGAGGGGCAGGCGGTGGATGTGCCCGCGCCATTGGACCCGGACCGCTACCGCATGGTCGGCAACGTGACGGGCGAGCCGCCTTACCGAGGCGCGCTGGCGCACGCTGGCTGGATCGCCGAGCACGTTCAGCTGCCGAGCTGGAAAGGGCAGCGTGAATCGATCAACGTCGTCGCTCCGGCGGAAGTCGAGCTCGACTGATCCCCCGCGTCGCCCGCCGCGCCCCGAATCTCCGTGCCACGCCCGCTTCGCAGCCTCCGCTTGCTCCGAGCATCCTCTTCCTCGTAGCCGACAACATCGCCGATGTCCGACAGCGCCCCACCTTCCGCCCAATATGTCGTCGGCATCGACCTCGGCACCACCAACACCGTGCTCGCCTACGCGCCGCTCGGCGGCGAGCAGTGCGATGTCAAGATTCTGTCACTTCCGCAGCTGGTGGCGGCGGGAACCGTCGAGCCGCGCGAGTCGCTGCCCTCGTTTCTTTACCTGGCGACGCAAGCCGAGACGGACGCGGGCGCCATGGACCTGCCGTGGTCGGAGCGAGCGACGTTTGGCGTTGGCGAGATCGCCCGCCGCCAAGGCGCCGAGACGCCGGATCGCACCGTCGGCGCCGCCAAGAGCTGGCTCAGCCACAGCAAAGTCGACCGGCGGCAGCCGATCCTGCCTTGGGGCGCCGGCGACGATGTCCCCAAGATCTCGCCCGTCGCCGCGTCGCAACGCTACCTCGACCATGTGGCCGCCGCCTGGAATCAAGCGTTCCCCGACGCCCCGCTCGCCGAGCAGCAGGTGGTGCTGACCGTGCCCGCTTCGTTCGACGCCGGCGCGCGCGAGCTGACTCGCGAGGCCGCTCTCGGCGCCGGCCTGCCCTCCAATCTTGTGCTGCTGGAAGAGCCCCAAGCCGCCGTCTACTCATGGCTGCAAAACGCTCCCGATCAGTGGCGCAAGCAACTCAAGGTGGGCGAACACTTGCTGGTCTGCGACGTCGGCGGCGGCACCACGGACCTGACGTTGGTGCGAGTCGACGAGCGCGACGGCGAATTGGAACTGCGACGCCTGGCCGTCGGCAACCACCTGTTGGTCGGCGGCGACAACATGGATCTGACGCTCGCCTTTCAGGTGAGCGCCGACCTGGAGACCAAGGGGGTGAAGCTCGACCCCTGGCAGTCCGTCTCGCTGTGGCACTCGTGCCGCGCCGCCAAAGAGCGGGTGCTTGACGCAGCTGGCCCCGACCAGCAGACGATTACCGTGCAAGGCCGTGGCCGCAAGTTGATCGGCGGCGCCGTCTCGGCCGACGTCACTCGCGAGGCCGCCTCCCAATTGCTTTGCGACGGCTTCTTCCCCACCTGCCAGCTGACTGACCGACCGCGGCGGCAACGCAGCTCCGGTTTTCAGGAAGTCGGCTTGCCGTTCGAATCCGACACCGGCATCACTCGCCACATCGCCGCCTTCCTCCAAGCTCACGGCGACGAGTCCGGGGACGAGAACCAACCGATCCGCCCCGCACGACTGCTGCTCAACGGTGGCGTGTTTCAATCGCCGACGTTGCGTGGGCGGTTGGTCGAAGTCCTGCAAAGTTGGTTCCCGGACGCGCCGCCGCAACTCATCGGGGGCGAACAAGACTTGAACGCATCGGTTGCTCGCGGCGCCGCCTACTATGGCTGGGCCAAGTCACATGGCGGCGTGCGCATTCGCGGCGGCACCGCTCGCTCCTACTACGTTGGCATCGAGACGGCTGGGCTCGCGGTCCCCGGGGCTCCGCGACCGTTGCGGGCGTTGTGCGTGGCGCCCTTCGGCATGGAGGAAGGCACTGAGACCGACGTCCCGTCGCAGCAGATCGGGCTGGTCGTGGGCGAGACGGCCCATTTCCGCTTCTTCAGCTCGAGCATTCGCAAGCATGACGCAGTGGGCGCGATGCTGGATCGCTGGTCCGAAGACGAACTGACGGAGACAACGCCGGTTGAGGCGACCTTGCCGGCCGACGAGTCATTGAACGAGCCGTTCTTGCCGGTGCAGTTCCACGCCAAGGTGACCGAGCTCGGCATGTTGGAGCTGTGGTGCTTCAGCACCACCAGCGACGAGCAGTGGAAACTGGAGTTCAGCGTTCGGGAAGAGGACGAGTAAGAGATGAGCACTCAAACGCCCTCCGTTTCGGCAGCCCCCGCGGATGACCTGGAGAGGCCGAGTCGCTACGTCGTCGGCATCGACCTCGGCACCACCAACTCGGCCGTCGCCTTTGTCGACACGGACCGGGCCGACTGGGAGATTGCCAACTTTCCGATTCGCCAATTGGTGGCGCCTGGGCAGGTCGAGCCCCGCGACTCGCTGCCTTCGTTTCACTATGAGCCCGCGCCGCACGAGTTTGGCGAGCAGCCCGACGCGTTGCGGCTGCCCTGGTCGAGCAAACCCGCCGAGGGCATCGTGGGCGTGCTCGCTCGTGACCACGGCGCCGAAGTGCCCTCCCGCATGGTGGCCTCCGCCAAGTCCTGGCTCTGTCACAGCGGCGTGGATCGCACGCAGGACCTGCTGCCCTGGCAAGGCGCCGAAGATGCCACAAGGCTGTCACCCGTCGAGGTGAGCTCGCGCTACTTGAAGCACATTCGCCAAGCATGGGACGCCGCGTTTCCGCATCACCCGCTCGCCGAACAGGACGTCGTGCTGACGCTGCCGGCTTCGTTCGACGAGGTGGCTCGCGAGCTGACGGTCGAGGCGGCGGCCAATGCAGGGCTGGCGCGAGTCGTGTTGATCGAGGAGCCGCAGGCGGCGTTCTACAATTGGATCAACGGGCATCGGAATGACTGGCAGTCGAAAGTCCATCCGCGACAGAAAATCTTGGTCTGCGATGTCGGCGGCGGCACGTCCGACTTTACACTGATCCTCGTCCGCCAAGGCTCCGCGGAGCAGAACGCGGAAGTGCAGTTCCATCGCGTCGCAGTCGGCGACCATTTGATTCTCGGCGGCGACAACCTCGACCTCGCACTCGCTCAGCATCTCGAGTCGCGACTGGCGGGCGAAGGCAATCGGCTGCCGGCGCGCCGCTGGGATGCGCTGTGGCGCCAGTGTCGACAAGTGAAGGAAACACTGCTGGGCCCCGGGGCGCCGGAGTCCTACACCATCAGCCTGTCGGCGGGCGGCCGCAAACTGATCGGCGGAGCGATGCAGTGCGAGGTCACTCGGGATGAAGTGCAAAAGCTGTTGCTCGACGGCTATTTCCCGCGCGTCGCGCTGGATGACGCGCCGCGACGCCAAGCGAGCGGCTTTCAAGAGTTCGGCTTGCCGTACGCCAGCGACCCGGGCGTCACTCGATATCTGGCGTCGTTTCTCAAGACGCATCAAGAAACGGGCGTTGACTGGGAACAGAGCCACGGCGGAGGCAGCACGGCCCGCCCCGACATCGTGCTGTTCAATGGCGGCGTCTTTGGCTCGCCCGTGATTCAGCAGCGCGTCATCGACTGCCTGCGAGACTGGTTCGGCGGCGCCTCGTCGGGCGGCGATGACCACAACGACCACGATGACGGCCCAAACGAAGATTGGCAGCCGATCGTGCTCGAAAACCATCGGCTCGATCTGGCGGTTGCGCGCGGCGCCGCTTACTTCGGCATGGTGCGTCGCGGCCAGGGCGTCAAAATCAACTCGGGCCTGGCGAGAACTTACTACATTGGCGTCGAGGCCGAACGGCCCTCGGCGCTGTGTCTCGTGCCGGCGGGCGCCGAGCCCGGGCTCGACATTCCGCTCACCCAACAGCGGTTCCAACTTCAGGTCGCCACGCCCGTCGAGTTTCCGCTCTACGTCTCCTCGACGCGGCTCACGGACGAGCCGGGGCAACTGGTTGAGCTTGATCCCGAGCAACTGCGGCCGCTGGCGCCGATCCGCACCGTGCTCAAAACGCGCAGCCGCGACCGACAACAACTTCAAGTGCAATTGGTCGCGCGGATCACCGAGATCGGCACGCTTGAACTATGGTGCCACGAAGTGGATGGCGAGCGAAAGTGGCGGTTGCAATTCGACGTCCGCTCGGCCACGCAAACAGATATCGCCGCGCACGAAGGGGCGGGCGAAGCGCTGGGGTTCTTCGACGAATCGCTCTGGCAAGGCTGTGAGCAAGTGCTGGAGTCGGTGTTCGGCGAACAGCCGCCGGAGCGAGAGAAGCCGTCGCAGTTGGTGAACCGGCTTGAAGAGGAGCTTGAGGAGCGGCGCGATCGCTGGGCGCCGACGCTGCTCCGCCGCATCTGGGAGCAGCTGATGACGCTCGAGCCGGGGCGCCGCTGCAGCGCCGCGCACGAGGCGCGGTGGCTGAATTTGGCTGGCTATGCGCTCCGCCCAGGCTACGGTCTCGCGGTCGATGACTGGCGAGTGGCGGAGATGTGGCGCACGGTGCAGGGCAAACTGGCGCACGGCGCTCCCGAGTGCCGCACCGAGGCCTGGATCATGTGGCGTCGCGTGGCTGGCGGGCTGCGTCCCAACCAACAGCAAGCGCTGGCCGATCCACTGTTGGGGATGGTCCGCCAACTACATAAGCGTTTTCAATCCAGTCAGCAGGCGGCGCCGAAGCGAGGCGCCATTGACTTGACATCGCACGAGGCGTCCGAGGTCTGGCGGCTGCTTGGATCGCTGGAACATCTTCCACTGCGCTCGAAGCTGGAACTGGGCGATATGATGTGCGACCTGCTCCCGAAGCGCAAGATCTCCTCGATTCGCGGCGGCTTGCTTTGGGCACTCGCGCGACTCGGCGCCCGCCAGCCGGTCTACGGACTGCTCAACGATGTCGTGCCCCGCGAGCGCGCAGAAAAGTGGCTGCGAGTGCTGCTGGATTGTCCCAGCGACGACGGCCATGAGACGGCGGTGCAGTTCGCGCTGATGCAGCTGGCGCGGCGCACCGACGACCGCTACCGCGACATTGGGCCGGAGCTGCGCGACGAGGTGCTCGCGCGACTTCGCGACACTGGGGCCGATGAGAATCTGGCGAGGCTGGTCGCCGAGGTCGGCAGCTTGGACGACGCCCGGCAGCAGCAGGTGTTCGGCGAGTCGCTGCCCAGCGGCTTGCGAATTCTCTAACGCAGCGCCGGGCGACCCGTCGGGCCTCCATCGCAGGCG
>JAGQPF010000540.1 GCA_020426845.1 Planctomycetales bacterium
CATCGAGCGTGCCGGGGCCTAGCATGGTCGCGTCCAGCTTGCCCGACACCGCGAGCATGCCGTCGCGAATGGCCTCGGCTTCGAGCCGGCGGCGGGAACGCCGCCAGAGCCAACGGTTATCCGGATCAATCGCCGTCCGCTCCGCGTCCCGTTCGGACGACTGCATATACACCGCGCTCGTCATAATCAGCTTGTGCAACGATTTCAGTCGCCAGCCATCGTCGACGAGACGGCGGGCCAAGTAGTCGAGCAACTCGGGGTGGGACGGTGGCGATCCTTGAAAGCCAAAGTCGTTCGGCGTGGCCACGATGCCGACGCCAAAGTGATGATGCCACAGTCGGTTGACGATCACCCGGGCGGCAAGTTGTCCGGCGCCGTGCTCGGTGTCGGTAATCCAGCGGGCCAGCGCGGCGCGGCGGTAGCTTTTCGTGGCGCCGGCAGGCGGGGCGGTTTGATGTCTTGCCGACTCCGCGTCACAGAGCACCTCGAGGAAGCCAGCCTCCACGGCCTCACCTTTCTGATGGACGTCGCCTCGCTCGAGAAAGTGGGTCTGGGGGTAGAAGTGGGGATAGCCGCGTCCATCCGCATGGTGCTTCATGTGCGGCACGCCCTCGCTGGTCACCTGGACCTTGGCCAGTTGCAACGCGGGGCCTTTTGCCTGCAGGTCGGCGAGCTGCGCTTGCAGTTGGCGCAGCGGAGCGTCCTGCGCCAGATGCCACTCGAGCGCTGCGTTCCAATGTTTGGCCTCGCGTTGTGAAAGCTCCGCGGGGCTGTTATTGGCCAACAACTCGCGCAGCAGCTTACGCGCCGCAAGCACCGCAGCCGGCGGACCCGGATTGCCGACACTTGGCGCGAGCCCGGCGGCGCCGCCGGTCGACAACCGCAGCCGGCCCATCGCATGCTTCGTGTTGGGATGCTCAAACCGCAGCGTGACTTCCAGCTCGGCGCCCTCCGGCGCTTCCACGGCGTTTTGAAGATCGAAGACTGCGGCCTGGTCCTTGCCAATCCCGCCGCTGTCGACCGCCCAGCCGCTGATCGGATCCTGATCAATCGACGCCGCGACACTCAATGCTCCGTCGTTTTGCTGGTGGGTCGCGCGGGCAGCGACCAGGGGCAGCGATTGCGGCTGCTGCTGGGGAGCCCGCAGTTGGAGCCGAATTTCGCCGAGCGCGAAGTTGCCGTTGGCGGCGCGGCCGGGACCTCGTTGAGGAAACTCGGGGTCGGTCAGCGCTTCGAGTCGAATGGCAGCCAGCTTTCCCGTCACCGGGGCGACAATTGTGACCGTCTCCTTGTCCGGCGCCGGATAGTCGGCTCGCAGCGTTCCGTCGGCCTGCACGCCCCACTTGCCGCCCGTCGAACTCGCCTTCGCGGCCAACGGAGTCCAGTCGCTCGGTGACGTCGCCGTGTCAGTCCGCAGCCAAGCAAGGAAAGAGTCTCCGGAGGCAGTCTCGCGCCGTTGCTTGATCTTCTCCTCAGCGGACTTCAGCTGTTGCTGATGTTGCTCGCGAGCGGCGCGGTTTGCCTCGGGGTCCAGCTCGACGTCGATTTCACTGCGGATGGTGCTCGTGAAGGTCGCGGCCAGCCGATAGTAGTCCCGCGTCGGAATCGGGTCATATTTGTGATCGTGACAGCGAGCGCAGCCGACGGAGAGTCCCAGAAATGCGACACCTGTGGTGGTGGTCATATCGTCCAACTCGTCGTAGCGCGCCGATTCGAACTCGGCCTCGGTCAGCTGCGTCGGGAACACGCCAGCGCCGAGAAACCCCGTGGCCATCATTGCCAATGGATCTTGTGGCTCAAGCTCGTCGCCCGCGAGCTGATACTGCACAAACTTGTCGTAGGGCAGGTCGCGATTGAGGGCCTGGATCAGAAAGTCTCGATAGTGGTAAGCATGCGGCCGGTCATAGTCTTGTTCATAGCCGTGGGACTCGGCGAACCGCGCGACATCCAGCCAATGCCGCGCCCAGCGTTCGCCGTAGTGAGGCGACTCGAGTAGCTCGTCGACGAGCCGCTCATAGGCGTCGTCGCTCGTGTCGGAGAGGAAGCGTTCGGTTTGCTCCGGGGTTGGCGGCAGGCCAGTCAGGTCATAACACGCGCGGCGGAGCAACACGCGGCGCTCGGCGATTGCGTTTGGCTTTAGCTCGCGAGCCTGCAGCTGGGCGAGAACGAATCGGTCCACGGGGGTTCGTGCCCAGTCCGACGCGTCCGAAGAGTCGGACGACGTCGTTGGCGTTGGCACTGGCTTGAGCGGCCGAAACGACCAGTGCTCGCGGTCGGCCGCAGTCACCTGAAGCGGGCCCTTGGCGGCACTGGTGGGCTTGGCCAGCGGGCGGTCGTAGGCGGCGCCCAAGTCGATCCAGCGCGCGATCGCCGCCAGCTCTTTGTCGCCGAGCTTGGGCGCATTCTGCGGCATAGCCGGCTCCTCTTCGTGCCGCAGCAGAACCAGCAGATGGCTGTCCTTAGACGTCTCGGCAACCATGCCGCTATCGAGCAACAATTCTCGCGTCGCCAAGGAGAAGTCGCCCTTGGTCCACTTGCCGCCATGGCACTGCAGGCAGTGTTTGGTCAACAGTGGCCCCACGGTCTCCTTGAACAAACGGGCGCTTTGTTGCATTCGCGCGGCGTGATCGGGCGGCAGTTTGGCCTGCTTGCCCGCGGGCGCCTGTGCCGACGCGATTCGGTCGCCGCCGACCCAGGCAAGAGACAGCAAGCAACAGCACAACAAGCCCGCCAGCTGGCGGCCGTGAGGAAGTGACAGTGACATGTCAGATTGGGGGCTGGTAGGAGGCTGTTAAGATAACAGGCTGAGAGGCGGGGGCACTACTTCAGTGTCGACAAGTACTCTACCAAGTCACGCAACTCGAAGGGTGAAAGACGCTTGTGCAGGTCCTCGGGCATGGCCGACAGCCCCGGCTTCCTCGCGTCAATCGTGTCCTTGGAGATTGACAGAAGCTTGCCTTCCGCAGTCATCAGTTCGACCAAATCCTCGGTCTCTCGTTTCAGGATGCCGGAATACGCGACACCGTCGTCGGTGCGAACCTGAATCGACTCGAAGTTCTTGGCGATTTTCGCGTTGGGCTTCAGAATCGACTCGAGCAAGTACTCGCGGTTTTTGTCGGAGGCGACCTTCGTCAGCGCCGGGCCGACTTCCCCGCCGCGATCGCCGATCTTGTGGCAACGCACGCAGGAGACGTTGGTTCGTTCGAAGAAGATCACTTGTCCTCGGTCGGCGTTGCCGCCATGCAGCAACGGCCGCTGGGCGCCGAGCCCGTCTGCCGGCAGCTGGGCATGGTATGCGGCGATCAGCTGATCAAGCTGCTCATCCTTGAGACGGCGAGCGCCTTCGATCACGTCGAGCGCCGTGTCGGCGGGGACTTTGCCGCTGACCAGTTGGTCGAGCTGAGTGGCGAACAGGGCTTGTGCTTGCCGCCGGGTGTCGGGGTTGCGGTCGGCAATCTCGGCGGCGACTTCCAAGGCGTCCTGTCGCTCCACGGTCTCGCCCGCCGCAGCGCCCTTGGCAAGCAGATCGAATGCGCCGTCGGGCTTCCGAGTTGCGGATACGCGCCTCGATGCGGCCCGCAGCACCGGCCATTCGCTGCCGGCAGCCAACGGGAGCAACTCGGTCGTCTCGGCGGCCTCCAACTGTTGCAATGCGATCAACGCTGCAGCCCGCCGATGCGGCGCCTCGTTGTCCGTTTTGACCAGTGCGGCCAGGGTCGGCGTGATGTCGCGGACTTGCAGCGCGGCTGCTGCCTTGATGGTGGCGTCTTGCACCGACTGGGGGCCCGACAGCAGTGACGGTAGGAACTGCCGCAGCGCGCTGGCCGCAGGCGCCGCATCGCGTGGTGGCAGTGGTCGCCAAGCCCCAAGCACTCGATCGCGGGACGACGGCTCTGCCCAGCTGGCTAGCATCTCCAACGCGTCGACGCGCCGCTGCTCGGCGGTTGACTCGGCAGCGAATCGGGCCAAGCTCATGGCGTGCTCGGGAGTGCCAAGGCGGAAGTTGGCGTTCAACGACCGCCGCAACAACGGGTCCGAGTCCGTCGGTGTGCGAATCAGCGCGGCCAACGCCTTCATGCCACCCTCGAGCGGCGTGTCGTGGATTGCGCGTGCCGCCTCGAGCGACACCTGCGGGTCGGCGTCCGAGAGGAACTGAGCGACCGACTCGCTGCCCTGTTTGCGAAGGGCGACAACGGCCGCCAGCCGCACACTGCGGTCGGCGTGCTTGGCCAGTGCGGCCAACGACCGCTCGTCGACGGCTCCCGCCAGTCCCATGATGCCACCATGCCGCACGATCGGGTCCTCGTCCGCGTTTTCGATCAGCAATTTGACGAGCGAGGCCTGGAAGTCGGCGGTTGTGCCGTTGGCTGGAGGAGCGGACCGTTGCAGTCGACCGCACTGGCCGGCGGCAATCGCCGCGAAATAGCGAACTCGAGGGGAGCCGTCTGCCAGGCAACGGATGATCGCTTCCGCGTTCAAAAACCGCTGCGGCGCGTCTGCCAGCGTCTTGCAGGCTTGCGCACGCACTTCGTCATTCGAATCCTCTGTCAACGCAGTGATGCGTGACCATGCCAGCTCGACTTGCTCAACGTTGGCGCGTCGGCCGATCTGTCCAAGTCCCCAAATGCCGTGCAATTGCGCGAGGCCCTCGAACTCGGAGGCCCGCAGCAACTCGGTTGTCGCAGTTCGGGCGGCCAGCTCCCACTGAGCCTTGAGCCGAACGCGGCGGTCCGGGTGTCCGAGCAACTGCTCCAGTTCGGCCAGTGGGAACTCGGCCGGAGGCTTGGCGAGGATCTGCTGGACGTTGCGGACGAGCTCCGACTTGGCGGCTTCGCGATCGATGAATCGGTAGATGCGGCCCTTCCCTTCGCCTTCCCAGCCGTTGACCCAATCGCTGACGTACAACGCGCCATCGGGACCGAATGCCAAGTCAGTGGCCAGAATTCGCCAGAACGGCTGTTGGTCGTCCATCATCGAAAAGAAGGCGCCTTGCGGCTCGACGCGGAACGAGCGGATGCCGCTGTTGGCGGGGCCGCCGCGGAAATCGCAAAGCAGGAATCGGTCTTTGAATTCGTCGGACAGGCCGGTGCCCGGGTAGTGCACCAAACCCGATGGGCCGTCCGCAAAGTTGGCGATCGGAGGCACGGTGTAGGCGGGAGTGACCTCCTTGTTCCAAGGATGCCAGATCTGCTCCCGATTGAACGGGCCGCGGTCGTTCAAGTATTGGTAGTACATCCGCCAACCCGTATCGCCGCCTTGCACGACGTAAACCCACCGGGCGCGGTCGCCGCTGTCCGAGTTGTTGTCGCCCGTGAACAGATTGCCGTAGTCGTCGAAAGCAAGCTCTTGCGGATTGCGAAGTCCGCGGGCGAAGACCTCGAGGTTGGAGCCATCCAGTTCGCAGCGGAACACCGCGCCGCTGGCCGGGTCAAAATGGTGGCGCCCCTCGTGTTCGATGTTGTAGCCTCGGTCGCCAATCGAAAAATAGAGGCGGCCGTCGGGCCCGATAATCAGGCCGTGTGAGTCATGTCCGCGAAAGGCGACTCGCACCCCGTAGCCGTAATGCAAGGAGTCTCGCTGGTCGGCGCGGCCATCGCCGTCCTGGTCGCGCAGCCGCCAAAGATGCGGAATACATGTCAGGAACACGTCACCTTGGTGCGCGAGCACGCCGGCCGCGGTGCCGTCGACAATGGCGTTGAACCCGTTGGCAAAAACCTGGCTGAAGTCAGCGGCTCCGTCCCCGTCGCGGTCTTCGAGCACTCGGATCTGATCGTCATAGCGAGTGTACTCGGCGACCTTGTCTCCCAAGAGCCGGCGGTGAAACGCCTCGCGGTCGGCGACGGTTTGAGCCGCCAGGTCCGCCTCGAGCCACTTTTGATCGTGCTTGCGGTTGTCGGTGACGCCCCGCCCCTGTCGAAACGACTCGCACACATAGAGCCGGCCTCGGTCGTCAATCTGAAACGCCACCGGATTGGCCACCAATGGCTCCGCCGCAAACAGCCGGCAGTCCATCGACTTGGGATACTGAAAGCCGCCAATGGCTTCGTTGCCCTCGTCCGATGCTTCGGCGATCTTGGGGGCCTCCGGCGTGGGCGGAGCCTCCGTGGGTGGCACGGCCTGCAGAGGAGGCGAGAACAGCATGAATGCGGCACAAATCAGCAGGATAGGCAGCGTGCCGGAGAGGGATTGGCGTGGCATGGGGAACCAAGGCGGGAGCGTGTGGATGGAGCTCGGCAGCGACAATCGCCGTCGACGCCCGATGCCCGGCCCAGCAGGAAAGGGGCAGGCCGAATAGGCAAGGCGACGGGGCTGCTCGCAAACACGCCATTATAACTGCCGGACGTCGCCATCGCTGAATGGCGCGCCGTGCCACCCCGGAATTGGGACGTCGCAGCGACATTTTCCAGCGGAGGGGGGAGAGTTCTGCGTAGCGGCCTGTTTCAACGGTCTCTTGGTCGCGGTCCGCGGGTCCGGCCAGCTACTGGCAATCTTCGAGGGGGTGAGTTACCCTTGTGCTTCCGCCGGGTTTGAGCCCAGTGGTTGTCAAGACACAAGAGAAAAACCACTTGCCGATTTCCACTTACCGATGTGTGAATCGGGATCCTCTTTAAGTCATGCCCGAGGTGCAAAGCTGCACCCGGCGCCTCCCTTCAAACCAATTTCCCAAACCAATTTCCGGAGACTGTTCGATGGCACGCCAAACCACTCGACGTGGCTTTATTAAGACTTCGTCCGCGGCGATTGCGGGCGGTTACTTCGCGGCAGCCGGCCTGTCCGCTCAAGAATCCAATTCGGCCAACGAAGAGATCCGCTTCGCCTGTATCGGCGTCGGCGGGAAAGGATCGAGCGATTCGGGCGACGCCCGCAAAGCCGGCAAGGTAGTGGCGATCTGCGACATTGACGACGACACGCTGGAGAAGGGCGGACTTCGCTTTGAGGGCGCCGCCAAGTATCACGACTTCCGCGAGATGCTCGAGAAAGAGGGGAAGAACGTCGACGCGGTGACGGTCAGCACGCCCGACCACACGCACGCTCCCGCCGCCGCCATGGCGTTGCGGATGAAGAAGGCCGTCTTCACCCAGAAGCCGCTGACGCATTCGATTTGGGAAGCTCGTCGCTTGGCCGAGCTGGCCGAAGAGAACGAATCGGCGACGATGATGGGCAACCAGGGCACCGCCAACAGCGGGTTGCGCAAGGCTGCCGCGTTGGTCCAGAAGGGCGTGATCGGCAAGGTGACCGAGGTGCACGTTTGGACGAATCGCCCGGTTTGGCCGCAGGGCCTTGACCGTCCCACCGACACGACCGAGGCACCGAAGTCGATCCATTGGAAGGACTTCATCGGCCCCGCCGAGTATCGCGAGTTTGCCGCTGGCGTGTACCATCCGTTCAAGTGGCGCGGCTGGTGGGCGTTTGGCACCGGCGCGCTGGGCGACATGGCCTGCCACACGTTCAACATGCCGTTCGCCGCGCTGAATCTGCGCGACCCGGTTTCCGTGGTCGCCAAGACCTCGGGACACAATCGGGAGACCTACCCGAAGTGGTCCGTGATCGACTTCGATTTTCCCAAACTTGGCGAACGCGACGGCGTGAAGGTGACTTGGTACGACGGCGGCAAACTTCCCGAGGAGTCGCTGTTCCACGGGGAGCAGGTCAGCACGAGCGGCTCGTTGTTGGTGGGCGAAAAGGGCTCGATCTACTCGCCCGGCGACTACGGCGCCGACTTCAAGATTCTCAACGGCCCCGAAGTTCCGGACGTCGACTTCGTTCAGTCGCCTGGCCACTTCAACGAGTGGGTGCGAGCGATTCGAGGCGGTGACGCGGCGATGTCGAACTTCAAGAACTACGCGGGACCGTTGACCGAGACGATCCTGCTCGGCAATCTTGCAGTTTGGGCCGACGGCAAGAAGATTGAGTGGAATGCCGAGAAGATGGAGGCCACCAACGCTCCCGAGGTGGCTCACATCATCAAGCCGGAATACCACAACGGCTACATTCTGTAACTCGGTTCCATTGGGAACGAGCGACAACCCCGATAAGGCCGCGAGACGATTCGCGGCCTTTTTTTACCGCAACATGGGCCGATTGGGTGATGGGAAACGCCATGACAAGTTGCCGCCAAGTGACTCGCCGTGAAATGCTCGCCCTAGCGAGCGCTCTGCCTCTTGGCGCTTGGATCGCCGGTCGCGGCGTAGCCGCCGAACCGGCTGCCGCCTTGGGATTGGGGTTCAGTCTCTACGGGATGCGTTCCTTGCCGCTTGCCGACGCGCTAACTGTTTGCGCCGAGATCGGCTATGACTGCGTCGAGCTGCCGGTGATGAAGGACTGGCCCGCCGACAGCGCCGGGTTTGACAAGCCCCAACGCGAGACGCTGAAGCGACAGCTCACCGACCGGGGGCTGAGACTGAGCGCGCTGATGGAGAATCTGCCGATCTTTGGTGACGAAGATGCGCATCGCCAAAATCTTCAACGCCTTCGCTTGGCAGGCGATGTGGCGCACGCCCTGTGGAACTCGCCGGGACCGCCGATTGTGGAGACGATCCTTGGCGGAAAGCCCGCTCAGTGGCCCGAGGTGAAGGGGCAGATGGCGCGTCGCCTGGAAGACTGGTCTAAAGTGGCTGAGGCGGCTGGGATCGTGGTTGCGATCAAGGCGCACGTTGGCGGCGCGATGCATCTGCCCGGACATCCCGCGGAACTCGTCAAGCAACTGAATAGCAAGTGGATTCGGGCGGCGTATGACTTCAGCCACTTTCGCTTGCGCGACGTCGAACTGCCCGCCTCCATCGCCACGCTGGCGCCGCTGAGTGTGTTTGTGCATGTCAAAGACGCGGCGGGGGACGCCTCGAAAGTTCGTTTCCTGCTGCCCGGTGAGGGCGACATCGACTACGTCGCGTTGATTCGGGGTCTGGTACAATCCGGTTATCGGGGCGATGTGGTGGTTGAAGTCAGCGGTCAAATCCACGGGAAAGCCGGCTACGACCCCAAGCAAGCGGCGCGCGCCAGTTACCGACCGCTGGCCCTGGCCATGAAAACGGCCGGAGTGTCGCGGCACTGACATGAACTGAAATCCTATTGCCAAGTTCGACTGCCGAGCTGCAGTCAACGCTTGCGGAGAGTGAAATGCCGAAGATTCTCATGCCGTTGGGTGACGCCACGGAAACCCTGGACACCTTCTATCCATATTTTCGCCTGCCGGAAGCAGGATATGAGGTGGTCGTGGCGGGCCCCGAGGCGCGGCTGTATCACACGGTGATGCACGAGATTCCGCCAGACTCCTCGATTCCCTGGGACATCACTCAAGAGCGGCCGGCTTATCACATCAAGGCCGATATCGCTTTTCGCGACGTCCAATCAGCCGACTATGCGGGGATGTTTGTCTCCGGCGGGCGCGCTCCCGAATACCTGCGCTACGATCAGGATCTGCTCCGGATTACTCGTGAGCTCGCCGCCGCGGGCAAGCCGATTGCCAGCGTGTGCCACGGAATTGAGATCCTGACCGCCGCGGGCATCATCCACGGCAAGACGGTCACCACCGTGGCCAAGTGCGCGATGGACGCGGAGCAAGGCGGCGCCAATTACGTCAACCAAGAGGTGGTCGTGGACGGAGATATCGTGACCGCTCGCACGTGGCACGACAACGCTCCGTTTATGCGCGAGTTCCTCCGCATGCTCGATGCGCAACGTTAAGGGTCGTTCTAAGGCTCGTTGTAAGGCTGTTAAGAACCAGGGAGTCTTCACGATGGCGAGTCTGCTACGCATCGTGTTTCCATTGATCCCCGCCTCGTTCCCGAATCGGGGCAGCCTTGGCCGTCAAGCTGTTTATCGAACAGCCCACCGGGCCTCTCAGGTGCCGCCTGCGATGGAGGCCCGACCGGTTCGCAAGAGTTGGTGGGGCGCCGCAATTCTGGCTTTAAGCTTGGCAATGGCCTCTTTCGCCTCCGGGCAGGAGCCGGATTGGCTGACTCGGTTGCAATCCAGCGACGCCGACGAGCAGCTGAGCGCCCTGGAGGGCCTCGTCAACGCGCCGACGGACAGCATCACGTCAGCCGTGGCCAAGGCCGTGCAGAAGCTGGCCACTGACGCGGAGTCGACTTCGGTTCGGGCGACGGCGTGTCGACTTCTGGGAGAGAAGCAGCTGTTGCCAGCCACGACCATTCCGATTTTGATTCGCGCCTGCGCCGACCAGGAAGGCGACCCGGGCGAGAAGGTCTATCAATTGGCGGGGCCAGCGTTGGCCGCTTTCAAGGAGCAGTCCATCCCGGTCCTCCGCAAGCTGCTGACGTCCGGTGACCCCGATCAGGTGATCGCTGCCGGATTTGCGCTCGATCACGTGGGGGCGTATGCGGCCGACTTGGTGGATCCGATTGTCGAGATTCTCCGGCGCAACGAGCGACGGACGGCGCCGGCGATGATCAATGCGGTGAAGCGAATCGGACCGCCGGCGGCCAAAGCTGTGCCCGAGCTGCAACGGTATCTGGAACATGAGGATTTTCATATTCGCTACTGGACATGCCAGGCGCTCGGCTCAATCGGCGCCGCGGCGGCGCCCGCCACAAAGCAGTTGTTGGTGATGTTGGAGAAAGACAACGCCTCAGTTCGGCGCCACGCGGCGGCTGCGGTCGGCGGGATTGGACCGGCGGCAGGGGAGGACGCAGTCGACGGTTTGATTCAAGCCCTTTCCGACGCTGTTCAGCCCGTGCAGGTCGCGGCGGTGGTTGCTTTGGGCGACATGGCGCCAGTGTCCGGACGCGCCCTGCCCAATGTGCAGGTAATTCTCGGCAAGCCTTCGTTCAATGCGCGAGCTCAAGCGGCGCTGGCGATGTGGAAGCTCGATCCCGGCAACGCTGAGGCTGTTGACCTTTTGCTTGAGCAATTGAACCGCGAAGGCTCCGCACTGGAGGCGATTGAGGCCATCTCCGCGGTGGGCGCCGACATGAAGATCGGTCCGGAAGTAGCCATGGCGCTGAAGGCGACGGCGCCAGCGGTGCGTGAGTCGGCGGCGCTGGCCCTCGCGGGCATGGGCGCCGCGGCAGAGCCGCAACTCGGTGACCTGCGCGCGGTCGCCGCAGCCGACGAGGACGAGGAGGTGCGTGAAGTGGCCGCTGCCGCGGTCAAGCAGATCGAGGCAGCGGTCGCGAAGGCCCGACAGTCACCGTCCAAGTGATGCTTCAGGAAACCCGAAGCGTAAGAGCGTAAGCGAGGGATCAGCGGCGCAATGCCGTAAGTTGACGCGGAAGTTGGCCGCGGGCGATTCTCGATGCGACTCAACCAGCCGATCGACTGCCTATCCGTATAGGATCTCTTCGGCCGGCGCCGGGTCGTGGCTCGAATCGTACCGCGATAAGTGACAGAACTGTGTCGCCAACATCGCGAGGTAGAGAGGATTCAGCAGCAGATAGCGGCGCCATAGCCGCCGTGGCTCGGCACAAAGTCGGTAGAGCCACTCGAGGCCCAATCGCTGCAGTGTGGGCGGCGCTTGCGAAAGCTGACCCGCGTGAAAGTTGAAGGCAGCGCCGACAGCCAGGCAGGGCATGCTGATCGCCTCGCGAAACTCGTAGCCCCAGACCTCTTGTCGCGGGCAGCCCAGCCCGACAAACGTAATCCGGGCGCCCGAGTCGCGAATCGACTTCACCAACTCATCTCGCTCCTCCCGGTCGCGCAGCCGCCGGAACTTGGAGGGCATGGCGCCAGCGATTGGCAAGTTGGGATACCGCGACAGCAGCGAGGCTTGGAGGTCGTCGAGTAGCTCCCGGGTGCCGCCAAACAGATAGATTGGCAGGCCGTCGCAGGCCGCTCGCTCGCAGGTCTTCAGCATTAAGGTGGGCCCGTAGACCCGATCCGGCAGCGAAACGCCGTGCAACCAGCGCAGCGCCCAGCGGACAGGCTGGCCATCCGGCGCCAGAATGTCGAACTGGTTCAGCCGAAATCGATGCTGTTTGTCGAGCGCCCCGGTCATCAAGCCGTGCACGGCCAAGGCAGACACAGCCAGCGGACGCAGCTCACGAGCGGCGCTGGCAATTTGGTCGACGGCGGCTTCATAGTCCAACGCGCTGATGTTCACACCCAGCACGCTGTGTCGGCCCAAATCTTGCATCACTGGCGTTCCTGAAGGAAGTGCGTTGACAGCCTGTTGAATCAAATCGGCAATCGCAACCATCGTCCGGCGCTGTGCGGCGCAGATAGCATGACCTGCGCGTGTTCTCAATGGCTTCCCACGCTTGGCGCGGCGCATCGTTGCTTGGCGACGGCGAACGCCTCCGGCACTTCGCCGTGCACGCGCTCCGCCGCTTGGCGATAGATGGTCAGCAATTTTTCGACATACGCGTCCACCGAGTATTCGCGAATGGCCTTCTCATGACCAGCGGCGCCCAGCTCGCGACACATGTCGGGATGATTCCAGATCGTTCCCAGTTTGGTCGCCAGATCCGACGCGTCGCCGGGGCGGAAGAGCAGCCCGGTTTCTTCGTCGTCGACCAACTCGTCGACGCCGCCGATCGCGGAGGCGACCACAGGCACCCCATGACTCATCGCCTCGGTGATCACCAGCGGGCACATCTCGAAGGCGCGGCTGGGTAGCACAAGACATCGCGAGCCTCGGTAGAAGCCCGCCATCTCGTCGGGTGAGATTCGGCCGCGGAAGATCACGTTGGACGGCGCGGAGGCGCGCAGTTCCTCGCCCGACGGGCCGTCGCCCGCAATCTGAAACTCCACGTTGGGCAGCAGCGCAGCGGCGGCTATCAATGTCGCCACATCTTTCTCCGGACTGAGGCGGCCCGCGAAGGCCACATAGCCGCCCATGGCCGGGTCAACCGGCTCGTGTATTTGGTCGACAAAGTTGTGCAGCACTTTGATCCAGTTGCGATCATAGCCGGAGTCGGCGATCCACTGGCGAGCGAACTCGGTCAGCGCTATCAGGTACGTCGCGTTTCGCGAGAACCAGCCGAGCTTTCGGGCGAGCTTGCTGCGGACGGCGTACGCGACGCTTTCGATCAAGTTGCCTCGACAGTTTTGAAGCACACAGTGGTGCTCCTTGCCGCCGTAACACTTCAGGCACATCTGACCCTGATGCGTATGGTCGGCGGTCGGGCAGGTAAGGCCTTGGTTGTGCACGCTGATCACAACGGGCACGCCCGCCTTGCGGCAAGCGGCGAGCACCGATGGCGAAAGCAGCGGATACAAATTGTGGCAGTGAACGATGTCCGGGCGGCCGCTTCGCAATCGATCCCGCATTTCCCGGGCCGCTCGAAAGCTATAAATGCCGCTCAGAAAAGCACCGGCCTTTTGGCGAGCGCCCTGAATATCTCGGCTCGACGGCATCCACAGATCGCACTCAATGCCCTGCCCCTGCAGCAGTTTTTGAGTGCGAAGCACAACCTGCTCCTCGCCATTGAACAGGCTGCGATACTGATTGAATACCTGCAGCACTTTCATGGCTGCTGCCTCCCCTGCATCGAGGTGGTAGCTGCAACGTTGTTGTCCATCATCGGATTGCGAACGGACGACGAGCTGGCGCCGGTTTTCTCATTGCTTGCGTTGACCCTTTCTGCTTTCTCCACCTTTTCGGCCGTCTGCTCGGCCTCTTTCTTGCCGACTTCGCGGCCCAAGCGGAAGTCGATCGACTTGAAGTAGTCGGTTTGCTTGCACAGTCGCGGGAACAAGGCCTTCAACAAACCGCGGAGGTACCCCGTGGTGCGCCAGGCCTGAATGCGGCGGGAGAACACCTCGCCGCGGTTGCGGGTGGCGGCGGCCCAGATCAAATTGGGCATGGTGACCGCCAGCACTCGCGCGATACGCGCGCTCGCGCTGGCCGTGGCGTACCACTTGCCATGTTGCTCGCAGTCGCTGGTGGCTTGGAATGAGGAGCCGGACATCGCGTCCCAGCGGTGATAGGCGGACGTCAGCCGATTCGGCTCGATGCGATGGCGAATGATTGCCTTGGGGGCGTACCACAACTCGTGGCCGTGTTCTCGAGCGGCGCGGAAGAAGTTAAAGTCGGATCCGCCCATCGTCATCGACTCGTCGAACAGTCCGACCTCATCGAACACCTCGCGATGCACCAACGCATTGCCGGTGCCGGGCAAGTGCTTGCCGGTGTAGGGCTGAAGTTGCTGATAAAAGTCGATCTCGCGGAGAGTGATCCGGCCCAGCCGCCCGAGGGCTTCCAGTTGCTGGTTGCTCAGGTCCAGATGGACGGGGCCGCCCAGCACCCGTCCGTCGCACGCGCGGGCCGCGCGCAACAACTCGCAGAGCCAGTCGGGCGTGGCGAATTGATCGTCGTCAAAGAAGGCGATCCACTCGCCCTTGGCGAGGCGGACACCGGCGTTGCGCGTCGGCGCGTCGCCCGGAGGCCGAGAGAACACGTACTGAGCGGGCACGCGAGCGTGCTCGATGGCGGCCTTGACCACCTCCGCCGTGTTGTCCGACGAGGCGTTGTCAACCACGATCAGTTCGTAGCGAAACTCGTCGTGTGTTCGCAGATTCAGCAGTGAATCGATCGCCCCCGCCACCCAATGCGCACGATTGAACGTGGGCATCACGATGGACACCAGGGGAAGATCGTTAGAGGGGGCATTCACAACTCGACTCCATCACGAATAGCATTTGGGTTGGTTGCTGCGTCCTGCATTTGGTTGTCAGGTGTTGGTTCATGGGACAACGCCGACTGGACGGGGTGTTTGGCCAGGCCAAAGACCCGCCTTAACCGCCTTCGCAATCGGGGCAGCCACTGGTACCAGCCCGCCAGGCGAGCGTCGATCGTGGCGGCCGAGTCCCAGGGGAACACATTGTTACGGCCCCACAGAAACGGAGAGGTGGACAGCTCCACCGGCCCGGGCTCTGTGGTCAGTGCCGAAGCGACCCCGCTCTGTCGCACCAGCTCCGCCATCTCGGCGGTCGCGAATCCTTCATCCATGCGGCCGAAGGGAAACGCAAAGTTGGGACACTCAATCTGCAACTCACTCTTCAACAACTGCAAGCACTCCCGCATGTCGAGTTGCAGTTCTCGAGGAGCGTCACGAAAATCGTTGTGAGAATGCGTGTGGGCGGCGATCTCCACCAACCCGCTTTCGCTCATCTCACGACATTGCTCCCAAGTCAATGGCCGGTAGCATTCGGGCGCGAGTTGGTCGCGGTGACGAATGCCCCACTCATCGAAGTGCATTGGGGCGTCCGTGCCGAGCCACTTGGTGCAAACGAAAATAGTGATCGGTGCGGAGAATTCCTTGACGACCGGGAAGACTCGCGTGTACATGTTCTCGTAGCCGTCGTCGAACGTGATCGCCAATGACTTGGCCGGCAACGATTCGCCATTGACCGAAGCCTCAACGATTTTGCTCAACGGGGTGATGCGATAGCCGCGGCGGAGCAACCCGGCGACCTGCTGCCGAAATGCCCGGGGGGTCACGTTCAGCGTGGGGGCCGGCACGCCCGGAGTCATGGGGACCACCCGGTGGTACATCAGGATGTGCGCCTGGTCACGACGCCAGGTGCGCACCGGTCCCAAGGCCGCGTTCAACACTGCGGCGAAGTTGGTCACACTTCGAATGGCCAGTTGTTTCACGGGATGCCGTTGGGACAGCTTTCAATTCCGCAGATTGCGTCGATTGCGTCGATCAAGACTCGAATACGGATTGGCGACGCGGAAAACACAGCCAAAGCCTGGAAAACATAGATTGCGAGTAAGCCAAACGCCGGGGTCAGCGAAAATCGAGCCATTCCCGGACTCGGTATGCTGCGCGAGCGGGCCACTTCAGCGGATATTTCAGGGGGGAGCGTTTGAGCCAGTTGCGAGTTTTTCGCCATGTGCACCGCATCGCTCGCCGGACCTGCCGAAGCTCGACTTCGCCCACGGCGACTTCGGTGCAGCCGGACATGGCGCTGCGTTTGTACCTCGCCATGCCCCGCCCCAAATCGATTTTTCGCAGTCCCAGTTGATCGGCGGCCATCGCCAGCTCCAACAACAGGATGCGGCCCGGCGAGCAGCGCAACGCGGCCTCTCCCGGCTCGTAAGCCGGAAACCAGTAGTGCAACACCCCATCGCAAAGCAGTCCGAAATGCGCGGCAACCAGCCGCCCGCCGGCGTAAAGGCTCGACAACATCCCGCGAAACTCAGGGGCCTGCCGCGCTCGGAGTCGTTGCAGCAACTGCAACGTCCACTCAAATGAGAAGACGTTGGTGATCCGCGATGAGTCGTACTGCTCGCTTTTCCAGCGGACCAACGATTCCCAGGCCTCGTCGCTGTCGTCAAACGCGCGAAACTCAAGCTCGCCCAGCTCGCGTTCGAGCTTGCGGCGCTTTCGCCGAGTCTCTTTGATCTCGCGACTGCCTGCTTCGTTTGCCGATTGGTACGCTTCAAAACCGTTCGACAAGTCAAGGTAGGGCGAGCCGTCGGTGAACTCGGTCCAGCGACCGAAGCTTTTTGACGGGTCCAGCAGATGGTCAAAACGCAAGCAGTCAGCCTCGAGCTCGGCGACGAGACGCAAAGGGTCGACACGGAAGTCCGGCGGCGCGATGATCGCTTGGTAGTCGGAGAGCCGTCCACCCAAAGGCCGGAGGAGGTTGCCGTGACGCTGGAAGGCGAAGAAGCACGGCCCCCCTGCCTCGTCGTCGAGCACAGCGACCTGTGTTTCCTCGCGTACTGCGGCAACATCCTGAGCGAACTCGGGACGCAAGAAGCCACTGTCCAGGTGGGAGTGCATTCGGCAAAGGCCGGTCCAATGCTGCACCAGCTCGTCGGAAAGCTCGTTGGGCCGGAGGAGTCGCACGT
The DNA here is from genome assembly GCA_020426845.1 of Planctomycetales bacterium. GTDB lineage: Bacteria > Planctomycetota > Planctomycetia > Pirellulales > Pirellulaceae > JAGQPF01. The sequence goes on from JAGQPF010000540.1 coordinate 16,763, forward strand.
TCATGACACCTCCCCCGCCCGGTGCCGGCAATTCTCGTAAATGGACACGCGCTCCCACGCGATGTTCTCTGTGGAGACTTCACGCGTTTGCGTCAGCCAGTCGGCACTGGCGAGCCCGTCCGCGTCCGTGTTTGGAATCGCGTAGATGACTTGCAGCCGTCGAGGCCGGCGCTCCAGAGAGCGGCGGACCTGCTCCATCGCCGCGTCGAGCACATCCGCTCCGAACGGGTTGTACATGAACAACAAGGAAAGGTCGTCGGGTGTCACATAGGTCGTGGCGTCGGCGCAGACGATCTCCACCGACGGACACCGCAGGCGCCGTCGGGCGCGGCGAACATTCTCGCGCGCGGCAGCGCACAGCGACTCGGACAATTCGACTCCAATCACTCTGCGCAACGGGTAGCGGGCGGCGAGGATCACCGCTCGGCCCAGTCCACAGCCATAGTCGGCAAATACGTCGCTCTCGCGCCACTCGATGGCGCGCATGGCGGCGTAGAAGGATTGGTAATCAATCGGCTGGTAACCGTAGCGGACCCCGGTGGAGCCCAGCTGATTGGCGTGGATGCTGCCGCGAGTGTGGATGCCGAGCCAGCGCTCCATGACCGCCGACTGCAAACGCCGGAGCACTCGACGCCCGGTGCCGAGAACGCCTCGCCGACGCAGATTCTCCGCGAGCCGCTCCAGTGTGCCGCGAGGCGAAGCATTGATTGGGGACGGCTCGGACTCCCTTGCGACAGGTCGCTGTGACTCGGCTTGCGATGGCTCCGTCTTGGTCCATGGTCGAGAGGTCATGTCGATCTCCCTGACGATTTGGTCGCGTGTCGGCATCGATTGACCCAGCCATGCACCATCGTCCTCAGCGAGCCGGGGCCCATCCAGTCCCGCACGCCGATCAATCCTCGCCGCAGTGCGCCGCGGAGCGGATAGAGATCGAGCCCGCCCTCGCCGATGGCGAAACCGCCGCTTTGGAAGCTCGACTTGAACGCCTCGTCGCCGCCGCCCATGTCAATGCGGCGGATTCCCAACGCATCGCAATGTTGGAGCAGCTGCGCCAGCAGCATGATGCCGGGCGAATAACGACGGTAGAGCGGCGAAGGGTTGAAGGCGGTCACCCAGCCGTGAAAAACATGGCGGTTGCGAATGCCGACAGCGCCCGCGATCAACTCGTCGCCGACGCGCAGGCTGCACATCATGCCTTTCCATTCCTTGTGTTGGCTGACAATGGAACGCTCGAGCACTTGGCGAATCCATGGCACCATGAACGCGTTGAACGCGCCGCGGCTGCGAAGCTGATCCGATTTCCAACGCAGCACTTGTCGCAACACCTGAGTGTCGGTGTCCCTGGGCTCGAAGCGAAGCGGGCCCAGGTCGCGCTGTATCTTGCGAGCCTTCCGCATCGATTCTTTGAGCTCGTCGGAGCCCGCCTTCCGGCGCTGATCCCGATACACCTCAAAGCCGGCGGAGATGTCGATATACGGAGTAACTCCACGCGTCACGCAATGGCGCGTGAACGGCGAGTCGGGACGCATCAGATGAGCGTTGAAGTGCGCGGCGCTAAGGCCCAGGCCTCGCAGTAGCTGCTTGCCATCGACCTTGACTCCTCGGGCCGTGAGCACGACTTGCAGATCACAAAGCGGCCCGGCGTACGGCTTGGCGATGGACCGCACTTTGCAGTACGGCATCATGGCGACCGGCCGCCCGTTTTCACGAGCCACGCCGACGAAGATGTCGCCTCGGACTTGCTCCAACAGCTCCAGGTTCGCCAGGCAGAGCAACGGGCTGTCGAAAGGGGCACGCCCGCCGCGCAGCTCGCTCCACGCGCTGCGAAGTTCGTCGCTTAAGCTCGAGGCCGAATGGTTTTCGTAGTTCACGCCGCCCTCCCGGCCAATGTGGCCAAGCTGGCTTGCACGTGTTGGCGCCGCGTCACGCAGCCGAGGCGCATAGACCCGGCGACTCCAGCCGCGCGCAACGCGGCGAGTGGGTGAGAGCGCGATTCGACAAGCGGAGCGTGCACTGGCGGAGGGAA
>JAGQPF010000541.1 GCA_020426845.1 Planctomycetales bacterium
GCAAGCCCAGGGACCGCGCGCCTCACGCGCATCAAGCCCCGGCAGGGGCGACAGACGTTAGCCCTGGGCGCAAGCCGGCGCAAGCCCGGGGACCGCGCGCGCGCACCAAGCCCCGGCAGGGGCGACAGACGTTAGCCCTGGGCGCAAGCCCAGGGACCGCGCGCCTCACGCGCATCAAGCCCCGGCAGGGGCGACAGACGTTAGCCCTGGGCGCAAGCCCAGGGGACCGCGCGCCTCACGCGCACCAAGCCCCGGCAGGGTCATGGGGCGGCGCTGAGCTCAGCCCGGGGTACCATGTGCGAGTCCGTGGCTCCCCAAATGGGCTCCCCAATTGAAAACGAGAGGACTTGGATCAACGTGAGCGTCTATCCGCTGGTGCTGGGCACGAGAAACGAAAAGAAGCGGCTCGAATTGGAGCAGTTGCTGTCGCCCTACGGCTTCGAGCTCCGGACTCTCGACGAATGCGAGCGGTCGGTGGAGGTTGAGGAGACGGGGCAATCGTTCGCGGAGAACGCTGCGCTGAAGGCGAGCCAGCAAGCACGGGCGACAGGCAACTGGGTGCTTGGCGAGGACAGTGGGCTGGCGGTTGATGCGTTGGACGGCGCCCCGGGAATACGCTCTGCGCGGTTTGCCGGCGACGCGGCGACCGACGAGGAGAACAACGACCGGCTGCTCGAGGCGCTCCGGGGCGTGCCGACCGAGCGTCGTGGCGCGATGTACGTTTGCCACCTTTCGCTCGCCAACCCCGGTGGCGAAATTCGCTTGTCGGCCGAGGCCACCTGTCGAGGCCGCATCGGCGCCGAGCGTCGCGGCGCCCATGGCTTCGGCTACGATCCGCTGTTCATTATTCCCGAGTACCATCGGACCTTCGGCGAGCTGGGGCCGGTCGTCAAGTCGGCGCTCTCTCACCGCTCCCGCGCCATGCGGATCTTCCTGCCCCGCATCCTCGCTCTGCGCGACGAGTGGACCACGGCAACGGACGGAGATGGATAACAGCCTATTGAAAAGACCCCTTGGCAATCGAAACCACGTTCGCATTTTGCGAAAAGCGTGGTGCCGATTGCCGGAATAGTATTTTCAACGGCCTCCCGGGAACAATGGAGAAGCTATTTCATGAGCGGAACAAGTGTGCTGACCACGGCCAGAAACATGGGAATGGCGGTCGCGGTTGGCGTCGCGCTTGGCATGCGCGCCTATGCGGAGGTCGAAGCTGGAGGATACCCGCGGATCTACTACGCCATTGGCGGCGGTTTGCTGGGACTTTTGGCCGGCGGACTGTTGTTATTGGTTGACTGGACCAACCGCTCCATGGCGGAGGGCAAACCAGTGCCGAGGCTGTTCCGTTGGTTCTTTGCAAGCGGTGGCTTGTCGATCTTCCTGTGGATCGTGACCGCATTTGTCGGCGCTTTCGCCTACGTGTGCTTTTTGAGCGTGACGGTCTGACGGCAACCGTTGCCTGGGGCACAGCTCAGCGTCGCCCTGGGCCGAGAACGCCGATTGTCCGTCAGATCGTTTGAAGTTCGCCTACGAAGGCCGAAGGCCTTATCCAACGTAGCCCGGGGCACAGCGCAGCGTCGCCCCGGGATAGCCGAGATCGCCGTGCGCATGAACACTCGAGGCTGCGAACGTGCTATGGCACATGGACGTTGAGCGAAAACGAAGGGAACGCATATGAACGTGAACGTTGTAGCATTTTGTCAACGTGGAATATTTGGCCCAATTGCCGTGGGCGACTCGCGCCGCCAAGTGTGGAAGGCGCTGGGCACTCCGCCCTGGTGGACAGGTGGCCCACCGGACCCGTACTCGCCGTTTGTGTCCAACGCATGGTGCTATTATGACCTGTCGGTTCTTTTTGATGAAGAATTTCGTGTCTCTGTCATTATGTATGATCCAGGTCAGGACATGGGGAATCCGGTCATCCATGCAATCGACTGGCAACTTGACCTTAAGGAGGAGGTTTTCTCCAACGCAGAGTCGTTTGCGAAGTTGTTGCGGAAGTGGTCCATTTCAGTCACGATCTCGACTGCGGAACGATGTCAGACCGCGTCATTTCCGTTGGGGAGGGCTGTGTACTTGCTGAAGCGCACGGGGCACCAAATATTCAAGTTAGCTATAGGCAATGGAAGTCGAGACCTTGTCCATATCGCTGATTCAAATGCTGATGAATACTATAACGATGAAGAGTATCACGTCGTGCGGCCCGTCGTTCCCGGGGCTGCCATCGACGTGAATGTAGAAGGCCACGGCCTTCGTTTTCGTGTTCCGATGTCAGTTGAAATGGGAGACTTTCTGCAGCAATTCATGCCCGAACTGGGGAAGCGTGTTTATCTTCATTGGTCGGCGATTGAGCGAGCGTGAAACTGGGCGAGAGTCTGCTTGGCTGGAGAAGCTGGGCGGACACGCGGAAGATGGCCGAGTTGGATGGGACAACGGCGCATGGAGGAAAGAGTGAACTACGAACCAGACTCCTTCGCAGGTCCGTTTCAATCGTCGGAACTAGCGAAGTTCAGAGAC
>JAGQPF010000542.1 GCA_020426845.1 Planctomycetales bacterium
AAGGTCACGTCGTGCTCGCTGCTGCGAATCATCCGACTCGAGGAGACAGGGCCGCCTGTCATGTATTGGGCCAAGTACTTGAGCACGTGCTCCGGGCGGCTCGTCGCCTGCGGCGGCCCTTCGACATGCACGTTCCAACGCTGTGCTTCGAGGCGTTTCAGCCATGCCTCACGCCGTAGTTCGGATTTGAACGCAGCTTGGTTTGGGGCAATTCTCAGCCGATCCTGTCTCAACAGTCGCCGCAGGCCTTTGAGATAGTGGCTTTGAAACGCGTCGGCCAACGCGTCACGATCCGTGAGGTACGGCTTGCGGCGGTTGCGTTGCCGAGGATGGCGGGAGCCGAGCCAGCGGCGCCCCGTCAAGGCTGGCCCGCCTCCAGGCACAATCGCATGCACGTGTGGATGGTGATCGAGCTCTTGATTCCAGGTGTGCAGCACCATCATTGCCGCGGGCTGAAACTTGCCGGTGCGTTGCAGCTCCATGTTCAGCGCCAGCCACGCGCTGGTGAACAACAAGTCATAGAGTTCGCGGCGATTGCCCAACGCCAGCGACGAGAGGTCGGCCGGAAGCGTGAATACAACTTGAAAGTAATGGACTCCGGGAAGAAGCAACTTGGCCGTCTTGTCGAGCCACCGGGCGCGACGAGCGCCAGCACATTGAGGGCAATGGCGGTCGGCGCAGGAGTTGTACAGATTCAAGTCCTTGCCGCACTCCGAGCAATGGTATCGCCGCCCTTTCAATGCGGCGGTGCGGCACAGCAAGATCTTGGAGAGCACACTCTTGACCTGATGGCAAACATCCGATTGACGAGTCATGAACGCGGGAGTGAATCTCCTGAGCAAGTCGATGATCCGCGGCTTGCAGGGTCGCTCGGCTCGCCCCACTTGGGGCACTGCCTCACCGGCAGCCAGTCGATCGGGCTGGGGGAGCGATCGAAGTGTTGACGCCGCACATGCAGATACACCATCGTGGTGATGAAGCTCGAGTGCCCCAGCAGCTTGCTGATCGTGAGAATGTCGACGCCCGCCTCCAACATGCTGGTTGCGAAGGAGTGCCGCAGTGTGTGCGGCGTGACCGCCTTTTGGATCTTGGCCTTCGCTGCGCTCAGCTTGCAAGCCTTCTGGATGGTCGCCGAAGAGAGCGGCGTGTCCGCCGTCCTTCGCGGAAATAGGTAGCGACTGGTACGAGTGAGTCGCCAGGGCCCGCAGCGAGCCGAGCAGGCGGGGAGAGGCCGGCACCAGTCGCTCCTTCCGCCCTTTTCCGTTGCGAATGTGAAGCGTCTGGCGTTGGCCGTCGATGTCGGCGACCCTGAGGTGCGTCGCCTCCGAGAGTCGCAGTCCCGCCGCGAAGCAGATCGTCAGCACTGCACGGTGCTTGGGGTTCTCGGTGCATGCCAGCAGCCTCGCCGCCTCGTCGTCGGAAAGCACGACGGGCAATGTCTTCGGTCTTTTGCCGAAGGGGATGTGGCGAACTTGCCAAGGCCGATCGAGCGTCACTTCGTAGAGGAAGCGTAGGCCGCAAACTGCCTGATTGAAGCTGCTCCACGAGACTTTCTTCTCATTGACGAGAAACAGCTGGAATTCGCGGATCTCCTCCTGCCCCAGCAGCTCGGCGGACCTGCCAAAGTGGCGACAGAAGCGATCGACGTGATAAGTGTAGGCGTCGATCGTGGTGTCCGCAAAGTTGCGGACTCGCATGTCTTCGACCATGCGACGGATGCAATCGTTCAGTCGTTTCTGGTGTGGCTTCATCCGCCGGCTCTCCGGAGCAGTTCATGTGACATGTTCGTGACACCTAAAGGCGTCACTTCATGAAACATGCAATGCGGGATCGCCAACGCCCAGCAAACTCGACGAAACAGACCGGTGAATTGGCAAGCTGGCGTGCGTCCTGGGGGACGCAACGAAGAGCCCGCTCAAGCGTCTCACAACAGCCCGTCCGGGCCAGCCTCGGGCTGCGCACAAGAGCGTGGCAAAAGCGCCACACGTTGCCAAAGCGCCACGTCATAGAGAGAAGAAGGTCACCGGCGGAGCCGGCTTGGTTCAACATCCAGGATCACTGGGTGGGCGGTAATCGCATTGGTTTCAAAATCGGCCCGACCGCCGACTCCGTGTGCATCCGAGGGTTATGTGCGAATTGGCGGAGGATTACGGCCCCAAGCACGTTCCCACGTTTGACTAAATGTCAGGTTTTCGGTTCGTTGAAAGCAAATCTTTCGCCAAATGTCGCCCGTGACGCGTTCATAGTAGTAAAACCCGATGAATACAAACGGCGAGGTGATCGCAGTCATGAATATTAGTTCGATAAGGTACGATTGAATAATCCCCATTGGTCCGGCATGCGAACCAATGCTTGGGCACATGCCGTCATCTACGTAAACCATATTCAAGAACAACGCTGTCGATATCGACATTGCCATAATCCCACGCATTCGATTTACACGTGTGCCAAAAACCGCAGGAATCCAGACTAAGAATGGCGAAATCAGCATCTTTTCGAGTTCGAGTTCGGTCATCGGTGGATAGCCGCGACATGTCATTGCATCGTAGCACAGCACGAATTGTGCAATGATGACAGCTAAAACTGCCTGCCAAAAAAGAAGGTCGGACGTTTTGAATTTAATCCGCAAGTTTCACCCAAATAACGACAAGCATCGCCGGGCCGGGCCAAGTGACTCACCATTCAAATCCGACCGGATCGGCTCCGGTGGATGCGATTGTTACTTGCCGGTTCCCGGTCCCGGGATTTCGTTTCGATTGTACACGTCCCAGAGGGCGTTGAGGAACGGATCATTCATTCCCAGGATCGATCCACGGACGATGATGTCGAAGTCGTCGGACACGTAGGACGCGATTTCATGCCGGGTAGTCGCACGGCTGACCGATAGGAACGACTCGCGTCGAATGTCATCCTTCAGTCCCACCATCTTGTGATCGAGGTCCGCAGCCGCCCAGTTCTTTTCGATCTCGTTGTAGCATCGCGTCCATTCGGCCTCGAAGGCGTCGTCGCCGTCGCGTTCGTCAAGAATCGCGTCATGGTCGAGCGCGGCTATAGCCGCAGGCGGAAGCAAGTCTCCATCCTTGATGCGAGCCAGGATTTCAGCAGGTGCCGGGATCATGCGAGGCAATAACGTGTGATTGAGCGGATTGGTCCCAAGGAGGTCTCCAAGCCATCCTATCGCAACGACCAATACCACTCCAATCACCTGTTCGCACGGCCCCGAAGTTCGGCTGGATGCGGCCTGGCCGGAACTTCACGAGGGACCGGCGCTCGGCGTGACAGCCGAACGCGCAGGGAAGGTGCGCAAGACGCAGGCCTTCGATGGCCTTGCTCGCGTAGGCGGCACGGCGAAAAGCACCGTGCCCTGCAGATGGGGTAGCTAAGCCCGTCCGGGCGTGAACGAGCCATCCAGGTAGCTCAATCACACGTGCGCCAGGCACGGAGGCCTAGCGAACGACCAAGCTGACCGGGTGGCCGCCAATCAGCCTTCAATTCAATTCCGACCGGATCGGCCACTCCGGTCCAGCGACTGGTTAATCGTCTTCCTCTGCATAGTGCTCATCCCAGTCCGTCCAATCGTCATCAACTAGCGATCGGAACTCCTCTGGAATCTCGACGCCCGCGCCTGCGAACCACTGAAGCGCCATGAGGAGGATGTCCTGGATTTCACCCCCGCCTCCAAACGAGCGATGCTTGCTCTGCTGTCCGCATTGTGGACATTTGGAATAGATGACCAATGACGAAACCTCGTACTCGCATTCACAGACCCGGCATTTTGGACGCAACTTCGGGGGAAGTGCTCGGATCGCCAAGTAGAGATCTCGCTCGGCATCATAGAGAAGCGGAGAGTTGTCGAAGTTCTTCATTCGATTAACGCCCGCGATAACCGGGGGCGAGGAGTTGACGTTGAATTCAGAACCGGGTGCGCCGAGCCCTCCGGTTGATCGCATGGTTATGCGGCTATTCGGATTGTGTTTCACCAGTGTCATTCGCCACAACCAAAAGCTCATCGATTAGGCGGTCTTTGAGCCAACCATCAAGTTGCATGAACCCATCATCCGTCAGTATCCGATAGTTGGGCGATCCGTGGAATCGGATCATTTCGTCATTCGCGATTTCGACGCCACCAATGATATCTTCGGGTGGAACCGTCCCATCAGGAGTTGGTGTCCGTTTATCCAGAATGTAAACAAATCCGTTTTGTTGGCGCTGGGCTTCGGCGATCAATCCGGGGCATTCTGTCGCGTGTTTGCCGATCACAAAGGCCAAGAATTTGATGAACAGCGGATTTTGTGTGAATGCGTCTGGAGTTAGCTCTTCGAGACCATTGGTAAACTCGCCCATGATGGCTTCTGACGGTAGTCCCGACTTGAAGCCGGTATCGTGAGGCAACAGCGTCGCGAAGTAGCGATGTGTGCCATCACTAACGGTGTCGTAGATATAGTAGCCGTCAGGGTCAGTCACGAGTCTCTTGCTGCATAACGCCGGCGGCCACGGGATGGTGGCGGACGGCTTTCAGTTGGAAAATCCGGGTGGTGCACCATTCCCGTGCACCGCTTCGTCCTCTAATCGCCATTCCTTCCGGCTTGCATTACCTCGATGATGATACCGTCAGGATCAGCAACAACGAAGTGAACGTCGTCCGATTGCGGTGGGTCAATTGGCTTCGCGCCATGCTTGACCGCGCGGTGGTATGCAGCGTGGAGGTCATCAACGAGGTCATCAACCTGCAGGAAGATCATCGCCATCGCCTGTTCAGAGTGTTCAAGTTCCGATGGTTTGTCTGTATTTGCGAGCAATGTTATTGGGAGGTCTCCGATTCGTAGCCAAGGGCACGTTCCCATTTCGCCAGGAATCACTTCGGCGCCAAACGCATCGCGATAAAACTCGAGGGACCGCCAGTGATCCGTGCAGACAATGCACATCGCGTTGTGGGGATGAGACGTCATCTGAGCATCCTGATGTGGCAGCAGTCCTCAGGAGGACGAACGACTACGCTAACCCGGTTGCCGCGAGTGAGCATCCATTCCGAAAACCCGTGGATTCCGCCATCGTAGTTTGCGTATACTTTCCACGGAATAGGCAATCCGTTCGCCGATCGAAGGCTTTGCAAGCGTCCAACGATAGAGTCCGGGAATGCACGCCAGTCGACGACGGCGACAACATCGGTTCTGTCGCCGAATTGCAACAGAGAATGCCAATAATCCGACGCATTCTCAGGAGAGTTCAGTGCGGTTGCGAGCGAGTCGTTCCAACGGTTCATCAGGGTGGAGTCGTTGCCAAAGAGAATCGTTGCAAATTCTTCGAGTGGGTCGGGAATGTCAATCGCATGTCGCGTGGGTGCGCCAACCGGCCAGACATGGCGGATTCTCTTTGCGGCGTCCTGTAATCGCGGGTTGTCGTAGTGATCCAACGCATGATTCAATGCGTCGTCGATCGCAGCAGGATCGGCACCCGATGGCAATTCAGGCTCATTGCCGTCATTGGAGTATGGACTCGGTGTAAAGGACAGAAGTGCGTCGATGGCAGCCAAACAGTGAAGTTTGCTGGCACGGATCCAGCGATCGAGATGTTCCCATTCAGGTTCCAGCGCATAGAGCAGGCGGCCCCATTCAGGGCCAATCGGTGACTCAATGTGTTCTTCGAGCCAAGCGATCCCGGCCTCGGTCCCCAGAGCCATTAACGCATCACGAGTATCGCCGTGACCAAGGCGGAGCCGTCGCATTGAAGGCGGCAGCGTGAGTAGTTCATCAAGTAGAGTCACGGCTGTTTATCGCAGAACGCATTGCCAACTATCCGGCGGCGGGATGCACGTCTAGCGTGCGGGTGGCGGTCGATCGCCGAGGGATAGGTGGAGTGTTGAACTTTGCCGGCGGAGTCCGCCTCGCCGCCGCTATGCGGATTCCAGCACGGATGGAGCGGCCGGACGATTTCTCGATTGTAAGCCGTCGGTCCGTTGCGAGGCAAGTTGCTTGTTGCGTGGCGCGACCGTGAGTGAGTTGGAGGCGGATTGGCGAGGATTCGCGCAGCACGACTCACATGCCACGCTGTCAGCGAGGCGAGCAAGACTGTCTGCCGGGGCGGCGCCCTTCGTTGCCGGCTTCATCGGACTACCGGCGAGCAAGTTGGTTCGGGCGGTCCCCGACTGGTGGTTCCGTGAGTCAGATGCAACAGCGGACAGTACGTGTCCGGGGTGTCGTAGACTCGCACGGCAAATACTCGTTTCCAGCTGGGGCGGGGCTCGTCAACCAGCAGTGTCAGCTCATGGCCGCAATGCACGCATCGCCGTCCGGGGGCGTCCGCATCGAACGGCTCGCCGACAGAGGGACTCTCGTCAACAGCCTCGCCTTGAGGCAACAGAGCCCGACACCGCTCCAGGTAGTCGGCGCGTTTTGCGGTATGGTACCCGCCGTAATGGCGAGTTTTCGTGAATCCCTTCGGCAGAATGTGCATTGCCCAGCGTCGCACGAACTCATGGCCCTTGAGAGTGAACGGTCGCGACTTGTTGCGGCGGTCGCGGCTTCTTGCCCAAAAGGTCACGTCGTGCTCGCTGCTGCGAATCATCCGACTCGAGGAGACAGGGCCGCCTGTCATGTATTGGGCCAAGTACTTGAGCACGTGCTCCGGGCGGCTCGTCGCCTGCGGCGGCCCTTCGACAT
>JAGQPF010000543.1 GCA_020426845.1 Planctomycetales bacterium
CTTGGCGCCTTTCAGAGCCTGCAGCACGAGGCTCATCGCAGCGCCATCGTAGACTTTTTCGACCAGCTCCTTGACGAGCCGCTTGCCGGCCGACTCGCGCGTCACGGCCGCTCGATACCGATGCGGCGAGGCCTCCTCATCTCGCCGCACCAGGCCTTTTTCGAGCATCACCGAGAGCATCTTCACGGTGGTCGAATAGGTGGTCTGCTTGGCGCACTGCAGCGCCTCGTGGACGTGCCGAGCGGTGCTGGGCCCGTCATCCCAAAGGACTCTCAGAATCTGCAGCTCGACGTCAGTCGGCTGCGTGGAGGCGTGTCTCGCCATGCTGGCAACTCCCGAGTTGACCTCGACCACTGTGACGAAAGAATTCGCCACCGCACCCTCACAGAGTAGCGAAAGAATTCGCCACGTCAAGTCTCATTCTCGCTCCGTTCCAGGAAGACGTCTGGAAGCAAAGGGGGAGCGAGCTGCCGATCCCTCGCTCACGCTTCGGGTTTCCTTCCCGCTTCAACCAGTCGTCTCGGAGCGAGCGGGAAGGAAGGCGCTGATCCCTCGCTTACGCTTCGGGTTTCCTTCCCGCTTCAACCAGTCATCTCGGAGCGAGCGGGGAGCAAGGCGCTGATCCCTCGCTTACGCTTCGGGTTCCTTCCCGACGAGTCATCTCTGGATATGCCTTGCGAAGATGTGGCTGGGGTCCTCCAATGGAAATCGCGGTGTAAACGCAACCTTCCAACAACCTTCCAACTCACCCTACGGCTCGTGGCCCGATGGCGGACAAGCTCAGCAAGCAACAACGCAGCAAGGTGATGAGCGCGGTTCGCAGCCGCGATACCAAGCCGGAGCTGCAGGTGCGGCGGCTCGTGCACGGCATGGGCTACCGTTATCGGTTGCACGGCGCGGACTTGCCGGGCAGGCCCGATTTGGTGTTCCGACCGCGGCGCAAAGTGATCTTTGTGCACGGCTGCTTTTGGCACGGGCACAGCTGCGGCGCCGGGGCTCGCCCCACGTCGAACACCAAATTCTGGAACGCGAAGATTGACGAGAACGTCACTCGTGACCGGCGCAACCGTGAGCGTCTGACGGAGCTCGATTGGCAGTACCTCGAGATCTGGCAATGTGAGCTGAAACAGCTCGACGTCGTGCGCGAGCGCATCGTGCAGTTTCTGGAGCCGACGAATTGAGCGCCATGGATTGGTCCCGGGATGGAACGCAATGGTCTGTCGTCGATCTGTTTTCGGGCGCCGGCGGAATGAGCTTCGGCTTCCACGCCCATCGCAAGTTCCATATCGCGTGCGGCGTCGACGCGGAGATTGGCAAGCCGAGCAGCCCACGGGGCAGCTTGGGCTGCAACCAGACTTACCACGCCAACATCGGCGTCCAGCCGCTCGGGATCGATTTGGCGGCGATCGCGCCGAACGACCTCGCGTCCGCGGTTCAGGCCGCAACGGGGCTCACATCGCCGACCGTGCTGATCTCTTGCGCGCCCTGCACCGGTTTCTCCCGCGCACTGGCCAGCAATCACCTGGCCGACGACCCGCGCAACTCGTTGGTCGCCAAGACGGCATTGTTTGCCGAGGCATTGCGACCGCAGATCCTGCTCATGGAGAACGCTCGCGAGCTGCTGCGGGGCAATCACGGACATCACTTCGCGACCCTGGAGCAGTCGCTGCGACGACAAGGGTTTGATGTCTGCGGACAGGTGCATTTCCTTGACGCCTTCGGCTTGCCGCAACGACGCGAGCGCGCCCTGGTCATTGCAGTCCGATCGGGTCTCAAGCTGCGCACGCTCGGCGATCTTTGGAAGGGCTATCGAATTCGCGACGCCGCCACGTTCGTGCGGCAGGCAATCTCCCACTTGCCGACCATCGCAGCGGGCGAAATCCACCCAGCCGATCCCCACCACGCCGCTCCGCAAATGACTGACCTAACGCTGCGACGCCTGCGAGCCATCCCTCATGACGGCGGCTCGTGGCTGGACCTACGCGAGCACCCGCAGGCCGACGAGTTGCTGACGCCGGCGATGAAACGCTCGCTGGCGCGAGGAAAGCTGGGCTCGCACTCGGACGTCTATGGCCGGCTCGCCTGGGACAAGCCCGCCGTGACGATCAAACGCGAGTGTGGCCACACGGGCAACGGCCGCTATGCGCACCCGGACCAGGATCGCTTGTGCTCGGTGCGAGAGCTCGCAGTGCTGCAAGGCTTTCCGGGAAGCTATCGGTTTCCCTGCTCGTCCTTGTCCAACTGCTATCGCCATATCGGCGACGCGGTCCCGCCGCTGATCTCGCACCAGCTGGCGCTGGTGTGTGAATGGATCCTGACCGGAAGACGGCCACAGCTCCGTCGCCGTTTGCTTCCCGACACTCACTTGCGCCCCGACGACATCGAGTCCGTCGCGGCGGGGAAGCAACGCATGCAGCCCTCGTCAGTTTGAGGGTAATGACTGGAACACCATGGAGAGAGAAACAGCTCGACACCGTGACGGGGCTATCGCTTCGATCGCTTGGAGTCGGTGCGAGTCGACCGCGACGAGCTCGACTTGCCGGCGACGGATTTTTTCGTCGTCGATCTCTTCGTCGATCTCTTCGTCGATCTCTTTGCCGACTTCTTCTTGGTTGTTTTCGCCTGCATCGAATCAGTCGCGTCGTTCTCTGTCGTCGGCTGCTGCCTCTGCCTTCGCAACGCTGCCAATTGCTCCGTCGCCGTTTCCACCAGCGCTTTGAGTCCGTGGAGGTCGGCGCTCAGCATTAACAGATCACTTTCGGCGCAGTCGGGCGCCAGCTCGTTGTCGACCAGCTGCCGCACTCGCCGGACCATCGCCACAAACGGCTGCGCAGGGGAGAGACTGGCCTCCAGCGCAGGCGTCCTTGGCGAGACCTGGTGGACTGATTGGGCCTCCAGCGGCGCCATCGTCGACATGGCTGGGGCTTGGACGTCAGGGGCAGCTGGCGGGGCGGGCGGCTCGAGCATCGGCCGCGCCGAGGGCGCTTCCGCACGCGGTGTGGGAGGCAGCGAGCGAGTCCGCGTCGCCGCTTGCGGCTCGGCCGTGTCCACCGCTGCTCGTGGTGGCAGCTCGACATTGGCAGGAGGCGCCGTCACCTCCGGGGCGTCGTCGGAGCGAACTTCGTCTCCCGTCGCCTGGTAGCGCCGTGTCACGTAGCCCGCAGGTTGTCCATCAACAATCTTGATTGGCATCGCCGGCGGAAGTGAGTCTTGCGGATGAACCATCGGTTTGCCTTCCCCATAAAACGTGCGTTGCACGAATGTGTTGCCCTGCCTGTTGAAGCGCTCTGCCTCACTTAGGCGGCCGGATCGCTCTTCTGCCGCCAGCGCACGATCTGCGAAAACACTTCGTCATTGAAGCGGGTGGCGGCATTGCATTCCGGGAACGCGGTGTTGTGGATGCCGACCACGTGGTAGGCATCCGTCTCCGAAAAGTAGGCGATCAACGGCGAGCCGCTCTGCCCGGCCGAGGAGTCAATGCCGTACGTCAGCTGGTTCGCGGCGACCGCGACCCGCCCCGAGGCCCGCCACTGCGTTGAGCCGTCGTTGGGAAATCCCTGCCCTTCGGGAGGATCTTTGGGGTAGCCGACGAGATTGACCGTCATGTTTTGCAACTCTTCCGACTTGAACTTGGAAACGGCCAGAAACCCGGTGCTCGCCGTCAAATCGGCGTCGAGAAAGATGGCGCCGAAGTCGAATTGCCGGTTCGCGTCCAGCGTCCAACTGGCCACGGTCGAGAAACTGGTGGAGACCGCTCTTGGCTGGTGCGCCGTGTAGTCGAGATGCAGGCCGGGATAGACAACGATCTCCTTCATGAAGCCGCCGTCCGAGTGGTAGTAGACGTTGTGGCCTGCCGTCAGAACGAGCCGAGGCCCTGCCAGAAATCCGCTCCCGTAGAACTTCTCGCCGCGCTGATTGATGATCGTCAGCGCACAAATGGCACTGTACGGATAGCTCTTCGAGTCCGCGATGGGCAAGCGGTTGTCCGGCATGAACACCGCCTCCGGCTTTCCCCGTTGGAGGTCGTCGACACTGAAGTGTCGCGGAGGCAAGCGTGGCACGGGGGGCGGATCATCGAAGTGCCGGGGCATGCGATCTTGCGTGACACACGGCGAGGTTTCGCGAATGGCGCCCGGCAGTTGAATCGACGGGTCCAGGTCGTATTTCGGCGTGTTGTAAATCTCTTGCATGGAGAGCTTTCGGTTCGCGACGATCCAAACACCGGCGCCGGCACGCAGCGTGCCTTGGCAATTCCACATGACACATGCGGCGGCATGTAAAAATAGTATAGCCAGCGAATTTATGCGGCTGAATTGTGACAGGCTGTCCTCGACTTGCGCGTCAGGGGACCACGCTGGATGCGGTAGTTGAAAACCCGAACGCCTGAGCGTTTGATCGCAGCCTCGCCACTTCTCCTAGGCTGCCTGACCGGCACAACGCGAACTCTTTGAGGGCCTTCCCCCTCTACGGTCAGGAATTAGTACGCGACGGTCGTGCCGATTGTGCCGATATATCCGGTCGTTACGAATGTACCTCTTCTCTCGTTTCGCCGGCTGAGTTCTTCGGCCATTGCACACGCGGACTCGCACCGCGGCAGGGGATCGTCGCCATGATGAAGTGGACCGGGCTGCTCATGCTCGCCGGGCTGATCGTCTCCGGATGTCACCGCAATCGCATGCATGTGACAGCGGTCCCATTGTCTCCGAACATTCAGTGTGCGCCGGAGGGCATCCCCTACTACCTGCCCAAGCCGCTGCTGGTGGTCGCCAAGAACGTGCGACATATCGATGAAAGCAAAGTCGGGCTGACCTCGCCGGCGCCGATCCCCAATGCGTTTGATGATCAGGCGAGCTACGGCAGCATCAAGGCGAATGTGACGGTTCCGGGTGACAAGCCGATGGCAGCCGTCGATGCGGGCAACACCGCCCTGCCCTCCGCCTTTGGCGCCCAGCGTCCCGAAGTGGCGGGCATTGGCGAGCGGATGACGCCCGGCGCCGAGCGTCTGAACGACGGAGTCGCTCCGGATTCGTTCTTCACCTATCAGATTATCTTCGTGCCAGACCTGAGCCAGAAGTATGCCCTGCAAGTCAAGGGCGGGCCCGGCGAGGTGCGAGCTGCGATGAACATGGTCAACGGCTGGATGTACACCGGCATGGGGCCGTACTACATGAAGAACAGCTCGACGGCCCAGAACATCATGGCCAACGGCGTCGCCGGCATGTTCGCCGGCCGCGCGGTCGCGGATGTCGTGAACGAAGTGGGCGACATCGCCAAGGTCGCCTCCAGCGCGTCGGGCACGGGCGAGCGAGCCACGGCGGATGCCGAAGACCTCGTCGACAAGTACACCCGCCTGGCGCGAGCGCTTCAGAGCGAAACCGTGGTGGCTCAGAAGATGCTGAACTACGCCGAGATCTACATTTACGAGCCGACGCTCTGTGATGACGGAAGCATGTCATGGAACTTGATCGCCGAGCATCACTTTGACCGCGACTACTTCCAGCCCAAAATGAACGATCAGGCGCTGGGCGTGTTCCAATCGATTATCGAGCAAGGCGCCGTCGTCGAGCGGGCGGCCAAGGAAGAGCGAGCAGCCGCGGCGAGGGAAGAGCGAGCGGCGGCCCGCGGCCAGGCGGAGCGGGCCGCGACCGGGATGCCGGGCTTCCCGTTCATGATGCCGATGATGGTCCAGCCTGGCGCGTTCAATCCCGCGCAGCCGCGAAGCGATCAGTTGGAGGACGCTGGCAGCCCCGCCCCCGCTGGCGGCCAACCAGCGCCCGGCGGCACCTCGGCGGATGTGCTGGACCAAGCGGCGCGCAAGATCATGCGTCTGCCGGCGCCCGCCAGCGTGAACGCCCCGCAGACCGAGGTGACCGTGAATGTCAATCCTCGCCATGGTCGTACGGTCACCGAGCGTGAACACAAAGGTCTGTTGGGCTGGATGCATAAGGATCCACCCAAGCATGAGACGCGGCTGCAACGAGTCTCGTCGCTCGACACCAACGTCGCCGGCGCCGTCGGCACGCCCATGGAGTCGGTGAGCAGCGCTGGCACTCTGTCCGGCTTCGCGCCGTAGCCCAGCCGCATGCTCAGCTCAAATCTTGCTGCCCGTCCGTTGATTCATGCTGTTGTTGCAAACGCAACCATCACACCGATGATCGGAGAAGCTATGCGTTACCCGACCTTCTGCTTGGCGACGCTGTTGATCGGCGCCCTTTCGGGATGCTGCGCTCATCCGCCGGAGATCACCGCGGTGCCGGCGTCTCGGTTCAATCAGTGTGAGCCTCCGGGGATGCCGTTCTACTTGCCCAAGCCGCTGTTGGTTGTGTCGAAGAACGTTCGACATATTGATGAGGCCAAGGTTGGCCTGACTCAGCCGGCGCCGATTCCGAACGCGTTTGATGACCAAGCGAGCTATGGCGACATCAAGGCCAACGTGACAGTCCCCGGCAAACAAGGATCGGGCAGCCTGCAGGCCGCCAAGCTGCCCGGCACTCAACAAGCTCAAAAGTTCGACGAAGACAAAGCGTATGGCGTCCCCGAAGGCTGGCGCGGCGCCATGACCCCCGCCGGGCGCATCGAGGACGGACTTTCGCCCGACAGCTTCTACACCTATCAGATCGTGTTCATTCCCGACCTCGGACAGAAGTACGGCCTGCGAATCAAAGGCAAGCCCGGCGAGGTGCGAGCGGCGATGAACTTGGTCAACGGCTGGATGTACACCGGCATGGGCCCTTACTATCTGAAGGATAGTTCCACGGCGCAGAACATCATGGCGATGGGCGTCGGCGCCTTGTTCGCCGGCCGAGGCGCCGCGGACGTGTTGGACTCGGTCGCCGGCTTAGCCGACGCGGGCAGCGTCCCAAAGGGCGGCGGAGCCGGGGAGCGAGCCGTCATGGAAAGCGACGTTTACGTGGACCGCGTCACCAGACTGGCCAAGGTGATTCAATCGCAAACGCTGATGCCCCGCGAGATGCTGAACTTCGCCGAGGTGTCCATCTACGAGCCGACTCTGACCGAAACCGGCGGCATGGATTGGCGCCTGATCGCCAACCACAGCTTCGACCGCCAATACTTCAGCCCGGACATGAGCCAACAGTCGGCCAAACTCATCGGCAACTTGATCCAGGGGCTCAAGGCCACCACACCTGCCGGAAGTCCAGGCGCCGAAGTGCCATCGACTTTAGATGGCCGTCCACCGACGGGCGGTGCGCCCGCAGCCGCTGCGCCGACGGCTGCGACGCCGGAATCACTCGCCCCGCCCACGACGCTCGCGCCGGCGCGGCCCAGTGTCAACCCACTGCCGGCTCCCATGCCACCTCCCATGCCAGCACCGAGCGGGACCCTACCTGGTCAGCCAGTGCCGGGTCAGCCAGTGCCGGGTCAGCCAGTGCCGGGTCAGCCAGTGCCGGGTCAGCCAGTGCCAGGTCAGCCAGTGCCAGGTCAGCCAGTGCCGGGTCAGCCAGTGCCCAGTCAGCCAGTGCCGGGCGGGCAGTTTCCCTAGCATCGTTGAGAGTTGCATCTTGAACGGTCGCCCGCGTCGCCGCCGACCGTGGTGAGGAGCATGATCCCGTCACCAAAACCGACTCTATTGCAGGACAGCCGCGTGAGCGATGCCTCCACGAGCCCCCGCGAGGTGACCCGAGTCAAGCAGGTGATCTGCATGCGCCACGATTTGAAGATGCGGCGCGGCAAACAGATCGCTCAGGGCGCCCATGCTTCCATGGCCTTTCTCTGCCGAAGATTGCAAGACCGCGGTGCGCTCGTGCTGTCGGACTTCTCTGCCGCCGAGCAGCTATGGCTCACGGCAGGCTTCGCCAAAGTGTGCTGCCGGGTCGACAGCGAGCAGGAGTTGTTGGAGATTCGCGACCACGCGCTCTCCGCCGGTCTCGCAGTCCATCTGATCACCGACAGCGGCAAGACGGAATTTCACGGCGTGCCCACCAACACTTGCCTCGCCATCGGGCCTGATGAGGCGGAGAAGATCGATGCCGTCACCGGCCACCTCACGCTGCTCTAGCGCGAGCCCCTATCGGCTATTGGCTATCGGCCGAACGGTCCTTAACGCGGCTTTGACGCCCAGCCGGCGTGCGGTTTGCCGACAACGCATTTCAAAAACTTCCCGATCGGCAATCGGGTGGATAGTGGATAAAGCCAGCAGAAAAAATTCATTCGATTCGATTGCGCCAGGGAAGATTTTTGAAATGCCCTCTATACTCAAGCGATGAGCCAAGACGCAGCCAAGATAAGACATACGCTTGACGAGCTCTACCGTCAGGAGTCGCGTCGGGTGTTCGCGTCGCTCGTTCGCCTGCTTGGCGACTTTGACCTGGCCGAAGAGGCGATGCACGAGGCGTTTGCCGCGGCGATCGAAGCTTGGCAACGAGACGGAGTCCCGGAGAAGCCTCGCGAGTGGCTGATCTCGACCGGGCGATTCAAGGCCATTGACGCGATTCGCCGCCGAGCCCGGTCGCAAAGCGTCCAGCCCGAGCTCATCCAGCGCAGTGAACAACTTGCGTCGGCCAACGCCAGCCGGGCGGAAGAAGAAATCGAGGACGATCGCCTGCGGCTCATCTTCATCTGTTGTCATCCGGCCATTGATCCCGGCATCCAAGTCGCGCTGACGCTTCGGGAGGTCTGCGGACTGACCACCGAGGAGATTGCACGAGCGTTCCTGACTTCGACCGCGACAATGGCCCAACGCATTGTCCGAGGCAAAGCGAAGATTCGCGACGCGGGCATTCCGTTCGTTGTGCCTCCGCTCAGCGAGTTGCCCGCTCGGCTGGACGCCGTGTTGTCCGTCGTTTACCTGGTGTTCAACGAGGGCTACTCCACCTCCGCCGGCGGACAGCTAACGCGAGTGGACCTGACCGCCGAGGCGATCCGGCTTGGCCGCTTGGTATTCGAATTGATGCCCGATCCCGAAGTAGCGGGCCTGCTGGCGCTGATGTTGCTCCATGAGTCACGGCGAGAAACGCGGCTGTCCAGCGATGGCGAGATTGTGCTGTTGGAGGATCAAGATCGTTCTCGCTGGAATCGTGGCATGATTGCCGAAGGCCAGACGCTCGTCGAAGAAGCCCTGCGTTCCAGGCGGTTCGGCGCATACACGTTGCAGGCCGCCATCTCGGCGGTGCACGCGGAAGCGGTGACGGCCGCAGCAACCGACTGGCGCCAGATTGTCTCGTTGTATTCCGTGCTGCTGCGGGTCGCTCCATCGCCGATCGTCGAGCTCAATCGCGCCGTCGCCATCGCCATGCAAGATGGCCCTGAGGCGGGCATCGAGCTCATTGACAAGATTCTCCAGCGCGGCGAACTGGTCCAATACCATCTCGCTCATTCAGCCCGCGGCGAACTGCTGCGTCGAGCAGAACGGCACGAGGAAGCATTGGGCGCCTTTCGACTTGCCTTGGAGCTCGCTCGCCAAGAGCCGGAACGCCGGCTCTTGGAGGCTCGCATCGCGCATTGTATTGAACCCAGCCGCATGGATCGTCCGTAGCATGGGCGCCCTCGCCCGTGCGCGGCGATCAGCCGCATGGCACCGCTCAGGCCCCCCGCGAAAGCACCTTGGCCGGTGCCGTGGGGCTGCGCACTTCCGCACGGGCGAGGGCGCCCATGCTACGCGCGAGACGTGACTTGGCCACAGAAAATTTCCGAGAAGAAGTCGGTGGGTTGTCGAATCCGAGGAGCCCCGTTCGACTATTGGTGAAAACACCGGATACTTCGCCCGTCCGGATCGTAATTTCGCCCCTCATTGCGACGAAATAAACGCCATGCGATACATTTGCCTCGGTTTTATCGACGAAAACCAATGGAGCTCACTCCCCGCAGCGGAGGGGCAACAGCTGATGGAGTCGTGCTTCGAATACGACAACGAATTGCGAAGAAGCGGCAACTTTGCGGGCGGCATCGCGTTGGACACGGCGAAGCACGCGGTCACCTTAAGCATGGCCAATGGCCGAGTCGAGGTGACCGACGGACCTTACGCCGAGACCAAGGAAGTGCTGGGCGGCATCCTGATGCTCGAAGCACGCGATATGAATCATGCGATTTCCTTGATGTCGCGACACCCCGGCGTCGGCATCGGGCCGTTCGAAATCCGTCCTGCCGATGAGCAGACAATCCAGCAGTTCGAGGCGTTTCACGCCGCCAAGGCTCGTGACGAAGTATTGTCAGTCGTCCATCAGTGGGGAGAGGCGTTTTGCCAACGAGACCTCGACCAACTCGAATCGCTGTACGCCGACGACTTTCGCATCTTTGACGCCATCCCGCCGTTTCAGGAAAAGGACTTTTCGGCATATCGCGCCCGGATCGAAGGCTGCCTCCCGTACTTCCCCGACACGTTCAGCTGGCTGGAGCGAGATGTCGAAGTCTCGGTCACGGGGCAGCTCGCGCTGGTGTCGAGATTTTTCCGCTGGGAGACGGCCGACCCGAGCCATCCCGCTTCGCAAACGTGGCTCCGCCACACCTGCGGACTGCGGCCCGAATCCGGCGGCTGGCGCATCTTTCACGACCACGTCAGCGTCCCGTTCGATCCGGAGACGGTGCAGGCCTTGTTCACGTTGACGCCCTAGCAGTCTGCTTTCAGGCATGTTTTCGGCATGTTTTTCAAGAGACCTTCCCAACCCAAAAATGTCGGGAAGACCTTCTTCCCGTTTCCTTCATCCAGAGAGAGAGCAAATTCCATGAAAGTGATGGTGCTGGTCAAAGCCACGGCGGAATCCGAAGCCGGCGAAATGCCGAGCGAGCAGCTGCTGACCGAGATGGGCAAGTTCAACGAAGCGCTGGTCGAAGCGGGCGTGATGCGAGACGGCGAAGGCCTGAAGCCAAGCGCCGAGGGCGTTCGCGTGCGATTCTCGGGCAACGACCGCATCGTAACGGACGGTCCGTTTGCCGAGACGAAAGAGCTGGTCGCAGGATACTGGCTGTGGGAGGTTGAATCGCTCCAGGCGGCCGTGGAGTGGGTCAAGCGTTGTCCTAACCCCATGGCGAGCGAGTCGGAAATCGAGATCCGGCCGCTCTACGAAATGTCCGACTTTGCGGAAGCCGATCCCCAAGGCACACACGCTCGACACGAGGAAGGACTCCGCCAGCGGCTCGCCACCGAACGCGCGATCGTGCAGCCCTACCTGTTCTTTGCGGGCCGCTGCGAAGAGGCGCTCGACTTCTACCAACAGGCACTCGGCGCCAAGGTGTTGTTCAAACTGCGGTTCAACGAGTCCCCCGATCCGACGCCCGAGGGCATGTTGCAGCCCGGCTTCGAAGCGAAGATCATGCACGCCTCCTTCCAGGTCGGAGAGATGACGTTGCTGGCTTCCGATGGCTGTGACGACAAAACCAACTTCGAGGGCTTTCGGCTCGCGATGACCGTCCCCACCGAGGCGGACTGCGAGCGAGTGTTCACGGCCTTGGCGAATGGGGGCCAAGTCGACATGCCGCTGATGAAGACGTTCTGGTCGCCTCTGTACGGCATGGTGACCGACAAGTTCAATGTGGGCTGGATGGTGATGGTTCGAAGCGAGGAGCACGAGGCAGCCCAGTCATGAAGTACATGCTGCTGATCTATAGTGCCGAGAGCTGCTGGACCGAGGAAGAGCGCCGAGCGTGCATGCTGGAGTCGATGTCGATAAGCGACGCCCTGCGGGCGGAAGGAAAGCTGATCGACTCGGCGCCGCTGCATTCCGTGACCGTGGCGACGTCGGTTCGCGTTCGCAACGGCGCGCGTCAAGTGACCGATGGCCCCTTCGCCGAGACCACCGAGCAACTCGGGGGCTATTACATTCTCGATGTCGATGGCCTCGACGAAGCGATTGGGATCGCCGAGCGACTGCCGCCAGCGAAGAAAGGGACGGTCGAGATTCGACCCTACTTTCCTCTGCCCGAACGTCCGACGCCGGGCGATCGCGCATAGACGGCTCCGATTGCCGGTTGGGTGTTCTTAGAGGGCATTTCAAAAATCTTCCCTGGCGCAACCGAAGGCAGTTTTTCTGCTGGTTTTATCAACCCGATTGCCGATCGGGAAGTTTTTGAAATGCGTTGTAGTTAAAATGACGACGTCCTGTCACGTCCCCTTCCGAAGACAAGCCCATGGGCCTTTTTGACTTTCTGTTTGGCGGCGGTCCCCCGCGCGCGAATGTGGCGCCGGACCAAGTATGGCTGACGCTGGATGCCAAGCTGCGCGGCATCCAGCGCGCGGTGGATGAGTTGCTCGAGAGCCAGCCGCAAGCCGTCGTGTTGCTGGTGGCTCACTTCCCCGACATGCAGGAACAACTGCAACAGACCGCCACAAGCATGGAGCAGGCGACTTCGCGCGTGACAGTGATGCTGGCGACGGAGCTGAATTCGCACCTCGCCCGCAGCTTTGACGCGGATAACACCAGTGTCGAAGTTATCGTTGGCGAGCGGCACCCGCTGCCGGCGGCGGACGACGCCGTCCTCAGTTTCGCCGCAGAGGCGCCGATGCCGTGCCGGGTCACGCACCACGTCTCTGTCGAGGACCCGCTGATGCGGGCATTCGCGGGCGAGTGGGTCGCCAGTCTGCTCCAACGGCTGGGAATGACGGCCGACGAGGCGATCGAGGGCGAGATGATCGGGCGCCGAATCCGCCAGGTTCAAAAAAAGATTGCCAAAACGGCGCGGGGAGACTCGCCAGCCTACTCGGCCCTCGAATGGCTCCAGCTCAACTGCCCCGCCTTCGCGAAGTCCTGACGTACGGCATGTCGATGCTGCCATCAGTCGGATACGGTTGTCCCGGGAAGTTTCAGGTTGTAATGGCGTCAACTATTGCGGCCGGAAGGGAGATTCGGGAGACTCCGGAGACTCGGTCGTGCCCGCCCTATTCTTCAGCAGCAGATCGCTGCGCACGGCCTCGTAAATGTCGGCGTCGCTTAGTTGTGACAGCGCGACACCGCGGCGATCTCCGCTCTTGAGCTGCAACACGACTTGCGATTTGTCACTGGCCATCTCCACGAACTTGGCTTCGATTTTATGCTTGCCAGTGCGGTCGGACCACGTGCGGTATTCGGGCACAAATCCAGTTGACCGCAGAACGCCTCCGGGCTGCATCCCGCCGATCATCGGTGTTGGTGTTGGTGGACGCGGCAAGGACGACGCACGCGCCTGGTCGCGTTCCGCCTGCATCCGCTTCGCTTCGGCCGCGGCAAGCTCTGCTGCTCGACGAGCTACCTCGGGCGCCGTCACTTCGAAGGTGTGAAATGTCGACTGGCCGCTGGCGTCGCTAACGGAAATGATCACGGGGTGCGCCGCGACCGTCAGGGAGTCCGGCACGTCCCATGTCACCTCGCCCTTGTCCGACACCTTCAACCCCTCCGGGCCCGCGTCGAGCGTGAACTTGAGCCCGCCTCGCTTCGACTTCACCGACAGCGTGTACTCATAGGGCTTGCCCAGCTCAACGGTTTGCGGAGGCGCCGGATCGACAATTAGATAGTCGACTCCCGACGCGTCCAGCGCCTGTTGAACGTCGAACGGCAGCACTCGAAGTCGGTCGTCCGTGTAGGGAACCGTGACGATTACTTTTGCCTCGGGCACGAACAGCACTCGCTTGTCGAGCGAAAGCGCACTCGCTTGATAGCCGCCGATCCGATCGTTCGGCGGGGACACGAGCAGATCGGGGATCGTCACCAAGGGCCTCTGGTCGCCGATCTGATAAAGTTTGCCGCCCCGCGACTGGGACGATTCAGCGTTGCGGAATCGGGAACGAGTGCCTGCATCCACGCCAATCATGTACGAGCCCGTCAACGAGTGAACGGCGGCGCCAAAATTGGCCGAGTTGTCTCCCAACGGTTTCAACTCCGAGCTAAGCAGGCGGCCATTGGCGAGGTAGAACCTGC
>JAGQPF010000544.1 GCA_020426845.1 Planctomycetales bacterium
AAAGGCGCGAAGACGCAAAGAAGACGATGGACCACTGATCCAACGAGTGGTTTTCGCTGCGTCCTGCACTCGTCCATGGACTCTACACCTCTTGGCGTCTTTGCGTCTTTGCGTGACCTTTTCGGCATGGCCGCCGTCAGCCTAGTTCGGCAATCGTTGCTGTCGAGAAACCATCTCACGCAAAGGCGCGAAGACGCAAAGAATCGAAGAATCACTGATCCAACGAGTCGATTTTGCTACGTCCTTCTCTCGTCCATGGACTCTACAGCTCTTTGCGTCTTTGCGTCTTTGCGTGACCTTTTCGGCATGGCCGCCGTCAGTCTAGGTCGGCAATCGTTCCTGTCGACTGAAACACGGACAAAAAATCGTCGAATGGGACTTGCAACTCGTTGCGGGAGAGTGAATTCTGAAGGTCCTATGACGGCTGATGCCGGCCGCTTGCCATTCGACTCCAGCTGCTGAAGGACGCCGTGTTAGAACATGATTCTGGGGGTCCGCCTGTGCCAGTGGCGATTGCTCCGTTGCGTGAGCAGGCCGTTCCCAAGATCGCCGTCAGCCATCTCACCAAACTCTACGGCGACTACCGGGCGCTGGATGACGTCAGTTTCCAAATCCCGGCCGGCGTGACCGGATTGCTGGGCCCCAATGGCGCCGGCAAGACGACGTTGATCAAAGTGCTGCTGGGCTTGGTGAAAACGACCTCCGGCGAAGGCCAGCTGTTGGGGCACGCCATCGGCTCGGATTGGCGAGCGATTCGCAGCAATGTTGGCTACATGCCGGAGGACGACTGCTACATCGCCGGATTGACGGGCGTGCAGATGGTGCAGTTCGGCGCCCGGTTGTCCGGCTTTCCCGCTCGCGAGGCGCTCCGTCGCAGCCATGAGATTCTCGACTTTTGCGGCATCGAGCAGGAGCGTTATCGAGAGGTCGACACCTACTCGTCCGGCATGCGGCAGAAGCTCAAGTTTGCCCAGGCGATTGTGCACGATCCGCCGCTGCTGATTCTGGATGAGCCGACGGCGACGTTGGACCCCGAGGAGCGGGAGTCGATGCTGAATCGCATCAAGTTGTTGTCGGTCCAGTACGGCAAGACGGTGTTGATCTCGACGCACATCCTTCCGGACGTGAGAACGCTTTGCGATGCCGTGGTGATTCTGGCGAAGGGGCAAGTGCGGTTGGCCGACTCGTTGGAGAACGTCAGCCGCCCGGCGGCGCCGATGTACCATCTCACTCTCGCCGAGCCGAATCTTCAACTCAGCGGCCGGCTTGCCGAAGTCGGCATTCAGGTCAAGATTCGTCCGGACCGCTCGTGGGAGTTATGGGGCGTGGACGAGGCGGGGCTGCCGCAAGTGTGGGCGTTGATTCGCGACACCGGCGCCGCCGTGCGGTCGCTCAAGGCGGCCAAGAACTCGCTGGAGGAAGTTTTCTTGCAAGCAGTTCGGGAGCCCGCCAATGCCAATTCATGACTTGGGCTATCGACGTTGGGATGAGGAGCGAACCTCCGCGAACTTGCGCTGGCAAGTGATGGCGGAAGTGGGAATCCGTCAGGCGTGGGCAATCACCGCCGTTCGCCGCGCGGTGTTCCTGGCGTTGACGCCTGCGCTGTTCGCGCTCTCGGCCTTGTTCTGGATCGAGCAGGGGTTTTCGAACACCATGGCGCGCGACGGGTTCCTGCGTATGATTGCCGAGTGGCCGCAGTCGGGCGACGCGATGAAGGAAATGGTGGAGGGCGGCACTTCCCGGCATAGCCTATGGGCCTTTGTGCTGATGATCTTCCTGCGTTACCCGCAAGGGATCTGCATGTTGGTGCTGATTGGCATCATCGGGCCGCCCCTGATCTCTCGCGACGTCCGCAGTCGCGCATTTCTGCTCTACTTCTCGCGGCCGATCAGCCGCGTTCAGTACGTGATTGGCAAAGGCGCCATTCTGGCCACCTACTTGCTGCTGATCACCGCCATCCCGGCGACGATGATCTACGCCTTCGGGCTGTTGTTGTCCCCCAAGTTCGTGCTGCTCGACACGTGGGACATACCGTTCCGGATCTTCTTTTCCAGCTTGGTGCTGATCATCCCGTCAACGTCGCTGATGTTGTGTCTCAGCTCATTGACCACCGAGTCGCGGAATGCCGGCTTCGCCTGGTATGTGATCTGGGTGCTGGGAGGAATCGCCTATCGCTCGCTGTCCGCATTGGACGTGACGGTCAACTCCTACGACTTTACGACGCATTACAGTTCGTGGACCTTGATCTCTCCCTATCACATGATGGGGCGAGTGCAGAGTTACGTCTTTGGCTTGGCGCCACTGGACGGGCAGCAAGTTTTGCCGTCAATGATTGTGTTGACGTTGTTCACGGCATTTTGCCTGACGGTTTTGTTTCGCCGCGTGTCGGCGCCGATGCGAATCTAGTTTCCCGTCAATCTTCAAACGTTGGGTCGGACGCCGCCCCAACCTCGTGGCTCGCCACGACTTCGCGAGTTCTCCAACCCCAAAACGAAGGCTTGACGGTCCACTAGTTCCCGTCAATCCTCAAACGGCGGACGCCGCCCCCAACTCGCGGTCGACTGCGACTTTGCGGCCCTGCCAACCCGAGCCATCAACTTGACGGTCAACTGCCCATGATCGAAATGCGAAGTGTGACGAAACTCTACGGCACCGTCATCGGTGTCAACGACGTTTCGTTGCGGATAGGCCGCGGCGCCTACGGCTTGCTGGGGCCGAACGGCTCGGGCAAGACGACGCTTTTGAATTTGTTAATTGGGCAGTTGCGTCCGACCATCGGCGAAGTGCTGGCGCTGGGCGAGTCGCCCTGGCAAAGCCACACACTCTACCGGCGTTTGGGAATCTGCCCCGCGGCCGACATCCTCTATCACAGTGTCACGGCGCGGGACTGGGTGACGCACCTCACGCGGCTGCATGACATTCCCGCTGCGGAGGCGGGGCGGATGGCCGAGGATGCGCTGGTTCGCGTCGGGCTGAAAGATGCGATGGATCGCCAACTGGGCAGCTACTCCAAAGGCATGAAGCAGCGCGCCAAGCTCGCGCAGGCCTTGGCGCATCAGCCGCAAATCCTCGCCCTCGACGAGCCGTTCAATGGGCTCGATCCGATCGGACGCCACGAGATGGCCGAGCTGTTGCGCGCTTGGCCGGCTGAGCACGATGGCTGTTTGCTGTTGGCCAGCCACATTCTGCACGAAGTCGAGGCGATCAGCCCGTCGTTTTTGTTGATTCGTGGCGGGCGTTTGTTGGCAAGCGGGCAAGCGGCGGAGATTCAGTCGTTGCTTTCGGAGTTTCCCGACGAGATGCTGATTCGCACGAGCCGGCCGCGCGAGGTGGCGACGATGCTCGTCGGACGCGGTGTCGTCGACTCGCTGCGCGTCGACACGGACGAGGGCACGGTTCGTTTTGCCACTCGCCAAGGACTGGATGTTTATCGCAATATCGCCGGCTGGCTGACCGAGGAGCAGTTGCCGGTGACCGAGCTGTCCTCGGCGACCGACTCGCTGCAATCGTTATTCAATGCGTTGATGCGAATGCATCGGGGGGAGGTGATGCGGTGAACGCTACTTGGCGAGGAATGATGGCGCTGGCCGAATTCGAGGGCCGACGCTCGATGACATGGTCGAGGATGGGGCTGTGGCTCGTGTTGGCGGGCTTCCCCGTCGCCATCGTGCTGTTGTTCGTCATCTTTGGCGACGGACCGATGAGCCACGGGCCGACTCGCGACCAACTGATGCAGGTGATGATTTTCGTGCTCACTCAAGTGACCGTCGCCCTCAGCGTCCTGCTTTGGGCTTCTCCGTCACTGCAGGTGGAGCTGGAGAATCGCACCTGGATCTATTCGGCCACGCGACCCTACGGGCGTCGCAGCGTGTTGCTGGGAAGATACTTGGTCGCGCTGGTGTGGTCGTCCACCACCAATGTCACGTCCGCCTTCTTATGTTGCATGATCGCCGGACTGCCGTCCGCGCTGCTGCCAATGTGCGGCCTGGTGTTGCTGGGCTGCGCAGCTTATTCGTCGTTGTTCAGTTTGCTGGCCGTGATGTTTCCCAAGCGAGCCATGACGGTTGCCTTCGCTATGTCGGGCATCGACTTTGGCGTGGCCTTTATTCCCGCGATGATTCGCCAATTCTCGATCCAATATCACCTCCGCTGCCTGCTCGCCAAGTGGATGGGCCAGGAGACGGAGATGGGGGCCGAGGTGTCGATGTTTCTCAGCGACGCGTGGGCCATTCAGCATATTGCGATCTTGGCGGTCTACGTCGTCGCGTTGCTGGCCATGGCGGTCTACATCCTGGAACGCAAAGAGATTGCGACCGACGATCTTTGATGGGAAGGACGGAGGAAGTTGGTTCCCTCGTATCTTAGGGCCGGACCTCGACGACAACGCGTTGCACGCTGCCCTGGAGCGGGAACGGCGCCTCGTAGTTGCCGACGGCTCCTTGGCTGTCGCGCCCTACTTCGAGTCCATCGAGCGGCTGCTCGGTGAGCGCCGTCTCAAGCTGCTGGGCGCCGACTTCGTCGCCGTTCAAGGATAGCGTGAGCTGACCCTGTTTGGTCAGTCGCGCGACGATGTGCGACTCGCCCTGTGGCTGCGCATTGCCGCTCAGCACGGCTCGCTTGCCCTTGGCGGTGCGGGCGAAGCGGAGTTTGCCTTGCTGCACGTAAACAGCCCAGCCATGAGTGACTCCACCCTGCGCCACAAGCACACCGTCGCCTTCGATGTTGGCATCAATCGTGACCGTCAGATTCCGATTGGCAACATACGGCGCTTTGTCGCGCGGCAGAGCGGCGTTGTTGGCCAGCTCAAAGCGTCGCTGCTTGCGGTTCAGCGTCTGGCCGGACTGGGCGCCCGGGTTCAGGGGCAGCACGTCGGCGCGGCGAGCATAGGCTTCCCACATGTCGGAGAGCTGCTTCACCAGCTCGGGGCGCTCGGCGCTGAGGTCATGCTGTTCGCTGCGATCGCGATCGATGTTGTACAGCTCCCATGGCCCGTTGGCGCCTTTGGCCACCAGCTTGAACGGGCCCTTGCGAACCGCTCGGTTGCCTTCGTGCTCCCAGTAGATCGCCTCGCGCTCGATCTTGTCGCCGCCGAATAGCGGCGCCAGGCTGACGCCCTCCATCGGCTTGATGGCCTGCCCGCCATGATGCGTCTTGGGGTAGTTCGCTCGGGCGACGTCGACCGCGGTCGCCAGCAAGTCGATCAGATGGCTGGGCTCCCGCTCTAACTCGCCGCGACGCTTCAACGCCGCCGGCCAATGCACGATCAGCGGCGTTGAGATGCCGCCTTCGTGGGTCCAGTGCTTGTACTCCCGAAACGGCGTGTTGGAGACGGTTGCCCAGCTGCGGCCGTAGCCGATGGCGGTGTCCGCCGGGCCCGCCATGGACCCCTTGCCGGTGCGGACCGCGTAGCCGTCGCGCGACTGCTTCGGTGTCATTTCGGGCTGAAGATAATCGGCGGGCAGGGCGGGAAATTCCGGCTTCTCGGCACGAGCTCGGCCAACGCCGTTGCGACCGTACGTTTCGGCGCAGCCGCCGTTGTCTTGGAAAAAGCAGAGCAGCGTGTTGTCCAGCTGTCCCGTCTCCCGCAGCGCGGCGACGATGCGGCCAATCCCTTCATCCATGCAGTCGATCATCGCGGCATACACTTCCATGTTGCGCTTGTCCCAATCCCAGTGATCTCGCTCTTGCCAGTCCTCGGGGATCGGCCAATTCACGGTGTTGTCGCGCTGGATCAGCCCGAGCTTCAGCATTCGTTCGTAGCGCGCGTCTCGAACAGCCTGGTAGCCGCCGTCATAGCGGCCCTCGTACTTCCGGATGTGCCGAGGCAACGCGTGCATCGGCCAATGCGCCGCCGTGAAGGCAACGTACAGGAAGAATGGCTTGTCGTCGTCGTCGCGATGGTGGTCGCGGATATAAGTCGCCGCATGGTCAGCGATCGCGTCCGTGTAGTAGTACTCGCCGTTGGGCCATTGTTCTCGGTTGTATTGGGGGTCTGCGAACGGAGAGATGTAGTTGTTGTCGCGCGTGAGCGTATTGGGATCGAAGAAGTTGCCGGCGCCATGGATGGTTCCGTAAAACCGATCGAACCCACGCTGCCGAGGCCAATTGTGCTTGTCCTCCTCGGACTTGGGCGCGACCACTTTGGTGACATGCCACTTGCCGGCCATGTAGGACTTGTAGCCCGCGGACTTCAACGCCTCGGGGATCGTCACGCACTGCCGGTTCAAGTCGCCACGGTATCCATCATGCCCGCGGTCGTTCATCATGTGTCCGATGCCCGCTTGATGCGGATATAATCCCGTCAGCAGGCACGCTCGAGTGGGGCAGCAGCGGGCCGTGTTGTAGAACTGCGTGAACCGCAGCCCGTTGGCGGCCAATCGATCGAGGTGCGGCGTCTCAATCTCGCTGCCATAGCAGCCGATATCGGAAAATCCCATGTCATCGGACATGATGTAGACGATATTGGGCCTGCTCGCGGAGGGGGCGGCGGTGGCGGCGCTGGCGGAGGCGGTGATGCCAAGGAATAGGATGACGATGACGGAGTGCTGTCGCATGATGTGCGGGATGGTTGAAGAGTGGGCGAGTCGGGAAGTCCGAGAACGTCGCCCATTGTAGTAGCACGCTACGGTCAGCTCCACTTTTGCGGGCGAGCTCCCCGCACGTTTCATGAGGTTTACTTGTTATGCGATTTAAGACGACCGTCTCCGCAAGAGCCAAGCTGGTGGATCATAACGGCGCGGCAATTTCGGCCGAGCAGATGTTAAAAAAGCTGGACGGTCTCGTCTGTCATACGGACTCAGTCTTGAACTACGCCGAGCTGTCCTTTGCCGACGCCTGCGGACTGCGTGGTGGGCACCCGCGACTTCAGCTGGACGGGAAACACTTGGCCATGGCGGTCGAGGTAGACAGCCAGCGCAAATTGTCCCGCAAGGAGCTTGGCGAGTTGCGCGGCGATCTCGAAGGGCAGTTGTCGGACGGCATCGGCGCCGGCTGTTTTGACGAGTTGTCCGCCAAGACCGGATTAACAGTTGAACTGCAGTTTCCGCTCAAGGCTCGCGTGGCTCAGGCGGAGGGAATAGCTTGGCTGCCGCGAGCGACGACGGCTAGCGGGAACGAGCGTCGCATCGCAGCTGTGGCTCGGCTTGTGGAGGCGGAGGATCGCAAGCCGCCAGCCTCAAGCAAGTCGTCGACTGCAAGCAAAAAGTCGGCCTCAAGCAAGAAGGCCGCAGCCGGCAAGTCTGACGGGAAACTCGCGGAGTCCAAGCCGTCGGAGTCCAAGCCGTCGGCGAAGAAGCCGAATCTGAAAAAGCTCTTTCGGCTGTTGGACAAGGTGGAACGTGATCAACTATTCGCCCAGATCAAATCGGAGTTGGAGGCGTGTGGAAACGACTTGAGCATGGTCGCTGATGGCGAGTTGCCCTATGGCAACTTCCGCGACCCCAAGCTCTTGCGGCTGTTGCTCACGGCCGGTTTGCCGCCGGAGACGATTGACGTGGCCGGCAACTCGCTGTTGATTCAAGCGGCGGCAAAC
>JAGQPF010000545.1 GCA_020426845.1 Planctomycetales bacterium
CGAACCGGCGCGCAACGCGCAACAACCCCGGGGACAGAAGTTAGCCCCGGGCGCAAGCCCGGGGATGGCGACGCGCAGCATGCCCCGGCAGGGGCGACAGAAGTTAGCCCCGGGCGCAAGCCCGGGGAAGGCGACACGCAGCAAGCCCCGGCAGGGGCGACAGAAGTTAGCCCCAGGCGCGAGCCCGGGGATGGCGCTCCCAAGTAGCCGAGACGCACCGATGACAAAGCAAATTCGCGGACAGCGATGTGTTCCAGCACTACTCTTGCTGTTGGGCCTGATGCAGACCGGTTGTCGTTCCCTTTGGCCCGACGTGGCGCATCCGGGTGATGCGCGCAGCCAACGGTCGCGAGCGGTGATGCACGACCCTTATCCGGATCCGGCGTTGGCGCCGACTGTGGAAGGCGGGCGTCCGCCCGGATTTGAAGTGCCGTATCACGAGCCCAAGAAGTCTCGCGTCTACTCCGATCTCTACAGTCCGCCGGGATACTAACCAAGCAAGCCTACTATCCTTCGGGCGCCACTTGCACCTGTTCGCCGGCGGTCCAGATGCGATATTGCACCGCGCCGTCGGCGGGGACGTAGACGACCAGAGGAACGCGGCTGTTGTAGGGAATCGTGATCGAGGGAATGGCGACGAACTGCTTGACTTGAGGTGTTCCGGGCGGCACGCCGATACGGGTGCTCATGGCGGGCCCGAACTTGGCGACCTCGTAGTACGTGAAGCCCCAGCCTTTTAACGGCTTCGCCTCGAGTTGCCCTCCCAGCCGAACGCGGTTGACGCCGTCAGTGAGCATTTCTTTGCCCGCAAACAGCTCGACGCGAAAACCCTCATCTTCGCCACGTTCCTTGTGCGGCAGTTGGATCACCAATCGCTTCATGCCCTCCGCGGCGGCGGGAAACGCTTTGAGGTAATCGGGCGATTGTGCCGAGGCCATCGACACCTGGCCGACGAGCGCAGCAACGACTCCGGCAACGAGCAACCACTGCATCCTAGTTCGCGACATTACATTCATCTCCAGTCGTCGTCTCGCGCGGAAGCCTGCCAACTCACTTGTCAGGCAAATACATGTCCAGCACGCCTGCGTCGCCGCTAGCGACCTTGAGATCCGCCTCGACGGAAGCGGGCACCAAAGTTGTCTGTCCAGTGGTCAGTATTTGCTCTTGGCCGTTCCAACGCAACTCGACGGCGCCTTCGATCGCGGCGAGGATGTGAAACCGACCGCCACCAATGGCATGGACACCGGCGCGGAGGCGGTCGAGCACGAACTTGTCACAAGCGACCAGTCGTTCGCGCCCGGCGTCCGCAGTCGGCTGCGCCATTTGAGGCGTTACCGGACCGTACTCATAGTCGATGACCGCCAGTCCTTGTTCGAGGTGGAGCGGGCGCGGCTGGCCGTCGGCGCCGAGACGATTCCAGTCGTGCAGTCGAAAGGTGGTGTTGCTGGCTTGCTGAATCTCGGCCACCAGCAATCCTGCGCCCAGCGCGTGCGGGACGCCGGCGGGAATGAACACGCAGTCCCCGGCCGCGGGCTCGAAGCAGTGCATGCATTCGGCGCCCGCGCCGGACTCCATGGCGATTCGCAGTCGCTCTCGAGTGACACCAGCCTTCAACCCGGCATACACCACCGCGCCGGGCTCCGCCGCCACAATCACCCATGCCTCTGTCTTGCCAAGATCCGGCGGGTTCAGCCGGGCTGCCTGCTCGTCGTTGGGGTGAACCTGAAGCGAGAGCACGCGCTGCGCGTCCAGAAATTTGAACAGCAGGGGAAAGCGAGCGACGGACAAGTCCCCCAAAGATTGCGAGTGTGCCTCGCCGAGTAGGTCGCCGGCGTGGGATGCTAGCAATTCCCGTAATGAGCGGCCGGCCTGGGGCCCGGTGGCCACCACGCTCTGTTCATCGCCGTGGTCGACTACCTCCCAGCTTTCCGCGTACTGAGCGGCATCTCCCAACGGCTTGTGCAGTACCGTCTCCAGCCGTCGTCCGCCCCACAGGTATTGCTGAAACACCGGCACAAAGGTCAACGGATCTTCTAATGGCATGACACATCCACTCGTTCCACGATCGGGGGCACGACGCGAGCGATGGGCAGATCTCGCCGGGCACCGGGCTGTTTGACCCTCGCTGGTGCTCTGACACGTCGGGGTTCCTGCTCACGAATCTAACCGATTCGTGCATGTCCGCAGGCGTCATTCGGGACATTTGGGCGATTGTCGCGGTTTCGCATTGAAGTCGGCAGGAGCGTGGGCGGGCGAAAAACACCGGTTGTGTTTTCCTGCGGGCTGGTAGAATCGGTGTTTATGCGCTTCCGGCGCCTTCCCAAAAAGTCTTTCTGGATCCGCCATGTCCGCCAAGTCTCGCGACGCCTCCCCCTCTGCCGCCGGGGAACGTCTGCAAAAAGTGCTCGCAGCTGCCGGGGTTGGCAGCCGCCGCGAATGCGAAGAGCTGATTTTGGAGGGCCGGGTGGAGGTGAATCGCCAGGTCGTCACCGAGTTGGGTGTGCGCGTGGAGCCCGACAGCGACGTGATCCGGCTGGATGGTGAAGTCGTCAAGACGGCTCGCAATGTGTACTACATGTTGAACAAGCCGCCGGGCGTGGTCACGACCAACTGGGATCCCGAAGGCCGCACACGCGTGATCGACCTTGTGCGCAGCGATTATCGTTTGTTTCCCGTCGGGCGGCTCGACCGCACCAGCGAAGGGCTGATTTTGCTGACCAACGACGGCGAGTTGGCCAATCAGTTGGCTCACCCGCGATACGGCATCTCGAAGACGTATTACGTGGTGGTCGCGGGGCACCCCAAGTACGAAGAGCTACAGGTGCTGGAACGCGGCGTGCGACTGGCCGAAGGCTTGGCCAAGGTCGAGTCGGTGGCGATTAAGAAGCGGCTGCGTCAGTCGACGGCGTTGGAGATTGTGTTGCGTGAGGGCAAGAACCGCGAAATTCGCCGCTTGTTGGCGCGTGTTGGCCACAAGGTGTTGAAACTGCAGCGAATCGCCCAGGGGCCATTGCGACTGGGCGCCTTGGCGCTCGGCGACAGCCGGCAGCTCACCATGGAAGAGGTGGCCGGCTTGCGGCGGGCATGTCATGCCCCTGTCACTCCGAGGCAAAAGGCCAAACCGGTGAAGCTTCGCAGCCGTGGCGCCGCTCAGCCGCCGCAGCGCGGCGCTCGATCACAGTCGGGCGCTCGCCAGCAAGGCGGCGAGCGCACGCGGGGGAAAACCAAGCGGCCTCCCGCGACGGCGCTGCCCGAATGGACGCCCGCTGCCGGCGCCGTGATCAGCTATGAGGGCGAGATCGGCCCGGAGTCGACCCGCGAGAAGAAACCTGCGAAGCCCGCTCGCCGCGTCGCCTCACAATCCGGCCGGTCAGCCGGCGGGGCAGCGCGAGGACGCAAGCGGCCAACCAAGACGGGCCGCTCCAAGCCCAACCAACGCGGGAAGCAGCGCTAGCGCCCCTCGCACGCGGAGCGCCCCGTCCCGCGCTCCTTGCATTCCCGCACATTGCCGCAAGCCGACTGAGCGGTCACATGATGAATCCACTCCACGCCCACCACTATGCGGATGACGCGGTGGACCTTCGTGGCGCCGAGATCGTCGAGAACTTGCAACTGGCGCGAGACACTTGGCGCGTGCGATTGCAATGCCCGGAGCTGGCCGCTCGAATTCGTCCCGGGCAGTTCATCATGATCCGCCTGCATGACTGCGACGATCCGCTGATCGGGCGGCCGCTGGCACTCTACGACACCTACGACCTCGGCGACGATGCGGAAGCCGAGTCAAGCGATACTCCGGCCGGCATCGACGTGGTCTACCTGGTGAAGGGCAAGTTGACCACCGCGCTCTCGCATCGCCGCGCGGGCGATCGCGTCGACCTGTGGGGACCGCTCGGCAACGGCTTCGCCCCGGTCGCCGCCGAGCACCTGGTCATGGTCGCCGGCGGCATCGGGCAAACGCCGTTTCTCGCCTTGGCCAAACAGCAACTCGGCAGCCGCGGCTACGGCCAGAGTCAGACGGCGCATGCCCAGCCATCGGCCTCCCGAGTGACACTGTGTTACGGCGCCCGTACAGCCGAATTGCTGGCCGGAGTGCGCGACTTCGCCGACGCGGGCGTGGACGTGCGAGTCTGCACCGATGACGGGAGCCACGGCCGGCCAGGCCTGGTCACGGATCTGCTCAAGGAACTGCTCGACGAGGATCCACGAGGACAGCGCCGACAAGTCATCTGTTGCGGCCCCGAGCCGATGATGGAGGCGGCCGCGAAGATCGCCATGGACCGTGGCGTCGCTTGCCAGGTGTCATTGGAGACGCCGATGGCATGCGGCATCGGCATCTGCTTTAGCTGCGTCGCCAAGGTGCATATGGGCGATGGTGGCTGGGACTACAAACGCACATGCGTCGAGGGGCCCGTCTTTGACGCCAGCGCCATCCATTGGGAACGTTGATGGGCCAGTTGCAACAGCCGGGCATCGGCAAAGTGTATCTCGTCGGCGCCGGCCCGGGCGATCCGCGGCTGCTGACATTGCGTGGCCGCGAGTGCCTGGCGACAGCGGACACGGTGTTGTACGACTACTTGGTCAACCCGCGATTGCTGGAGCATTGTCGAGACGACGCGACGCGAATTTGCCTCGGCCGACATGGCCGCACGCGGATCTGGACCCAGCCGGAGGTCAACGCCAAGCTGGTCGAGCTCGCGTTGTCGGGACAGCGCGTCGTGAGGCTCAAATGCGGCGACCCGATCGTGTTCGCTCGCGGCGCCGAGGAGGCCGAGGCACTCGAGACACACGGCATTCCGGTCGAGATTGTGCCCGGCGTCACCTCGGCCCTGGCCGCAGCCGCTTGCGCCGGCATTCCATTGACTCATCGCGAACACGCGTCAGCCGTTGCGCTGGTGACCGGGCACGAACGAGACGGCAAGGTCGAAGAGCTGGACTTCGCGAGGCTGGCCCACTTTCCGGGAACCTTGGCCATCTACATGGGCGTGACGACGGCGGGTGTCTGGACCACTGCCTTGATGGAAGGCGGCCTGCCCGCTGACACCCCGGCAGCGCTGGTGCGGCGCGTCAGCTATTGCGACCAGCAAACATGGTGTTGCACGTTGGAAACGCTGGCCGAACACATTGCGGATCATAAAGTGCGCCCGCCCGTCATCGCGATCATCGGCCCGGCGGCCGAGCAAAAGCATGCGCTGCGTTGGTTCGAGCAACGCCCGCTGTTCGGCCAACGCGTGCTCGTGACGCGGCCTCGTCAACAAGCGTTGGACCTCATTGGGAAACTCGAGGAGTTCGGGGCGGAGACGCTCTTGCAGCCGACGATCGAGATCCAGCCGCCCGAGACGTGGGAGGACGTCGACGCCAGCATTGCCAAGCTGGTTCGCCCCGGTTGGGACTGGGTGGTGTTTTCCTCGGCCAACGGCGTCGCGGCGTGGATGGATCGGCTGCTTGAGCACGGCGACGTGCGCCAGTTGGCCGGCGCCAAACTCGCCGCCGTTGGGTCCGCGACTGCCGCAGCCTTGCGAGCGTATCGGCTCGAGGCGGACCTGGTCCCCGAACAGTATCACGCCGAGGGCATGTCGAACGCGATCCTGCAAGCGTCTCTCCATAACTCCCACCCCGCGCGAGTGCTGCTTGTTCGGGCCAGCCGAGGTCGCGACGTCTTGCGAGAGACGTTGACAGCGGCAGGCATGGAGGTCGAGCAAGTGACGGCCTATCAGAGCGTCGATGTGGAGGCGGCTGACCCCGAGGTGGTGGACGCGCTGAGTGACGGAAGTCCGACATGGGTCACCGTTACCAGCTCGGCCATTGCCCGCTCACTGGACCGCCTGCTCGGCGATCGGCTCGGCGCGGCGCGGCTGGCCAGTATCAGCCCCATCACCAGCGCGACGTTGCGAGAGCTGGGATACGAGCCCACTGTTGAGGCCGAGCCCCACACGATGGACGGGCTGCTGGATGCGATCGTTGCCGGCAGCCGTGGTGCGGCGACGGATGTGGACAGGGAGCGAGACCAGCAGCGAGACCGGGAGTAACGGCGTGCAGTTGCCGGCAGTAATCGATCATCCGCCGCTGACGCGGATGCAACGTCGTGAGACGCAGCGTTGGTACGACCAGGCAGTTCAGTTCGCGGCCCGCGCGCAGACGGGCGGCGAGCCCGATGCCCGGGAAGCGATGCGCCGATTGCAGGCATGTCTGGAACGGGACCCCGGCAACTCCTTGTTCATCGAGCTCACGCTGCGGAATGCCGGTCAATTGTCGCGTCGCGAGCCCTCTTGGCTGTCGAGGAAGTTATGGCTACGCCGTGTGCGGCTCGGCGCTGCAAAGGGCGATTGGCTGGATGTACAGCGTTGCTGCCTCGATGCCATTCATCAATGGCGAGGCGAGCTGGAACTGCACGCACTGCGACATTGGGCGATGTGCTGTGCCGCCTTTGATCAATTGCCCGGAGCGCTCGTGCTGCTGCAGCACGCCGACGCGATCGCCAAGTCGCCGGACACGCTCGCGCTGGCCGTGCAGGCGTTGACGCGGCTTGGTCGATTTGAGGATGCCGACCGCGTGCGGCGAGAACTGGCGGCGTTGGCCCCCGAGCACGAGTCGGGCGCCGCATTGACTGCGCCGAAGAGCTCGTGCGACTCGCCCGCCGCAGCCGAGATGCCGCTGCCGGACGATGCGTCTGACGTGGAGGGGATGTTGCGTGCGGCGCGAGACCGTGCGAATCGGGGGCGTTGGACCGACGCGCAACGAGTGCTGCAGCTTGCCATGTCTGCCTCGCCCGCTCATCCCGGGCTGGTTTTCGCTTGGGAAGAGTTGCAGCTTGAGCACGTTCGACACCAGCGAGACCACGCTCAACAATCGGAGATGTCACCCGAATTGCTGGCGGAGCTCGACGAACTGGTGTATCGCATCGAGCTTGAGGTGTACGATGCGCGCGGCACGCGTTTGCCGGATCAGCCACGCTGGCGAGTGCTGGCGGCCGAGCTGCTGTTGGCGGAAGGCCGCGCGGAGGCGGCTCAGCGCCAGCTCTCCCCGCTGCCACCGGTGGAGATTTGCCCCGCAGCTCACGTGCGGTGGGCCGAGTCGGAGCAATTGCAGCACCGTTTCGACGCCGCTTTGGATAGTTACAAAGTAGCAATTGGTGCGACACCCGCGAGCGATCCTGTCGGTAGTGCGGCCCGCCGTCAGGGGGCTCGCCTGGCGGAAGCGATGGGGCAGGCCGAGTTGGCGGCCCGGTGGCGTGCGGAGCTGGAGTCGCTTTAGACGCTCCGAATTTTGGGTGCTGTGCTGTGGGATCTTGCCACGGCGCACCAGGCCCGTCGTACGACGGACTTCCAGTCCGTCGTTGCCCTTCGTACGGCTCTCGACGGACTGGAAGTCCGTCGTACGGTGCGCGCAACAGCCCCGACAGGGCGACAGACGTTAGCCCAGGGCGCAAGCCCAGGGATCCGCGTACGGTGCGCGCAACAGCCCCGACAGGGGCGACAGACGTTAGCCCTGGGCGCAAGCCCAGGGATCCGCGTACGGTGCGCGCAACAGCCCCGACAGGGGCGACAGACGTTAGCCCTGGGCGCAAGCCCAGGGATCCGCGTACGGTGCGCGCAACAG
>JAGQPF010000546.1 GCA_020426845.1 Planctomycetales bacterium
CATCCATGGAACAAATAGCCCCTGAGAATTCCTGACGACCTGCTTACAATTGGCGTTGCGGTGACCTTCACTCCAGCTGGTAGTTCGGTCAAGACGGTTTGATTTTCGCAATCCCATCCATGCGTCGCCTTGGTTCCATCTGGAGCCTCCACAACGTGCTGGTTTCCGTTCGCATCGAACGTGTAATTCGTAACGCCGGTTGAATCTTCCGATGCCTCAAGCTGATTGGCCGCATCGTATGTGTAGGTGGTGCTTGCTCCATCGACCGTGAGGAAAAGGCGGTTTTCAGCCGCGTCATACACAAAGGTCCTTTCATACGCATCGCCACCAGACCTCGATTCACTGGTGAGCTGATTGTACCCCCATGTGACACGTGCACCATCTGCTTCGCGAACGCCTGTGCGATTGCCAGCAGGATCCAGCCCGCAGTACGAAGCGATGCACGAGGATCTGCAGTTGGCCGGCATGAGCCAGCGGACCGTTCATGGCTATCTCCGTGCAGTCCGGCAGCTCGCCGATTGGGCCGAGACGCCGCCGGACAAGATCACCGAACGGCAGCTCTGGCAGTATTTCCTCTACCTCAAGAACGTCAAGCAGTTCGCCTACGGCTCAATTCGTGTCGCCTTCTCGGGCATCAAGTTCTACTACACGCGAACCTGCAAACGCTCGTGGGAAACGCTGGCGACGATGAAGCTCCAGCACGCCAAGGCCCTCCCCGAGGTCTTGACCATGGAGCAGGTCCGGCAAATCTTCTCCGCGTGCCGCGTCGAGCGGATCGCCGTCCCAAGGGCTCACGCAAAGTGTCACCGCCGCCGATTTTAGGGCCATTTTCATCGCTGGGATGAGGGCCACGGATGGCGTGATTGGCCGATGGGTGGGGAGGGGCACCGCTCGGCGCGTGATTTTCGCGGAGTTGAGCCTCTCGGATTGTTGCTCGATTTGACGACGACACAGGCGGGTTTGGCTCTTTGTTGCGCTGTGTGTTGCTGAAGGCCACTTCGTTTTTGCCGTCTCTGCAAGATCCTGGATCGCCGTGGTTTTCCGCTGGATGGCCAGCGCGGAGAACGGGCGACGACAGTTAAGTCGTCAGCGACCGTGGCACGGCATGGTCAGAGCGAGGCGAAAGGTGCGGGCGACGTGGAGCTCGCGTGGAACGCTCCCGCCATTGGCGAGAGGGCAAGCTGGGTGTCGAAGAGGTCCGCGTTGCGAATTTGCGCGGCGCGGCGCGGCGTGCGCGTCGTGGAGCGAGCGGGCGGTCAGCGGCTATTCTTTGGTTCGATAGCTGGATCCTTGTATCACGATCGCCTCCCCGTGATGCATCAACCGATCGATCATGGCGGTCGCCAGTGTGTTGTCGACGTCGAAGATCTTGCCCCAGTCTTTGAACGCTCGGTTCGTGGAGATCACGATCGAGCCGGCTTCATAGCGGGCAGCCACGACTTGGAACATCAGGTCCGCGCCGCGCTTGTCGATGGGAAGATATCCCAGCTCATCGAGGAGGAGAAGTTGGGGGCGAACGTACTCTCTCAGCTTGCGGTCCAGGGCGCCCGCGCTCTGCGCGCGCGTCAACACGTTGAGCATGTCGATGGCGCGCGTAAAGCGAACGGTCAAGCCCATTTCACAAGCCACGTATCCAAGCGCTGTCAGCAAGTGGGTCTTTCCAACTCCTGTCGGCCCAATCACCACGGCGCAGCCGTAGTCGGACACGAACTGACAGTCGAACAGCCGCACCACCTTCTGCTTGGAGATGCGGGTGGGGAAGTCGAAGTCATAGTCGCCTAAAGTCTTCAGCTTCGGCAGGCGAGCCGTGCGAACTCGCCTCGCCAATGCGTGGTCGCGTCGTGAGGCCGCTTCGCCGCCGATCAGCAGGCACAACACGTCCTGCATGGAACTGCCCTTGCGAGCCGCTTCGTCCAAGACTTGTTTGTAATTGCTGAGAATGCAGTTCAGTTTCAGCTCGGCCAGATCCGTTTCCAGTTGCTCGCGTTTCGGCTTGCTCATTCGGGCTCCTCTGTTGGCTCTTGGCCGAGCCGGTCGTAGCGCGCCGGGTCCGGCTCCTCGATGTCGATCTTGGTCAGGTCCGCGCGCTGAGGCCGCACTGTGGTTGGGGAAGGCAGCGACTTGCGGCGTCGATTCTGTTGAAGGATCGCCTCCACGTAGGCAGCGTCGTAAGTCTCATACTCCAACGCCACTTGCAACGCTTCAACGACCTCTTCTCTGCCATACAACCGCGCCAGCTCCAGCAGCTTTCGCAGATGAACGACGGACTTGACCGGAAGTGTCCGCAGCTTGAGCTCGAACTGACGAGCCTCCTCGCCAAGTGCGGCGAAGTTCGCCTCAACCTCGGATCTTCGCTGGCGACGCCTCATCTGCAGTGCCTCCAGTTGATGCTGGCTGTCAGCCACCAGTTGGCCGCGGCCGTAGCAACGTGGATGGCTGGCGATCTGTTCGCCCTGAAACAGGATTCGCACCCGATTCTCGTCGGCGCGGACCGTGACCGGCTTCCTCGTATACCGAGGCGGCACGGTGTAACGGTTGCCATCGTAGGGAACCTGGGCGGTGGAGCGAACTTCCGTGAGGGCGACTTCATCCGTGTCGAAGCTCCAGGACGGCAAGGGACGCAGCAACGCGCGCTCCTGCTCGAAACGGTCGATCGGCCGCTGCTTCAGCGTTTGGTGGATTCGCACATTGGCCACTTCGTCCCGCCATTGGCGCGCGAGATGACGGTAGTCGTCCAGGCACGTCAGCTCTTCATCACGGCCCTGCAGCGCGTTGCGTTTCACATAGCCGACATGCGCCTCCACCATTCCTTTGGATTCCGGGTCGCGTGCGGCGCAGGCGACCGGCTCCATGCAGAAGTGGCCGCACAACGCCTGGAACTCCGGGTGCAGACAGGCGTGGCGGCCCGAACCGTTGACCACTGCCGCCTTCAGGTTGTCGAACACGATTCGCTTGGGGCTGCCGCCGAAAAACTCCAACGCGTGAGCCAACGAGCGGTAGAACTCGGCCTTCCGCTGGGACAGCGTGAACTCGATGTAGCACATCCGGCTGTGGCAGAGAACCGCCACAAAGACAGACAGCTTGCGAATGGTGTTGGCGACCGGCAACGATCCGCAATGGCCCCAATCGACCTGCATCGCGTCGCCTGCTTCGTGCGAGATGTCCTGGTACACTCGGCCTCGTGTCGGGCGAATTCTGCGCAGGTAGTCGCGCACCAACGTGATCCGCCCCGTGTATCCCGGAGCTCCATTCTTGGGCGTGGAGATTTTCTCGAGCACTCGCACAGCGGAGAGGCTTGGGTACTGTTCGATGATCTTGTCGATTTCGGCTTTGTACGGGTCGAGGATGCTGCTGCCCTCGGATGGCGA
Organism: Planctomycetales bacterium; assembly: GCA_020426845.1. GTDB lineage: Bacteria > Planctomycetota > Planctomycetia > Pirellulales > Pirellulaceae > JAGQPF01. The sequence continues at coordinate 3,369 of JAGQPF010000546.1, forward strand.
CCGAGTCGGCGCATGCTTCATCAGCAGCGCGCGCTTCACCGTGCCGCGGGAGCACTGCAGCCTTTCAGCAATCGCGCGCTGCGACAGCTGTTCGATTTCGCGGAGACGGCGAATTTCAGCCCACAATGAGACTTTCACGACGACTCTCCCAGCCGCCGAAGAACCTCGCCCAGCGAGCTCAGCCGGCCATTGCCGCCGCGCGCCACAGGCGGCAACGAGAGAACTTGCGAAAGCGGAGCCTGGTAGGCGACCAGGTCCCATTGGATCAGCTCGTCTCGTCCGGCCGCCACCATTGGCTCGGTCATGCGCAGCCTTAGCGCGATGGCCGAGTCGCTGTAGAACGACAGGCCGTGTTTGTCACTGACAGCGGCAAGAAAGAAGTACAGCAGCAGGGCGTCGCCTGACAATCGTGAGGCGTACTCACGGAGAAAGCGGCGATCGACCCAGGACCATCCCTCACGCGGGAGGCGGCGGACGCGGTCGGCCGCCAGAATTCGTTTTTCTGTCATGACTGGAGAGCTCCGGAGAAAGCTGACACGTTAGTGGCACTTCGCCGTCGCTCCTATAGTCGCCGACACTCGATCGCGGCGAAGCCACGCTGTCAGTTGGGGCCAGCCGTCGCTCAAAACCGTGTTGCTTGCGCCGTTTCAGCCACTTGCGCTCACGATCCCGCACTCGCCGCAGGGCCAAACAGCACTCGTCGCCGCAGTACTTGGCGTGTGACTTGGCGGGGCGGACGGCCAGATAACAGCCAGGACGGTCGCAAAAATTCGCCGGGAATCTTTTGCAGCGTGACCACGCGCGGGCGTTTGAGGGCGCCGCTCGGTCGACTTGGTCAGACTCGCGAGTTCGCTTGCGACGTTCTCGTTCCGCCGTGGCATGCTGGCGCCGAACAGCCGGCAACGACCTCCGGCGCTGTTGCCGCTTGGCGGCCTGCCAACGGAGCACTTCCGAGTGGCACGCCGGCTCACGGCAATACCGTTGATTCCACACGTTCGGCTCGAAAAACGTCTCGCAACCTTTGCGCAGACAAAGACGCCGCGACGCGGATGAACTATTCTTAACAGTGCCCATGGGAGGACTTGCTCCCTATGGCCGCCTGGGGAGCCACTGCCATGGCTCCTCGGGCACTTCTAGCCCCGCCCCCTCGCTAGGGGCACCTACTTCAAAAGTCGTGTCCTTGCGGCAAGCGTGCGTGCCGTATTTTTACCGCGTTGCTAATCTGCTGGAGTTTGGTGAACTCCAGGAGATGGGCAATTGGCGAACTCTCAGGCAGATGCAGCGTTGGCCGTGTTGGCG
>JAGQPF010000547.1 GCA_020426845.1 Planctomycetales bacterium
CGACTTTCATTGGTCTCTTCGGCACGGCAAGCTCAACCGAATCGACAGAACTTCACAAGTGCGCAGCGAGCAGCCGCCACTGAGAGCGTCCGTAGCATAGGCGTACTCTCCTCGCCTGTGCGCGGCGAGCAGCAGCTCAAGAGCGTCCGTAGCATGGGCGCCCTCGCCCGTGCGCGGCGAGCAGCCGCACGGCACCGCCCATTTCCGAGAGCTGCGCAGGGCTGCACGGGCAGGATGCCCATGCTACGCGAAGCGTGCCTCGGCCGGCGCAGTGGGGCTGCGGTGCAGTGGGGTTGCGCAGTGCTGCACGGGCGAGGGCGCCCATGCTACGCGCGAAGCGTGCATCGGACAGCGCAGTGGGGTTGCGCAGTGCTGCACGGGCGAGGGCGCCAATGCTACGCGCGTAGCGTGCATCGGCCGGTGCAGCGGCATCCGCGCACCCCCCCAAAGCAATGGGCCCGGGTGAGCTACAGCATTTGCGTCCTTCGGCGTAGAATATTCGCGAGGAGGGGAAAGCCGGCATCGCCAGGCGAGATTCCGTGCCGATTGCCGGAAAAGCTGGTTCAGACGACCTCCTCTATGACGATTTGCGGCGCCGTTTGCCTCGCGGGGAGTTTCCGTCGGCAACCGTTGTCCACCTCCTTCCGCTTTTGACGTGCATCGTGACTGCCCCTCAACCCGCCCTCGGCATCGACTTGGGAACGACGAACTCGGCATCGGCGTATCTGGACGCTCATGGGAACCCGCAAACCCTGAGCAACTCGGAAGGCGAGCCGTTGACGCCGAGTGTGTTGCTGTTTGAGGACGGCGATGTGATCGTCGGCAAGGAGGCGTCCAAGGCGGCCGCGACGGATTATCACCGAGTGGTTGACTGTGCGAAGCGGCAGTTGGGGCGCCGGCTACACGATAAGCAGATTGACGGCCAGCAATATCCTCCCGAGTTGCTACAGGCGCTGACGCTGGCCAAGCTCCGGCGCGACGCCGAGGCGGCGTTGGGGCCGATTCGCAGCGCCGTAGTGACGGTGCCGGCCTATTTCGACGAGGTGCGGCGCAAGGCAACCCAGGATGCCGCCTATATGGCCGGCTTGGAATTGCTGGACATTATCAACGAGCCGACCGCGGCGGCGATTGCCTACGGACATCGGCACCAATTGACGAATGGTCCGCCCCAAGTCGTGCTGGTGTACGATCTCGGCGGCGGCACGTTCGACGTCACCGTGATGCAGGTCGGCAACGGCGAGTTCCTCACCCTCGCCACCGATGGTGACGTGCAACTGGGCGGTCGCGATTGGGACCAGAGGCTTGTCGATTGGGCCTCGGAAGCATGCCTCGCCCAGTTTCGGATTGACCCTCGCGAGGACATGCGGATGCTCGGCCGGCTGTGGCGCGAGTGCGAGGACCTGAAGCACACGCTGTCGGCGCGCGCCAAGGGCACGCTGCATTTTGACTGCCGCGGAGAGAGTTGCCGTCTGGAGATCACTCGGCGAGAGTTCGAGGAGCGCACCAGCGATCTGTTGGAGCGGACCGCCTTCACGACGCGACAGACACTGGACGCAACGGGACTGGACTGGTCCGACATCAGTCAGGTCTTGCTGGTCGGCGGCTCAACGAGAATGCCGGCGGTCAGCGAAATGCTCCGCAACTTGACGGGGAGAACGCCCGATCGCAGCGTGTCTCCCGACGAGGCCGTGGCGCACGGCGCGGCGCTGCACGCCGGGCACCTGCTGGGCGGCGAGCATCTGGTGCCGTTCACGGTCCGCAATGTCAACTCTCACAGTCTTGGGGTAGCCGGCGCTGACCCGGCGACCAAGCTGCCTCGCACAGCCGTTTTGATCCCGCGAAACACGCCGCTGCCGGCCACGGCGCGTGGCACCTTCAAAACGCAAAAGACGGGACAGGACTCCATCCTCGTGCAGATCGTCGAAGGCGAAAGCGCCAACCCTCGCGACTGTTCACAGCTCGGCCGTTGCGTTGTGCGCGACCTGCCTCCCAACCTGCCCGCCAAAACTCCCGTGATCGTCGAGTTCAACTATCAGGAGAACGGCCGGCTGCAAGTCTCGGTCGCGGTTGGCGACGACGCGGCGAAAGTGGAGCACGAACTGATCCGGGAAAACTCGCTGACTCGGCAGCAACTGGATCATTGGCGGGCACAGATCGCGGCCGGCACTCTCCACCGCCCGCCAGCCGACGGCTAACAACCTGTTGGCCTGTTGAAAACCGTCGGACAACTCGCATTCTGGACGATCTCACGGTATCCGCTCTGCGTTTCGATCTGCGTTTCCTTGGTGGCCACGCCCCCTGAGCCACCTCAAACACGAACGCCTCGCCGCATCCTTAAGGCGGAGACATCCGCCCTTGGCCCTGCGGTTCCGACCGATTGCCGCGCGTCGTGGCTGCTCTTGATCCCAGCTTCACACTTTGCGCTCGGAAATACGCAACTAGCTTTGCCAAATGTTGTTTGCGTTTTCACACCACCTTCACGAGATCTTCAAGCAGGTATTGGAGAATTCCGGCCGATGGAACTGCTGGCCATGCCGGCAACCGGTCATCCTCAACCTGGGAAGGGTCATGAAAACCACAACAATCGGAGCCCCTCGCAAAGGCTTCACACTGGTGGAACTGCTTGTGGTCATTGCGATCATCGGAATGCTCGCCGCACTGCTGATTCCGGCCGTCAATCTTGCCCGCGCCGCGGCGAGGAAGGCGGTTTGCGCGAACAACTTGCGAGAGATCGGCCTCGGCTTGCTCTCTCGAGCCGGCCGCAAGTCAGACACCACGCTATGCAGCGGAGCGTTCGACTGGATGCGAGATGGTGCGGTCACCGAAACGGGCTGGGTCGCCGACATGATCGATGACAACATCGATGTGGGCTCCATGCTCTGCCCGGCCAACCCGAATCGCCTGGCCGACACCTACGGCGATCTGCTCGGGGCCGATGTCTCCTCCGTTGTCACCTGCGTGAACATGATCGGCAGCCCGCCGAAGACGCTCGACGACGGGACGACGGTGATCAACCCTTGCCGAGTGATTCTCGGGACGCTGCAAACGCCGAGCGAGAGCCGGAGAACGACCGTCGAAGAGCGGATTTACGATCGCAAATACAACACCAACTACGCCGCCAGCTGGTTTCTGGTGCGAGGCGGAATGCTGCTGGACGGTGACGGCAATGTGAGAAAATCGGTGGCCGGCTGCGACGGTCCCGATCCGCGATCGCGCAACTGCACGACCGGCCCGCTGAAGATGCTCGATATCGACGGCGCCAAGGTGCCATCATCCTCGATCCCGCTGATGGCGGACGGCGGCTTGACGCTATCCGCAACACAAACGCTGCCTCAGCAACTCGGCAGCGAAAACGGCGTCGGGCTCTCCCAGGCGTTCAGCTTTGGGCCACGCTTGATTGCGGACGTGTCCCAAGTCCCCACATTCTCGTCGCCCACTTCGCGCAACGGCGCCGGTGGCTGGTATGACACTTGGCGAAACGGCGCCTTGCAGGATTATCGAGCGTTCAGCCCCGTGCATCGCGGCGCCTGCAACATCCTGTTCGCCGACGGCAGCGTCCGCTCCTACGAGGACTTGAATCAGGACGGATACCTCAACAACGGCTTCAACGCGAAGCCTCAATACTTCAGCGACGACACCGTGGAACTGCCGCCGGCAGAGGTGTTCAGCATGTACTCGCTCGAGGAGTCGGTGCCCGACAACTACGTGGCGCCATAGATCGTGGTGCAGGCTGCCAGCCTGCAACGCGGCCAAGACTCTCTCCCTTATTCACGGAAACTGCCTGGCGGTCGAAAAACACCCGGGCAGGGTTGGCGCCTACGGTCCGCGCCGACTGTCAAGCGTCCCAGACATTGCAGACTGCTGTCGACACACGTGATCGAGGCCAGAGTGGCCCGGCTCACGCATGTCGACTCAACAAACTCTCTACTCCCCCCTTATTTTCCTTTAGGAGACGGTTGTGAAGAAGAAAGGTTTCACTCTGGTTGAGCTGTTGGTGGTGATCGCCATCATCGGCGTGCTGGCAGCGTTGGTCCTGCCGGCGTTGAGCCGAGCGCGGGAGGCGGCTCGGAACGCCCAATGCAAGAACAATCTGCGACAGATTGGCCTGGGCTTGCTGACGTGGGCGGACAAGGATCCGCAAGGCCGTTTTTGCTCGGGCGCCTACGACTTCCGTCGGGACGGATGTGTTGACACCTATGGTTGGGTGGCCGACATCGTGAACATCAACGCGGTGGACGCCAATGAGGCGATGTGCCCCTCCAACCCGCTGCGTGGCTTGGAGAAGCTGAATGACTTGCTGGGCAAAGACACGACGGACGCCAAAGACGGCGCCCCGCTGACTCGCTTGGCGGCTGGCGTCTGCGGCTCGTCCGCTTGGGCGGGTGTGAGCGGCGGCACTGGCTCGACCTTTGCAGGCACTGACATCATCACCAACGACCCGAATCGCGCCGAGATCATCGCTCGCGCTCTGCTCGACAAGGGCTACAACACCAACTACTCCGCCGGTTGGCACTTCGTTCGCTCGGTGCCGAAGTACAACGTCAGCGGCACCTCGATTATCGCTGGCGGCGCCAGCGGCAAGACGGGCCTGAAGGGTCTTAGCACCACTCAGGGCGCCCTGAAGATGCGAGTTCTGGAGAATAGCCCCGTGGTCACCTCCGCCGTTGCCCTGTTGGGCGACTCGGCCCCCGGTGACATCGACGAGGCCGTGCTGGCCGCGACGATCTCTTACGACGGCACCGGCGTCTGGGCAGCCGGCAAGTCGGATGAGAAAGTGTTCCTGGAAGCCGGCGAGCTGCTGGCCGAATCCTTCAACGACGGCCCGGCTTACTGGAATGCTTCGGGCGGCACCAACGGGGCCATCTCGTTGATCAACCAGGACGCCGACCTCCGCACTCAGATTGAGTGCGAAGTGGCCGGCAACTGCCAGGCGCCCGCCGCCGGCACCAACACCTACCTGCAAGACACTCGCGACTGGTACGCGGTGCATGGCGGTGGCGCCAATGCCAGCTGCAACATCCTGATGGCGGACGCGAGCGTCAAGGAGTTCTCGGACTTGAACAACGACAAGTTCCTGAACCCCGGCTTCCCCGTCACCCCCGACCTGGGCCCCAACGCCTATGAGGGCATTGGCTACCGCGACGGCGTCGTGGAGCTGCCGGCTGCCGAGATCTTCACCGGCATCTTCCTGCAGAACCTGCAGAAAGCGGGCGTCTTCGAAAACTAGGCGAGACGATTGTCTCCGGTTCATTGCGGCGATCGGCGGCTGCCCAACTTGGGCAGCCGCCCTTTTCCGTTTCTTTGCAGCAAACACTTCCAAACGGGTGGGAAGCGTCCATGGCTCTTCAAAAGCGAATGCTGTTAATCCCAGCTCTCCCTATCATGGCCTTGACGCTCTGTGGCGTCCTGGCCGCCAACGCAAGATTCATCTATCGTCACCCCTTCCATCCCGAGGTCGAGTTTGAGCTGAAGGGAAACGGGGGCCCACGGCTTGTGCTCAACGAGACTGCCGCCGACCCGCCCCGCATCGTTGTCGAAGGCGGCACACTTTATGACTTCGGCGCCATGGACCCCTCGTCGTCCGGCGCCCATGAATTCGTGATTCGGAACGAAGGCGCCGGCCCGCTGAAGATCAGCGACGGGGGCACCTCCTGCAAATGCACGGTTGCGGAAATCGCCAAATCGACCATCGAGCCAGGCGAGCAATCGACAGTCAAGGTCGAGTTCCACACGGGCCGGGACAAAGTCTACTTTCAGACCATCACGCTCAACACGAACGATCCGCTGCAGAAATCGATCCGCTTGCAAATTCGCGGCGAGATCACGGTCTTGATCGGCGCCGAGCCCGCCGCGATTAACTTTGGTCGCTTAGTGCCGACCGAGTCGCTGCCACCCGCCAAAACCCTGGTGTTCTCACAGAAACTTCGCGACCTCCGTGTGCTTGGCGTCGAATCGTCCGTCGAGGGCGCCGAGTGGCGAACTGAGGAGGCTGCGCAGGACGCATTGGCGCCGCATGAGGCACTCGGCGGTTTCTGGATGCACTTCACACCGCCGCCAACAACGAAATTCAAACCCGGCACATTCACCGTCGTGCATCAAGTCAAGGTCGAGGGTGTCAACGCCGAGGGCCAACTGTGCGAGGAAGTGGTCCGAGTCGGCTACGGCGGACAACTGACACGGCGGTTCACGGTCTACGGCAAGGCGATCGACGCCACGGGACTGATCAATCTCGGCAACGTTCCGGAAGGCCAGGCCAAGCGGGCGCGATTGATTGTAAAGATCCGCGATCCCGAGCCTCAGTTGGACAATGTCCGCATTCAGACGACGCCAAGCTTTGTCAAAGCAAGCTGGGAGCGCAAGGGCGAGGACATGTATTTGCTTGACCTGGAGGTGCCCGAGAACGCACCCGTCGGCAACGTCAGCAACCGCACGATCGGCAGCGTCGAATTGCTGCTGGACCACGAGCGGATTGAGCACCAGCGATTCCCGCTCGAGTTCGACGTCATCCCGCGCGGCAATTGACCGATTGACGGTCAGCAGACTTGCTTGGCCGACCGCTGTTGAACATCGCCCCGCTCCAATCGAACACGCTGCGGAAAACGCTGTGTCGATTGCCGGATCAGGCCACAGGTGGTATCAACGGCCTCATAGGAGACTCCCTTTTGGCAACCGACTTGAGAACGACCCCCTTGCAAATCCAGAACGCCGCCAGGCTGTCGCGACAAATCGATCAAGTCGCAGCCCGGCTGCAGTCGGATCCTTACGACGCAGAACAGATTCGCGAGCTTGCCGAGCTAGCACAACTGTTGTCCGGCATGACTCAGCAACTTTGTAGCGCGATCGAAGCGCTTTCTGCACCTTCAGTGGTGGTGGATCCAACTTCCGATTCCGAAACGCCACAGGCAGACCCAATCTCTCCTTCCCCGGCTAGCTCCCCGGCTCACAACCCGGTGGCAACCGGCGAGCCGGCAGCGGACCATGATCCTCTGCTTTCGGAAGAGATCTTCGATCCGTTCGAGGCTTGGCTCGGCATCCACGAACGACGTCGCCCACTCACTCCCTACGAATTGCTGGGGGTGCCGCTGTTTGAGGACAACGCCACGAAACTCGAAGCTGGCTTGACTCGACAAGTCCACAAGTTGGAGCGGGTAAAAGCGACAGCCGATCGAGAGCTCTGGGTGAAGGTCAGCGACGAACTGAAGGCAGCGCACGAAACACTCACCAGCCGAGAGCGCCGCGAGGAGGTGGATGCAGCGATTCGACGGCGCCAAGCAATGGAGCGAGGCTGCGGCGAGAATGCCGCGGCCAACGCACCCGACGCCACGATCCGCTGCGGCTGTGGGCAGGTCAACACGGGGCAACGCGTCTATTGCACACAATGTGGCCAGTCGCTCTGGCGACGCTGCGGACAGTGCAATAGCGAACGCGCTATCGACGAACAACACTGTGGCAAGTGTGGCGCCAATGTCCGCGAGGCAGAGGCTCGGTTGATCGCCGAGTGCCGCGCGCGCGTCGACCATGCCTTGGAGCTTGCCCAAAACCACGAGTACGAAAAGGCCCAACTGGCGCTGCGGCGCGTGCTCTTGCTTGAGGATCCGCGACTGAACGGCGAAATCGAACGCGCGCAGTCAATGCGGGCTGGCTTGTTTCGGCAAGCCGAGGAGGCTCTGCAGGCACGCGCCGAGCGCCTTTCACTCGCTCAACAGGAGCACCGCGAGGGGAACCTCCCGGCCGCACTGCAAGCTCTCGAAGAGATCCCCGCCAATCTGCGGAACCAGGCATGCAACGACCTGCTCGATGTGGTCTCCCGCACCCTCAACGAGCTGCGGTCAGCTGAGCAACGGATCCGCGATCTTGTGAAATCAAAGCAGGTGATGGAGCTGGCGGGGCCGATCGAGCAGGTGCTCGCCATCCAGCCTCACCATCAGCAAATCGGCAAACTCGCCGAACAGGTGCGAGATCAACTGTGCCAGGCAGCCGAGAAGAAACTTGCCGCCAACGACTTGGCGGGCGCCGAGCAATTGTTGTCGGCCGTGCCGCAGCCGGCAGTGAACGCTCGCACCGAACAACTGCGGGAATCACTTCGCGACCGCAGCGGACTGCAGCAATATCTTGGCTCGGCCACAGTCGTCAGCGGGAACCACGTGGCGGCGGCGCGGCGGCTTCTCAAGATGACCCAAAGCGACGAGGCCCGGCACTTGTTGACCGAGGCCGAGAACGCATGGAACGCCGCCAAGCAAAAGCCGCTTGCCTCTTGGCGCACGCCGCCAAAACGCTCCGCCATGGGTTGCGACGTCAAATGGCAGTTCTATCCACGCACGAACGTTGAGGAAAGCATTCGCCAAACGTTTGCCCTGCAGCCAAGTGTTTGGTTCACCGCCTTCGGGCTCGCGTTGCAAGGCGTTGGCTTGTCCCGCCGTTCCATCGACTTCAAGCCCGAAAAGAAGTCCTCGTTTGGCGGGCTGCTCCGTCGCGGGAAACAGCACGACGCGGTATGGGGCGTGGATATCGGAACGCACTCGATCAAGGCGCTCAAGCTGGCTCGACAAGGCGACTCCGTCACCGTGCAGGCAGCGGAGGTGGTTGAGCGGCCGTTTGCCCAATCGGATGTCGCGTTGCTCGAACTGCTCGGAGAACTGCGTGACAAGCACGACTGGAAGTCCACCCCTGTTTGCATTGCCTTCTCGACTCGGCATGCCACGGTGCGCACCGCGCCGCTGCCACCGCTGGAAGGCAAGAAGCTGGAGCCTGTGCTGCAACGCGAAGCGGCCACGATGTTTCCGATGGATGTCGCCGGTCTGGAGTGGCGTTGCGACGTCGAGCGAAAGTCCGAACGTGAGCAGTTCGGCGTGTTTGTGGCCACCAAGAAGGCTTCCATTGAGTCGCAACTTGCCCTCTGGGACACGCTGGAGATTGCGCCGGTTGTGGTCACGGTGGACGCGCTCGCCGCTAGAAATGGCTGGTGTTGGCAGTCCGACTTGGACCCGCGAGGCGGCCACGCCCTGCTGGACATCGGTGCCAGCGGCGCCGTGTTCTCTCTCGAGCACGATGGGCGACTTTGGGTCCGGCTGCTGGGCATCAGTGGCGCACAGATGACAGACTGCTTCACTGGGCGGCTGAATGTCACGCGGGAACAGGCCGAGTTGCTCAAACGAGACTTCTCGAGCATCGAACAATTGAGGGCGGTCTTCGACGACCTGCAAGTGGTCACGCGACGGGGACAACAGGACGTCTACCGGTTGCTGGAGTCGATTCGCAAGGAGTTCGACGACGTCGCCTGCGACTCGCTCACCTGCATCGGCGGCGCCGCCCTGACGACGGGCCTGATCGACTCGTTTCGACTGGGATAACAAAACATGCTCGCCGCGCGCGAGCTCAAATTGCGTGCTGTGCGTTAGAAGGCTGTTAGAGGACATTTCAAAAATCTTCCCTGGCGCAATCGAAGGCAGTTTTTCTGCTGGTTTATCAACCCGATTGCCGATCGGGAAGTTTTTGAAATGCGATTTAGAAAAACAACAGAAGCACGCCTCTCCGGGAGATCTTCATGTCCATCGACTCGGCTGCCACCACCTCCTTGGCGGGCTCAAGGTGTGTTCGACTGTTGACCATTGCACTGATCTGCGCCGTACTCGCGCCGCAGTCGGGATGCGACTCCCGAGCGAGCCAGATGGAGGAGCTGAAACGACAGGCAATGCGTCGTTCAAGCAGCGACGACGAGGAGGAAGAAACGCCTGCTCCGGCGGCGAAGAAGGACTCGGCCGAGGAGCCATCAACCCCCGAAACCCAAAAGCCGGAACCTGCCGCGGCGCCGGCCGAAGAGCCGTCGAAGCACTTGCCAGCGGAGCCGAAGCCCGAACTGCCACCACGAAAACGGCCCGAATCGGACCTGGAGCGACGCGCCTGGGCGCTGACCAGCTTGAACGAAATCTCCGCCGCTCTCAGCGAGTACCTCGACGAGAAAGGGCTTGTGATGCCCGCGGCGATTCGCGACGGGGCTGGAGTGCCGCTGCTCAGCTGGCGCGTCGCCCTGCTGCCCTATCTCGGACATCAGGAGCTGTATGACAAGTTCGATCTCTCGCAACCCTGGGACAGCCGCAAGAATCTCGCCCTGCTCGCCGAGATCCCGGACGTGTACCGAAACGCCGAACGAATGGATGAGAAGACCAACTTCCTCGTGCCGTTCGGGCGCACCACGATGTACACTCCGAACTTCGACCAGATCCTCGGTCAGCGAATCGAAGATGGCCTGAACAACACCATCGCTGTTCTGGAAGTCGACGACGATCTCGCCGTCGAGTGGACTCGTCCCCAGGATTATGACGCGGACAAGGAACCGAGGGGCATTGGCACCAAACGCAAAGACGGCATCTTTGTCGCCTTCGCCGACAGCACCGTGCGGCGCATCCCCAGCACTGTCAAGCCGTCCGAGTTTCAGGCCCTGCTGACTCGCGATGGCGGCGAGCCGGTCACGATGGCCAAGGTTAGCTTCGCGGTCGCCGCCGATCCAACGCGCGCCACGGATGTTGACAACAAGCCCTACGAGCAACTCGCGACGCTGGGCGGTGTGGGCGCCGCAGCCGCCACATCGATGGACGCCAATAACCCCAACGCGATCGCCGAGCAGCCCGAAGCGCCGGATGAGCGCCCCCCTGCCCCGCCGGAGACTTCGCTCGCTGATTCGCGCCGACTATTTCGGGAAATCTACGGACCCAAGCACGCGGCCGCAACCACTTCGGATAAGAAGCTCGAACTGGCGCAGGAGCTGCTGGACAAGAGCCGCACGATGTCGGAAGACGTCAACGGGCGATATGTCGTGTTGCAGGCCGCACGCGTGATCGCGGGGCAAGCTCGCGACGTGCAGGTCGGCCTGGAAATCATCAAGCTGCTCACGCAACACTACCGCCTCGACGACCAACCGCTCAAGGTCGAGCTGCTACTGGCCGTCGGCGCCGACTTGCCCTCCAGCCAGATCGAAGCCGCCATGGAGGTGATCCAAGTCGCCGTGAAGCGAGGCGACTTCGAGTCCGCCTCAACGCTCGTCCGCCATGCCGTCAGCGCGGATCGGGAGACGCATCGCAATCAGAAGGGCAAGGCGGACGAGAACGAAGAGCTCATTGCGTTGAAGCGTCGCGTCGAAGTCGGCCGCTCGGAGTATCGCAAGTTCCGCCAGGAGCTTGCGGAAGTGGTCGAGGGCAGCCCCGAGTCGCTGACGATCGTGGGGCGATACTTCTGTTTCGTCAAGGAGGACTGGCTGCAGGGGCTGACCATGTTGAGCAACTGTGACGACGAGGAGCTGCGCGACATCGCTCGACTCGAGCTTCAAGACCTTCCCAGTCCCGAGCAGCGGCTCGAGATTGCCGAAGCCTGGTGGAAATATGGAACGAGTCAGCTGCGTCACCGCGATACCGTTTGGCGCCACGCGACGTTGTGGTTTGCCGCCGCGGAAAGCAGTCTTCCGGACGGCTTGCTGCGAATCAAGGCCGAGGCCCGGCTCGCGGAGATCTCGCGCGAGCTCGGCGACGAAGTCGTGCAGGAGATCAAAGGCAAGCTACTCAGCGCCACTCAATTGCGGCAGGAGTGACCGCCGCCACAGTGAGCGACTATGGCAGCCATCCGTTTGGCGCGGACTATTGCAGCAGTTGCGCGCGGATCGAGTCGGCGCAGCGATATCCCGCGCGGGAAAGTGCCGCGAAGTAGTCGGCGGGCGTGTTGAGATTGGCCAGTGTGTCAAGATTCGGGTCGACGTCGCGCAGCGTCTCCACCGGAACCCGCACCGTTTCCACCATGTCGAACAAGAGCCTGGGTCGCAACTCATCCCGAGCGTCCAGTTGCCGAAGTGCTGACAGGACGTTGGCTCGATAGAGCGTCGCCAACGGATGGTGAAACCGATCGTCCACTGGCACGGCGGCTTGCGCGTCGCCAATCC
>JAGQPF010000548.1 GCA_020426845.1 Planctomycetales bacterium
CCGGCTCTACGCGTCTCCGACTGCCACAAATCTGTGGGCGGGGTGATGAGTCCCGCTCCCTTCGCCCGGCTGGTGAGGCCGGACTCCCGGGGGTCGAAGTCTGTGTACGGACGCCGAGGCGGCTGGTGGCCGACTCGTGATTCCGCAAACACCGTTCTACAAACGACGTGTGACCCCGACGGTAGCGCAACCCGACGACCAACGCAAGCTCGGTAAAATCCCTTCATGCCGTCGCTGTTCTGGAATTCCGGTGAGAAGGAGGTCATCAAGGGCCTCGATATTCTGGGATACCGGAAGGTTGACCAAGACCTGGAGAAACGCTGGGTCAGCGGCATCACAACGATATCGCAGCGAGCACGCTACCTCTCACTGCTTCCCTGGCTTCTCTTGGAGTTCTACCGGCACTGTGGCGTCAGTTTGAGCAAGGCACGTCCACCCAACTGGGACGAGTTTCACGCCGCCGAACGTCGGCTTGAACTCATCGTCCTTGCAGCCACACAAGTGACGGATGCCCAACTCAATAGGAAGACGGGCGGGCTACTGGGGAGCGACCTCCATACGGAGGAAGCAACGCTCTTGAGCACAGGTCATGTTGTTCCGCTCACGCTGGACCGAGGGGGTGCGACATTTGGGACGTACGTCGTGCCTTGCCGAACGATCGGGCTGATTGCCCACGACTCCATTGAAGGAGAGTGGCAAGCCCCAAAGCTCACTCCACGTGGCCAGAGGATGCACAAGGTGCGAAGCGATCTCATCGGCAGCCACCCAATCGTCGAGAAGATCATCGCGGGCGGCGATGTCTCGGGCCAAGAGATCGAAGAAGTTGCCACCCTGTTCTCCGCCGGGGCGTTAGACCTCGACGATTCAGCAGCGGAACGTTCGCTTCTGGAGGAGTCACTTACCCGCCACGAAGAAGGTCAGGATGTTGACCTGTACACCCGCTTTCTCGCCACGCTCCGCTTCGCTCTGAGTTCAGTTCTCAATGGAGTAGCCGACTCTCCCACGGCGATTGCTCGCCGCTACGCGTCGGTATGTAGGGCTCAGTCGTCTCCGGAGGAGAGTGCTTTGCATTGGGCGGCCTATGAGATGCACCGCCGTGTCCACTTTGCACTCGAACTGCTTCTCGAAGGACTCACAACCGAACTCGCAGATGCGGACGGTGCGACTGTTCCAGATGTCATCACGGCATGGGTCGCCGGATTCGACCCTCCGGCTGCCATTACGCAGCACTTTGATTCCGGTGTGGCACCCGCCCTCAGCTCCAGCTTCCGCTCATTCTGTCACGCCATTCAACACGACGCCTTCCTTGATGCACCCATTGACCGCCGTGTGCGGCGGCTTCTCGCCGCCAACGAGAAGGCTGTCTTCGCACTCCTGATGCTTACTGCGACGTGGCGTCAGGCTCGTGGCGTGTTCGAGCTCGCCGCGTTCCCTAAGTCCGGCACCGGAGCAGAACGCGTGTTTCCGATCTTGGCCGCGGCTGACACGAAGTCCGCCGCCGAGACGATGCACCTCGTCATCGACCGCGGCGTGGTCGAGTCTCACTTGACGACTACGCTCCGAAAGATGGGCAATGGACTCAAGTGTTCCCTCCGCTTCTTCCCCGACGGCCAGGTTCTGCGTCCGACAGGCATTGGAGTCGCCGCAGGATTCAGTGGTGACCGCCTCGGAAACGTGCTTGGCATACTCGCAGACCTCGGATTGACGACGATGGAGGACGACAAGGCAGTGCTCTCAGCGAGGGGGCAGGAATTGCTCTCGGCACTTGGTGGTCCGGTCAATGCGTGACGACCTGCTGTCCATCCTGAGAGGTCAAAAGGACCTGACACACGTCTTTGTGTGCACATTCAACATCGACTTCGTGTTCATCGAGAGCGTTCTACTCAGAGAGCTACGGCGGTGCGGCCATCCAACACTGACGATTCTCGCTGACGCCGATGAGGTGCAGGCGAGTTTCAAAGCACAGAACCGATGGTTGAGTCGACTAGGCCGACGGTATCGCGTGGTTCCTATCCGAATGGACCGAGGCTTTCGATTCCATCCCAAGGCAGTCCTGACGGCTGGGCCGACGCACTGTGAACTGCTCGTCGGATCAGGCAATCTCACCTTCGGGGGCATTCGTCAGAACGAGGAGATATGGCTTCACTTCGCTTCACAGAACGATGAGTCGTCTGTGATCGCGTCATTCAGGGACTATGTAGGCCATTGTCTTACCCGTACGAAGCGGTCCGACGCAGCCCGAGCGGAGCTTGGCGATGCATTCAACGCGGCGACCCACGAATGGGCGGGGGCACTCGATGACCCCGCCGGACTGCTCCGGAGCCCGCTGAACGAGGACTCACTCCTCGACCAGATGGCACGCGAGGTCGGCGAGCTCGACGTTCAGCGGATTATCGTGGCGTCACCCTACTTCGACACCGAAGGCGTGGCCCTACAGG